>JAGPFF010000022.1 GCA_018056725.1 Anaerolineaceae bacterium
GATACAATGTCCGCCTACGCCCGGTCCCGGGTTGAGAATGCGCACGCGCGGGTGACGATTGGCAATTGCGATGGCTTCCCAAATATCCACCCCAAAACGATCTGCGAGACGGGAAAATTCATTGGCAATGGCAATATTGACATCGCGGTAGGTGTTTTCCATTAATTTGACCATTTCGGAGGTGGTGGCATCCGTGAGTACGATCTCGCCCTCAACAATGATCTTGTACAGATCCTGTCCGGCAGTGGAAGAAGCATGGTCAATGCCCCCAATGACACGTGCGTTTTCAACCAGTTCTTTGATAATCTGCCCCGGCAGTACGCGTTCAGGGGAATAAGCCAGCAGGAAATCCTTACCAGCATGCAGACCAGAACGCTCCAGGATGGGTTTCACCACATTAAGGGTCGTCAGTGGCGGAGAGGTGGATTCGAGCACCACCAGGTTCCCTGTTCGCAATACCGGGAGGATGGATTCTGCTGCAGCTCTGACAAAGCGAAGATCAGCTTTTTTTTCATCATAAAAAGGGGTTGGAACGGCAATAATGAAGGCATCCGCTTCCACCGGCTGGTCGGATACTTCCAGTCTGCCATTCTCGAAGACTTCTTTTACCAACTCATTTAATCCGGGTTCAAAAATATGCACTTTGCCCTGGCGCAAGCTGTCGATGACCTGTGGGTTATTATCCACGCCGGTCACGCGAATCCCCTTATGGGCGAACATGCTCGCGGTTGGCAGCCCTATGTACCCCAGCCCTACAATACAAATATGCCCGAAATCCATGAAACATCCTTGAACGAGTGGTTTTCAACGATTATGCCACAAGTTGACAGCCTTGTGGATGATAGTTTTTGTCTTCCCGAAATCAAACAGGATCCGCCATCCTTCCAGCGGATCCTGTTTCATCCTTCATTCGTTCGTTAATACAGGTCAGCTTCTTCGAACTGGCTATTGTAGAGGGTAGTGTAGAAGCCATTTTCACGCAGCAGTTGATCATGCGTCCCCTGTTCCACAATATCGCCATTGTTCATCACCAGTATCCAATCCGCGTTGCGAATGGTGGATAAGCGGTGAGCAATAATAAATGAAGTTCGCCCAACCATTAAATTGTCCATCGCTTTCTGGATGAGCACTTCAGTACGAGTATCCACAGAGGAGGTTGCTTCGTCCAGAATCAAAATGCTGGGTCTGGAGAGAACTGCCCGGGCGATTGTCAGCAATTGCCTTTGCCCCTGTGAGATATTGGAGGTCTCCTCATCCAACACCATGTTGTACCCTTCCGGTAAGGTGCGAATGAAGTGATCCACATTCGCCGTGCGCGCTGCTTGATAAACTTCTTCATCGGTAGCATCAAAACGCCCATAGCGGATGTTCTCCAAGATGGTGGCATTGTACAACCAGGCATCCTGCAGCACCATGCCAAAATGATCACGTAATCCATTGCGGGTGAAACTGCGAATATCATAACCATCCACCAGGATTGCCCCGCTCTGAATATCATAGAACCGCATCAGCAATTTAACCATCGTGGTTTTCCCGGCACCGGTTGGTCCCACAATGGCAATTTTCTGTCCGGGAGTAACCTCTGCCGAGAAGTTGTTGATAATGATTTTTTCAGGATTGTAGCCAAAATGCACATTCCTGAATTCAACATGACCCTTTACCTTCTCCAGAATCACCGGGTTGGTTGTATCCGGCATTTCTTCTTCTTCCGCCAGAAATTCGAATACCCTTTCTGAAGCTGCAGCAGTTTGTTGCAGCACATTGGAAATATTGGCGATCTGGGTGATTGGTTGAGTGAAGTTGCGCACATATTGGATGAAGGCTTGAATATCACCCACTGTGATCATGTTGCGGAACGCCAGCAAGCCACCAAGCACCGCTACAGCCACATAACCGAGGTTGCCGACAAAGTTCATGACAGGCATCATCAAACCGGAGAGAAATTGTGAGCGCCAGGCGGCATCATAGAGGGTGGAATTTAACTTGTTAAACTCTTCAATGCTCCGTTTTTCACCGTTGAATGCCTTGACCACGATGTGACCGCCAAACATTTCTTCCACATGCCCATTCACATGTCCCAGATAATCCTGCTGTTTCTTGTAGTATTTCTGCGATCGCTTGACGATGAATCTGATGAACAGGGCAGAAATTGGCAGGATCAGCAATGCAACAAGGGTCATAATCCAGTTGATGGAGAACATCATTACCAGTACGCCAATCATGGTTACAACCGAGGTAATGATCTGAGTCAGGCTTTGATTAAGCGTCTGACTGACGGTATCCACATCATTGGTGACCCGGGAGAGTACTTCCCCCTGGCTGGTGCGGTCGAAATAACTTAAGGGCAGACGGTTGATCTTTTCCGAAATCTCTTTGCGGAAGTTGTAGGTCAACTTCATTGAAACGCCACTCATGATCCAACCTTGCACAAAGCTAAAACCAGCGGCGAGCAGATATAGACCTGCCAGGAACAAGAGGATGTTGCCAATGTATACAAAGTCAATTCCGGTGCCCGTCCCTGCCAGCTTTCCCATGACGCCTTCGAACAGTTTGGTCGTGGCTTTGCCGAGGATTTTTGGACCAAGGATGTTAAATACCGTGGAAGCGATGGCAAACAGGAAAACCATTATGATTTGAGCCCGGTAAGGTTTCAAATATTGCAACAACTTCACCATTGTCCCTTTAAAATCACGGGCTTTTTCCCCGCCCCTGATTAAGCCATGCGGTCCACCACCCGGGCGCCCCATTGGGGGTCGCTGACGGGTATTTTCCTTGGGGTTTTCCGTCATTCCATTTGCGTTGCTCATCAAAGCACCTCCTCACGGGTTAACTGAGAGGAGACCATTTCGCGGTATGTCTCACAACTTTCCATTAATTCCTCATGCGTTCCTTTACCAACGATCTCACCTTCATCCAACACCACGATTTGCTCCGCGTGGCGGATGGTGGAGACACGCTGGGTGACAATTATCATTGTGCTGTTATCGGTGCTTTTCTTCAAAGCACGCCGTAACGCTGCATCCGTTTTGAAATCCAAAGCCGAAAGCGCGTCATCAAAAATGTAAATCGAGGGCTTTTTTAGCAGGGCGCGCGCGATGGCGATTCGCTGCTTTTGCCCTCCCGATACATTCGTTCCTCCCTGAGAGATCGGAGCTTCTAACCCGCCTTCCATTGAGGCAATAAACTCCTTTGCCTGAGCGATCTCGATAGCCTGCCAAATTTCATCCTCGGGGGCATTTTCATTGGCATAGCGCAGATTGCTTTCCACTGTGCCTGAGAAAAGAATTCCCCGCTGCGGAATGTAACCAATCCGTGCCCGCAAATCGGTTTGCGAAACTTCGCGGACGTCCCGTCCATCAACCAACACCGCGCCTTCCGTCACATCGAAGAAACGTGGAATCAGATTGATCACAGTGGATTTACCGGAGCCCGTCGAACCGATAATGGCAGTCGTCTCACCGGGTCGGGCGGTAAAGGTGATATTACAGAGGACATTCTCTTCCGCGTTCGGATAGCGGAAGGAAACATTTTGGAACTCAACTAGACCACGCGAATTCGGATCGAAAGGCTTTGGCTGCTCAGGATCCCGAATGACCGGCTCCACGCGGAGTACCTCGTCGATACGTTTGCCAGATACCGCCGCGCGCGGCAGGAAAATGAACATCATGGAAAGCATCAGGAAGGAGAAAACCACCTGCATGGCATATTGAAGAAAAGCCATCATGTCTCCCACCTGCAGGGCGGAGTTTGCCACCTGGTGGCTGCCAGTCCAAATGATCAGCAATGAAAGACCGCTCATCACAAGCGTCATAAACGGGAAAAGAATCGTCATGATGCGATTGACAAACAGGGAATTCCCCGTCAGATCCCGGTTGGCTTTGTCAAAACGTGAGAGGGTGAAATCCTGCGCATTGAAGGCACGAATCACCATCAAGCCTGAAAGACTTTCCCGTGTCACCAGATTGAGGCGATCAATAAGCGTTTGGATGATACGAAAGCGCGGCAGGGAAATAATCAGGACAATGGTAATCATCAACAAAAGCACTGCCACTCCCAAACCAATCACCCAGGTCATGGAGGGGCTTTTCTCTACTGCGCGGATGATGGCGCCAACCGCCATGATGGGAGCGAAAAGAGCCATGCGCAGGATCATGGTAACCACCATTTGCATCTGGGTGATGTCATTGGTTGAGCGCGTGATCAATGAGGCGGTAGAAAAGGTTTCAAATTCAGCCTTTGAGAAGCTTTCCACCTTGGAAAAAATATCTCGCCGCAGGTCACGTGCAAAGCCTGAACCTGTGCGTGAAGAAAGAAAGCTGATCACAATTACTGCGGCTACCACGCCCAGTGAAATCAAAAGCATTGTCCCGCCGATACGCAAAATATAATTGGTTTGTATCTTTTGCGCATCCGCGCCCAGGGCAGTATTCTCGGCACGTACGGCGGCAGCCGCTGCCTGTACCAGGGTGCGTTCATCCAGGGTGGAGATTTGATTGCCCCCTGCGCTCAACATAGCCTGCAATTGTTCGGCAGGCATTTTCTGAATCATTGCAAAAATATCCAGCCCTGTTGGCAACTTGGTCAGGTCAAACCCGGTCATCGCACCCAGTTGGGCGGCTTTCGCTGGATCCGTTGCCGCCTGTTCCAGAGTATAAACAATCAACAGACCTTTACCCATTACAGGATTGAGCTGGCTGATTTGTTCTTTCGAAAGTGACTTGCGAATATAGGTTTCGCCATCCACAGCAGCTGGATACTGCGCCATGATTTCAGAATAGTTTTCCAAAGCAGGGTCGAGCAGGTCATAAGCGTTCAATATGGTGGTTTGTTCTTCAGGGGTTAAGAAGAGCAACACTTTGTCCATCTGGCTTTTGCGAATTGCCTGTGGAACAGCATCTTCAATGCCGCCCTGCTGAATACCCACATTGACAATGTCCGACATATAATTGGGCAGCGCCAGCTCTCCCATCGCCTGACCGAAAAGGAGAACAAAGATCACCACCACAAATAAGGTATAAGGCTTTAAATATCGAAAAATTCGTAACATTCTTGCAAAAATCTCCTCAAAATCGAGTTATTGACACATCGGGGGAACAATATCTGTATTCGCAAGGATCGAATGGCGTAACTTATCCAGTAACAGGATTAGTTGATCGCGCTCCTGAATGGATAAGCCTTCCACGGCTTGATTCATGAATTTGAATCTCTGTGGTGCAGAAGACTCTACCAACTCGCGACCTTTGGTTGTAATCCGCACCAGTGACGCCCGCCTGTCTTTTGGATGAGATTTTCGTTCTACGAGCCCATTCTCTTCCAAACCATTCAGCAAGGAACTAATCGTGTTCTTGCGGACATCGTGGTAACGACTGAGTGTGGTCGGGTTGATCCCTTCTGTATTGCCTCTTTTCTCCTCCATGTAGAGGCGAAGCAATACACCCAGCCGGGACCCGGAAAGTTCGCCAAAGGCTGGGGTATGAGCCACCACCAGGTCAAAAAGCCTGGCAAGTACTCGTATGCTATGCGCAATTTTCATCCCGCCAATATCCTGACCATTTGGGAGATTGAAAAAGGGGAAATCCTCCCCCGGCTGTACACTTGCCTGTAGATTTGTATCGTCTGGTTTCATCGCTCCTCTTCTTGATAGTGCGAGGTCGAACTATACTACCTCGAACTATTTAAGTCAAGGAGAGAAAAATTTTCCCCCGTAAAGAATACCCTTTTATTCCTACTGAAATGGCATTTCCGTTGCCGGAAAAATCAGAATTTGCCGCTTAAATAACCGCGCGTGCGCTCCTGCTGGGGATGTTCAAAAACCTGCTCGGCGGGTCCCGCTTCAACCACCTCCCCCAGATACATAAAAATGACATGATCCGCCAACCGGCGAGCCTGCCGCAACGTGTGGGTGACAATGACGATTGTATAATCCTGTTTCAACTCCAGCAGGCGGGCTTCAATATTGGCTGCCGAGATGGGGTCAAGTGCTGAAGTGGGTTCGTCGCCAAGCAATATTTCCGGTTCCACAGCCAGACCTCTTGCCAGACACAGTCGTTGTTGTTGCCCGATGGAGAGCCGCGTCGCCGGAGCGTGCAGCCGATTCTTCACTTCATCCCACAAGCCCGCCACCTCAAGGTAATGCTTGACCGCCTGGTCAAGTTCCTTGCCGCGCTTCATCCCGTGCAGCCGTAATCCATAAGCTACATTTTCGTAGATCGACATCGGCAGCATGTACGGACGCTGTGCCAGCAAGCCAATATTTTTGCGAATTTCGGTAACGTCCTGGTTTGGATCGTAGATATTCACTCCTTCAATAAGCACTTCGCCTGAAATGCTTGCACCATCCGTCAACTCCAGGAAGCGGTTGAGCGTCTTGAGCAGCGTGGTCTTTCCACAGCCCGAAGGACCCATGATTACGGTAACCTGGTGACGGGGGATGGTGAGGTTGACATCTTTTAGCGCGGGTTGTTGTTGATCATAATAAGCATTCAAATGGCGAATCTCAATCAGGGTATTTTCATTCATACCGGGTATCCTTACTTATTGATGTACTTACTTAATCGGGCGGCGAGGAAGCGTGAGCCCAGACTGATCACCAGCACCACCACCGTCAAGATCAATGCTGAGGCGTACGCCCGCTGCTGAACTTCAGGATAAGGCGTGCCAAGTTGGAAATAGATGGCAAGCGGCAAGGAAGCAGTTGGGCTGAGGAGCGACGTTGGGATGCGGTCTGTATACCCCGCAGTGAAAAGAACAGAAGCCGCGTCCCCAATGCCACGACCAAATGCCAGCAACGTGGCGGTGGTGATACCCGGCAACATTTGACGGAGGGTGATCTTCACAGCAGTTTCAAGCTTCGAAGCTCCCAACGCCAGAGAAGCCTCACTCAACTCCGCTGGCATCAACCGGATGACCTCATCCATGGCGCGGGTCATAATGGGAATCTCCAGCAGCGCCAGCACGATGATTCCGCCCAAGAGCGAGGCTCGTAAGCCGATCGCCAGCATCAGCGTAAAACCAAAGGCACCATAAACAATCGAGGGAATACCCCAGAGAATATCCAGTGTCAAGCGCACAAACTTCGCCCAGCGGGTCTTCATGACATAAGTTTCCAGGAAAAGGGCAAGAGGCAGGCTAAAGATTAATGCCAGTACTGTTCCGCCAAGCGCCAGCAGCAGGGAACCCACAATTGCATTGAGGATCCCGCCCTCTTTGCCAAGGTAATACCCACCCTTAGGGGTCTGGCTGATCATTTGCCATGAAAGGGCTGGAAGTCCGCGCGCCAACACCGTCCACAAAATGGAAATCAGGCTGGCTGCCACGATCAAAAACGAAAGCAACATGAAGAAGCGGGCAATGGTTTCAGCAATGTGCCGCTTTTTAAAGCGCCAGGGTTTCACCATGCCCTCCTTACCCTGCCCATCAGGCGGCGCAAGATTAGTGTTGAAGCTACGTTGAGGATCAGCACCATCCCCAGCAGGATCAAAGCCGCCCCCATTAACGCGGAATCGTACATAGGGATCGACATCATTTCACCGTAATTATTGGCAATCAGCGCAGGCAGAGGATAGGCGGCATCAAGAATGGAGTGCGGCATTTGTACCACATTCCCAACCACCATCAGCACTGCCATCGTCTCTCCTAGCGCCCGGGAGAATCCCAGCACCACACTGGCAAAGATGCCCGGCAGGGTGGAGGGTACCAACACTTTGCGAATGGTATAGTAACGGGTGGCGCCGAGTGCCAGCGATGCCTGCCGGATTCCATCGGGAACGGCGATTAACACTTCATTGGTTACCGCAATGATGAAAGGCGCAACCATCACTGCCAGCACAACCGCCCCTGCCAGGATGCCAAAACCGGTGGGGTTATCTGTTTGGAGCAATGGAATTCCGCCCGCAAACGAGTCGGCAAATGGCAGCATTTTCTTTTCGACCCACGGAACAATTACCAGCATTCCCCAAACCCCATAAATCACCGAAGGAATCGCTGCCAGCAGGTCAAGGACGGGACGCATGAGCGCCCGCAGGAACTTACTGGCGTATTCCGCCAGATAGAGGGCTGTCAGAATCGAGGGTGGAACAGCAATCACCAACGCCAGCAGAGTCACCCACAAGGTGGCGGATATGAAAGGGAGAAAACCGAATTGACCCTTCATTGGTTTCCACTGCGTACCGCTGAGCAGCCCCCACAGATTCTGTTCGCGCAATAACGGCAATGACTTGATCAGCAAACCCAGTGCCACCCCCACCAGCAGGATCACAGGGATGAGAGTTAAAGCAAATAACACTTTTGATCCGACGCGGTCATGCGTATGACGCGGAAAAAAACGCTCTCTGATGGAGAGCGGTGAAGAGGAGCGCATCATTTAACTTTTTCCAGGGCAGCGTCCAGCTGGTCTGAGGTAAGCGAGATGTATCCGCTTTCCTGAATAAATTGCTGCCCGTCTGTAAGGATCCAGAGGATGAAGTCCTGGACGATCCCTTCAGGTTTCCCATAGGTCACCAGGTTCAAT
This sequence comes from Anaerolineaceae bacterium, assembly GCA_018056725.1. GTDB lineage: Bacteria > Chloroflexota > Anaerolineae > Anaerolineales > Anaerolineaceae > UBA6107. The sequence continues at coordinate 8,510 of JAGPFF010000022.1, forward strand.
GCCCGGGCTGGCGGAGAGGGGTATTTACCTTCCGCCACCGCCTGCATAGCTTCGCTGGTGGATTGAAGGACTTCTTCGGCATCCGCCACCCCGTTTTCATTGAGATCAATCGGGACGACCAAAGACCCGGTCACATTTACTCCAGTGGTGATGTCAAAAGCATAATTCAAGTTATTGTAGCCAATTCCCAAAGGATCTTTGATCACCGCATCCAGCAGGGCGGGATCCGAACCGACCCCAATGCCGAGCAGGTCTTCCTGCGCGCCGCCCAGGTACTTTGCCCAGGTATCCGCAGCGCCGCAGGCATCGGAGCGAGTATACACATGAACCTCATCGGTAATCGCCAGATCGCCAATCACCTCCCCCCAGGTTTTGATCTCTCCGCTAATGAACAGTTTGGCGAATACTTCCTGGGTGAGTCCCTGCTCCATCAGTTGATCACGAACCGGGTTTTTGTCGCTGATAGTAGGGAAAACCGCATCAATTACCACCGGTACCCAGAAGGCTCCTTTAGATTCCTCCTCAGCGGTAATCGTGCGAGAGACCATCCCGATTTCAACCGCCCCGGATAAAGCATCAGTCATTCCTTTGCCTGCTCCACCCGCCGAAACATCAAATTTCACTTCAGGATGAAGCGCTGTGTATTCTTCCGCCCAGCGCGTCATCATGGGGTAAAGGGCAAAGGCACCTGAAATGGCGATAGTACCACCGGTATCAGCCGTAGCAGCCGGTGAACAAGCCGTCAGCAAAAGCACGAAAACGAAGAGTAAAGAAAGAAAGGTGGTAAGTGATTTTTTCATCAAGTTATCCTTCTATATGACTATGTCTATAATTTAAGTAGTGTTTTTTCTTAAAATTAAAACTTTATTCCAGCCGTAGGACTCTTGAGCGCGCTGAGACATCCGCCAGAGAGGTATTATCAAGAATATCGGCAATGGCATTGCGAACATCTGCCATCACCAAACGTAATCCGCAGGAGCGTTCATCCGGGCAGCCGCAGGGCTCGTAAGCCATCTGGCTAACGCAGCGGATGGGCGCAAGGGGTCCATCGAGGATGCGAACAATTTGCCCCAGCTTGATTTCCTCAGCCGGTCTGGCGAGATAGTAGCCGCCTGTGACGCCACGTTTGCTTTGCAAAAAACCGGCATTCTTTAATGACAGCAGAATCTGCTCCAGGAACTTGACCGGGATTTTTTCCAGTTCGCAGATTTGGGCGATCTGCATCACCGGCAATCCGCCTTCGGGGGTAGGATGAGCCAGTTGAATCATCGCCCGCAAGCCATATTCACCGCGTTTTGAGAGTCTCATTTGTTTCAACTTCCTTTATATATTCTATTGATTCTATAGACATTATAATTATTATAAGTTTACATACTTTTGAGCCTCTTGTCAAGAGAAAACCCACCTCTCAACACGTGAGGTGGGTTCGTTTATCCTGGAAGGATGGATCAGGTGGCTCTTAAGAAGCGACCGCCTTCGCCCCTTCGCGTAATGCCTGGTAATTCATCGGCAGCAGCCGGCGGTGCCTTTCGGGCAAGTGACCCGCCAGTGCCTTTTCTATGGCTTCCAGCGGCAGCACCTTCAGGTTGGAGACTAGCGCGCCGAGTAAGACCATATTCGCCATGCGTTGATCTCCCAGTTTCTCGGCAATCTCATTGGCTTTGATGGTGACCACACGGATATCTTTGCGCGTTGCTCCCCGGTCAACCATAGATTCATTGATCACCAGTAACCCGCCTGGTTTAATCAAAGGTTCATATTTATCCAGAGAAGGAAGGTTCATCACAATTGCCGCCTGCGGATTGCTGACCATTGGTGAACCGATCTCTTCATCCGAGATCACAACTGTGCAGTTCGCGGTTCCTCCACGCATTTCAGGACCATAAGAAGGGATCCAGGTAACTTCTTTCCCTTCATCCATTGCAGCGTAGGTCAAAAGCTGCCCGCCGAACAGTACTCCCTGCCCGCCAAAACCAGCTATGATAATCTCTGTCTGCATGATCTTCTCCGCTTAGAACCTGAGATTGGATATCGCCGGGTGAACTTTATAATCCCCGAGCGGGTAATAGGTAACCATGTTTTCTTCCATCCAGTGCAATGCCTCCACCGGTGTAAGCCCCCAGTTGGTGGGGCAAATGGAGAGCAATTCAACCATTGAGAAACCCAAACCGCGCGCCTGAACTTCAAAAGCGGTACGGATCGCTTTCTTTGCCAGTCGGATGTTTTTTGGATCGTGCAGTGATCTCCGCACCACATAGGAAGCGCCATCCAGGGTAGCCAGCATCTCAGCCGCTTTGATGGGGTATCCCTGCAGTTCCACATCCCGCCCATTGGGTGAGCTGGTGGTTTTTTGCCCGGGCAGTGTCGTCGGCGCCATCTGTCCGCCGGTCATGCCGTAATTGGTATTGTTCAGGAAGATGACGGTGATATTTTCGCCACGTATGGCTGCATGGACAATTTCCGCGGTGCCAATGGAAGCCATGTCACCATCCCCCTGGTAGGTGAACACCATGCGATCAGGAAAGACCCGTTTGACCCCCGTTGCCATTGCCGGTGCCCGCCCGTGAGGCGCCTGCACAAAGTCCACATCGAAATAGTTGTAAGCAAACACGGAGCAGCCCACCGAAGCTACGCCAATCGTTTTTCCCTTGATGCCCATTTCATCGATCACCTCCGCCACCAGGCGGTGGGCAACGCCATGGGTGCAACCCGGGCAATAATGCGTGCTGGTATCAGTGAAAGCGTCCGGTCGCGCGTAAACCAGTTCTTCTGTCAATTGGTCATTAAGTGCCATTCTCATCTCCTCTAATGTTCGCCTCTGGTACGATCCAGCCAGCGATCACGCGGGTGCCCTTCCGCGGGGATTTTCCCTTGCGCTATCCGTCGGATCTCCCTCAACACTTCATCCGGCATCAGGAACATCCCGCCCATTCTGCCATAAAACTCCACCGGTACCTGTCCGCGGGTTGCAAGCATAACATCTTCCAACATCTGACCATTGTTCATCTCAACGACGAGCAAGCCATCCAACTTTTTCGCCGCCTCCTCATACACCTTGCGCGGGAAAGGATTGAGGGTGACTGGTCGAATCAACCCTACTGGAATGCCTTCCTCGCGCGCGGAACGCACGGCTGAAAGCGCCACCCGTCCGGTGGAACCGAACCCTGTGACGGCAAATTTGGCATCTTCCATGTAGTATTCTTTAAAGCGGACTTCACTGGCTTCAATTTCCTGCCAGCGCCGCATGACGCGGAAGTTTGTTTTTTCCTGCGCTGCAGGGTCAATATTAATTGAACTGAGAAAGCGCCTTTCACGACCTTCCGAGCCAGTTACCGCCCAATCAGGAAAGACGGTGCGCAAAGGTTGCATCGGGGGCAACTCGCAGGGCTCCATCATTTGACCAATCGAGCCATCCGAAAGCACCACCACCACCGAACGGTATTTCTCCGCCAGGTCAAACGCCATTACGGTAAAGTCAACCGCTTCCTGAACGCTTGCCGGTGCCAGAACAATCGCATGGTACTCGCCATGACCGCCACCATGCACGATTTGATTGTAATCCCCCTGCCCTGGGGCGATATTCCCCAACCCCGGTCCGCCTCGCATCACGTCCACCAGTACTGCCGGGACTTCTGTACCCGCGATGTAAGAAACCCCTTCCATCATCAGGCTCACTCCAGGTCCCGAGGAGGAACTCATGACCCGATGACCCGTGCAGGCTGCGCCATAGACCATATTGATCACTGCCAGCTCGCTTTCCGCCTGAACAAACACACGTCCCAGTTCAGGCATACGGCGGGAAAGGTATTCCAGCAGCTCGGTTTGTGGGGTAATCGGGTAACCGAAATATGCTGCCAGACCGGCTCGCACGGCAGCCTCCGCGACAGCTTCATTCCCTTTCATCAGTTCTTTCGCCATCGCCGCCTCCTATTCCAGTTCCCGGGTTACGCCGGTTTTAATGCGGTAAACCGTTATAGCCGCTTCAGAGCAAACCACAGAACAGATCCCGCAGCCTGTGCAGCCTTCTGCAATCAAGGCAGCGGGGTGATAGCCTTTCGCGGTGAGGTGATCGTGGTCCAGACCCAACACATGTTGGGGACAGTTAGCCACACACAACTCGCAGCCCTTGCAGTACTTCTCGTCGACAACGATCCGACCCTTTGGGGGCATTCTTCCTCCTTTTTATTCCCCGTTTCCGGGGATAGATGACCGGTCAAAATTCTCCGATCGAAGTATATTATCGCTAAATCCGGCTTTTTTGAAAAGTGCCGATGTGTGATTGGAGCAGACAATAGAGCAAAAATTGCCCTTCCTGAACGGAAAAGTTTTTGGAATGGTCCACATTCCAGACTCCGTCAATCTGACTCCACCCATTCCACCAAAGTGGCTTCACCCTGCCCCACGCCCACGCACAAGGTTGCCAGACCATAGAAAGGTCTCTTCATCTGACCGGCGCGGCGTTTCATTTCATAGATCAAGGTCGTCAGGATGCGTGCTCCGGAACAACCGAGGGGATGACCGAGAGCGATCGCTCCGCCATTGACATTGGTAATCGCTTCCGGAAGCCCCAATTCGTGCAGCACCGCCAGGGTCTGCACCGCGAAGGCTTCATTCACTTCCACCAATCCCAAATCCTGTACCTCCAGCCCGGCATGTTGCAGGACTTTACGGGTCGCGGGGATGGGTCCCAGCCCCATCACTCGCGGTTCCACGCCGGCAGCCGCTGAGGCAAGGATGCGCACTAGCGGTTTCAAACCAAGCGCGGCAGCCTTTTCTTCCGTCATGATCAGTAACGCGGCTGCGCCATCATTCATTCCGGAGGAGTTGCCGGCTGTGACCGTCCCACCTGCCCGGAAGGACGGCTTGAGTCTGGAAAGACTTTCCACTGTCGTATCCCGACGCGGTCGCTCATCGTGTGCCACTACCGTGGATTCTCCTTTCTTAAGGGGAACAGTGACTGGCAAAATCTCATCATTAAAAATCCCAGCGTCGATCGCGGCAATGGCACGTTGATGACTCTGGGCGGCATAGCGATCCTGTTCCACACGGCTGATGTGAAATTGTTCGGCGATATTTTCAGCTGTTTCACCCATCGGTTCTGTGCCATACATTTCAGCCATGCGCGGGTTCGGGAAGCGCCAACCCAGTGCTGTATCATAAGCAGTTAAATTGCCAAACGGGAAGCCGCTTTCCGCTTTGGGCAGCGCGTAAGGCGCGCGGGACATACTCTCCACGCCTCCCGCTATGAAAATTTCACCCTCGTCAGCCCGGATTGCCTGAAAGGCGGCATTGACCGCGGTTAATCCCGACGCGCACAGACGATTGAAAGTTACCGCCGGCACCGTCGCCGGTAGCCCAGCCAGCAGCGAGGACATGCGGGCTACGTTGCGGTTATCTTCTCCCGCCTGGTTGGCGCAACCCAGAAAGACCTGCTCGATTTCAGAAGCATCCAGCCGGTTGCGTTTGACGATTGCATTAATGACAAGCGCTCCCAGGTCATCGGCGCGTATGCGTGCCAGCGCTCCGCCCAATGCACCAATGGGGGTACGAATCGCATCCACTATGACAACATTTTTCATCGTACTACCTCCGGCAATTTTCGGTTAAGATTCTTCCTGCCCATACTTCACTATCCATCCTGTATATTTACCTATCTCTGATGGTTCAAGGGTAAGCTTCGCCAAGCACTTCCACCGTATGGATCATCCCATGCGCGCTAAACACTTCGAAATCAAAGGGGCTTTCGCCTCCAGCAGAAAGAGTGATCTCCTGTTCAATCCTGCGCAGCCCGATAATTTCACCCATCTGGTTGTAAGCAGCTGCTACGAGCACAATTCGATGAATCTCTTTCGCGCTATCATCAAGCCGGATGCTGCCTGAGAGAGTAGCCGAGCTGCCATCCTTTTGAAGGTTAATTTCAAGATCTTCAAATGAAAGCTGGAAAACGGTTTCTGTGGTTTCATTCGCCCGCGTTGCAGTAAGCAGGGTCACGGTTACTGCAGCCTCCGCCGGTATGGGAGCCGGGAAGAAAATGTAGAAAGGCAGCCTGCTCCCGGCAGGGAGTCGATTCAATGCGAGAGGGACCATGCGAGTAATGGTCTCTCCACCCGCAGGGTCGCTGAGGCTGAAGGCGGCGCTTAGGTTTTCAGCAGCACTTTTCTTTTTATTTTCCACCACCGCAAAGCAATGCCAGCCGCCGCTCTGAGCAGAATAACACTTTGCCTCTCCCAGGGTTACCCCGAAGGGTGTTGGCGATGGCGCCACCGCCCCGGGGGTTACTTTCACCGGCGGAATGATCAACGTATTACCAATAGAAAGCATGTTGGGGTTCACACCCGGGTTGGCGGTCTGAAGATCCGCAACCGTGATGCCGAAGGCATACGCGATTGTGATCAGTGTGTCATTGGCTTTGATGGTATACACCTTAGGGGTAGGTGTCGCTGTTGGGAGAGGGGTAGCCGTGGGCTGCCCGGTTAGCGTGGGAGTGACACTCGGCAAGGGGGTTTTAGTATGGTAAGGAGTAAGCGGAATTTCAGTTGAAAGAGGAACGGGCGTTTCGGTTTGCGGGTTGGAACAAGCCGTCAAGGTTAAGGCAACCAAAACTCCTACAAGAAACAATCGGATCGCTTTCATAAAAGGCATTATACCCTGTCAGAGTGCTTGCCGAGGGCGGTACCCTATGCTACACTCAACTTATGCAGCCAGAAGAGCTTCTTTTCAAAGAGGCTATGGAAGCCATCGATAAAAAAGAAATCGCCAAAGCGCGGGAAATTATGACGCGCCTGTTGCAGCGTAATCGTTCTAATGCCGATTACTGGGTTTGGATGAGTGCGTTGGTTGAGACGGTCAAGGAGCGCGAATTCTGCCTGCGTGAAGCCCAAAAAATAAATCCAGCCCACCCGATGGTTGTTCAAGGCTTGCGCTGGCTTGGCGAACCCATTGAAGACTCCAATCCTCCGCCCCCAATAGATGCAGAAAAACTGAAATGGAAAACTACCCTTGAAGCGGAGGTGCAACCCACACGACCCGCAAGTCGACCCAAGACCCGGCTGTCCTCGTGGATTGCTTTAGGGGTGACCATTACGGCTCTGGTTGTCGCTCTGATTTTCATCGCCCGTTCACCGCGATTCCGTCCGGATACTTCACCCATCCTGCGTTTTTCGCTGACTCCCCCTCCCACCGCCACCAGCGAGTTAACCCCCACCGCCGAAATAACCGGTCAACTGCCGTTGTGGGCTACGCTGAAAGCCACTTATACCGCCACACCAATATACGCTGCCACGCCCCATAAATTGACCGAGGCGTATCAGGCGGCGATGAAAGCCTATTCCCGCCATGACTGGTCGGCGGCACTGGAGTATTTCCAACAGGTGCTGTATACCGAACCTACTTCGGCAGACATTCAGTACCACATTGGTGAGATTTACCGCTTTCAGGGCTTGCTGAGCGAAGCTGCCACCGCGTATGATGACTGCATCCGGATTAATCCTGCTTTCGCACCTCCCTATCTTGGCAAAGGTCGGGTGTTGATGATGAGCAATCCGCCAGACCCGGTAAAAGCACAAAAGCAATTCGAAAAAGCTATCGAACTCGATCCAAGGCTCTATGAAGCACTAGAGGAGCTGGCGCAAATCAGCCTTGACGCCAGAAAGCCTGAAGATGCGCTCGCCACCCTGAAGAAAATGCCAGCGGACGCTCCTCTTAACCCTCGGACTGAATTAATTCGTGCCCAGGCTTATCTTCTGATGAATGACCCGGCACAGGCACTGGCAGCAGCACAAAAAGCCAATCAAATCGATGTTACCTACCTGCCAGTTTACAAGCTCATTGCGGAGATTTATCTGGCACAAGACTCGATCCAGGAAGCTCTTCCGCCACTCGAGACATACCTTACCTATCAACCCGAGGATACCGAAGCTCTCGCCATGATGTCCACGGTACAGGTGAATGAAGGGGATTATGAAGCAGCGCTTGAATATGCGGAACAGGCACTGGCACTCAATCCCCGTTCGATACCTGCCCAGCTTGCCCGCGGCGAGGTGTATCTCCAGCAGGGTAAATTGGACGAAGCCGCGCTTGATTTCAATGCCGTTCTGCGCCAGGAAAAAAAGTCATTCGGGGCGAACCTGGGCATTGGTCGCATTCAGATTGAGCGTAAACTTTACGGCAGCGCATATGAATTTTGCCGCGCGGCTTATGACCTGGCAACTTCCGACCGCCAGAAAGCGCTGGCGCTTTACTGGCGTGCACAAGCCCTGATCGGACTGGATCAAAAGAATGCCGCCGCCAATGATCTGAATGCCCTGCTGGCATTTCCGCCAGGGACGCTGCCAGCAGAAATCGCATCCGCCGCAGCTGAGCTCTACCAGCAGGTGATCACTCCATCCCCAACGCCTACGCGAACTCTTACACCAACCCCAAGCGCCACCCTCGCGTCCTCCGGTACACCCTCCAGTGGTCCGACGCTCACCCCTGGCGTGGGGATGACCACCACGCCTTCTCCCACCACCCCCCCACGGAAGTGATTCCACTTGCGCAAGATCGATCTGTACCTGCTGCTAAAATATCGCGCGAGATCCCGGCAGGTTTCCGCAACCCGCCTGAATAATATTTGGCGCGGGGTTGGAAAAACAATCCTCACACTCGTTGTATGCCTCTTTATTTGCGGGCTCCTCTTCGCGTCATTTTCGTTCGCCCGATTTACGCGAGACCTTCCATCTATTGAAATTCTTCCTGTGTTGATGGATCCCAAGCAAGGCGAACTGCTCCAACCCACGCGCATGGTGGATCGCAGCGGGGCAACCACCCTCTTTACCTATCAGGAGGATGACCGGGAACGCAGCTTCCTGCCTATTGACCCGCTTGCAGCCAACGCCATCAGTCCACAATTAATCCGCACCGTTATTGATTCAATCGATTCCACCTTCTGGAGCAATCCCGGCTATGATCTTAAGAATTGGAACGAGCCCGCCCCGAGAACGATTGCTGAACGGCTGGTGAGTGATCTGATCTTGTGGAATGAACCCTCTTCTTCCGCGCGTGCCATACGCATGAGAATGCTGGCAGGTCAGCTGGTTTCCACTTATGGCAGAACCCAAGTGTTGGAATGGTACTTGAACAGCGCCTGGTTCGGGCGCTATGCTTTTGGCGTCGAAAGCGCAGCCCAACTGTATCTGGGCAAATCAGCCTCATCGCTCACCCTGGCTGAAGCTGCCCTTCTGACCGCAACGCTGCAGAGCCCAGCCTTAAACCCGTTGGATGCGCCTCAAACAGCTCTTGGGCAGCAACAAGCCCTCCTTTCTGTTCTACTCGCGCAAGGAGCTATCAACGAGCAAGAATATAACCAGGCAATCAACGAAAAAATAACGCTGGCAGCACCTCCAGTAAAAAATGACTCCTTTGCCGAGGGATTTATCCGGCAGGTGGAAGACCAACTGGATGCGGTAATCGGCAATCAACGTTTGCAGCGGGGCGGATTGACCGTGTACACCACCCTGGATGCTGATCTCCAGACGCAATTGATTTGCACCGCCACGACACAATTGATCCGTATTCAGTACAGTAACGTTTCCGGGGTCGCTCCTGAATCTTCTACCTGCCAGGCGGATTTGCTCCTTCCGACCCAAAACCTTTCCGGTGTCAGCGGAGAAGCCCTGACGGCTGCCGGAGTGGTCATGAACCCTTCAACCGGGGAAATTCTGGCTTACCTTGAACCGATCAACCTTTCCGGCGAGCGCAGTCACGATTCCGGTTACCAACCCGGATCATTGTTAACGCCCGTCGTTGCCTTGAGCGCGTTTTCCAGGGGTTATTCGCCTGCCAGTCTGTTGTGGGACGTGCCGGCAAGCAGTGAGAATGCACTCGTTTTGGAGAAATCCTCCGCCGTACCTTTTCAAGGACCCCTCACCTTGCGCAGCGCACTGGCGAATGACTATCTGCGACCCATATCCGCCCTCATCCATGAAATTGGCATCGAGAACATTTCCAGGCTTGGAACCCTGGTCGGCTTGACCTCACTGGTTCCCGCCCCCACAGGCATTGATGACTTCTTTTCAAGTCCTACGACACTGATGGAATTGTCCAGCGCTTACAGTACGCTTGCCAATTCCGGGGTTCGTATTGGCAGCGTGGATCCCGCCAGTGGAGAAATCGCGCCAATCACGGTAATTAACGTTGTCACTCCCACCGGTAGAGAAATCTACACTCAGTCTGCACCCAGCCGATCAGTCATTCTTGATGAACCGCTAGCATATCTTGTTAATCACGTATTCAGCGATGAAAGCGCGCGCTGGCTCTCCCTCGGCTACCCCAATGAGCTTGAAATTGGCACCCCGGTAGCGGCAAAAACCGGGATCGCCGACGACGCACAGCAGGTATGGACAGTGGGGTATACTCCGCAGCGTCTGGTGCTTACCTGGATCGGGGTCCGTTCAGATGACACAACCTCAACATTGGATGTACAAATGGCTGCCGGTTTGTGGCATGCGCTCTTCAAATACACCAGCCGCAGCATTCCCTTTGCCGGGTGGCAAAAGCCGGCGGGAGTCTCTGAGGTAAAAGTATGCACGCCTTCCGGCATGCTGCCCACAGCAGATTGCCCGCAACTGGTGAATGAAGTATTTCTGTTCGGCAATGAGCCCACCATGCCCGATACCCTCTACACGCGGGCGAAGATCAACCGCGAGACCGGTCTGCTCGCCACAGTGTTCACTCCTGCTGACCTGGTAGAAGAACGCACCTATCTCAATATTCCTGCAGAAGCCCGCGAATGGGCGCGCGACGCTGGTCTGGATGTCATCCCACAGGGCTATGACGCCATTCAGCAGACACCCACTGACCCGGCGGTTCACATCACCAAGCCCTCACTTTTCAGTGCCGTTTCTGGCAAGGTAAAGATCTACGGAAGCGCACAAATGGAGAATTTCGCTTACTATCAGCTCCAGGTAGGGGAAGGAATCAATCCGGAGAGCTGGCTTCAGGTGGGCGAGCCCGCCACCCAGCAGGTGAGCGAAGGGCTATTGGGGCTTTGGGATACTGGTCAGATGGACGGTCTGTACGCAATTCGTCTGACTGTCGTGGATCAAAAGAACAACGTGAAAACCGCTCTCACTCAGGTGACGGTCGATAATACTCCGCCTTCAGGTTGGATCACCTACCCACTGGATGGTGAAGAGGTCACTCCAGTACAGGGCGGTGTTACTCTGACTGCCCGGGTGGAGGACGCTGTAAGTGTTGCTCAGGTGGAATGGTGGATTGACAGGCGCCTCACCTTCACCCAGACCTCCCCGCCTTTTGTATATCAGTTGAAGGCGTCTGGTGGAAAACACCATGCTTATCTTAAGATCTGGGATAGTGCGGGTAATAAACTCATCCTTCCTGAAATTACCTTCACCATAACTCCCTAATACGGGAAAAACAATTGATACACCTCGTGCAGGTCGTTGAGGATGACGTCCGCTCCTGCCCGCTGCAATTCTTTCGTCGTGCCAAAACCGCACAACACTCCCACCGTTTGTGCGCCAGCACGCTTCCCGGCTAGAATATCCACCGTTGTGTCCCCAATCATCACACAATCCCGCGGAGAAAGGTCCATCTTTTGCGCGGCATAGATCACCGGATCAGGATACGGTTTGGTGTGAGGGCAGGTTTGATTGGTGACGACTTCGACAAAGTACTGCTGGAGGTTGAACTGGTTAAGGAAAGTAGCTGTGGTGCCAGCATCACGGGCGCTGACCACACACAAAGGGTAACGAGTCCGAGCGGCAGCAAGCAGGTCAGCAGCCCCATCCATGAGTAAGAATTTCGTCTTAATAGCACCTTCTCGGCGCCGCATGTGGTCAAACATGCGTCCGAATTCATCATCCATGCTCAGCGTGTCCAGTACGTAAGAAACAAAATTCATCGGGGATTCGGTGAACATGACCAGCCAGTGCGCAAAGCGACGAGCACTGGCTTTATTCATCACGCTGTGGAGTGGTGCCAGCCATTGCGCGATCCGCTCGACCCAGGCATTATCCGTATCACTGATTGTGCCATCCACATCGAAGCACAACCCTTTCACCCGTACCAGGTCCAGCGGCATCGTTAAATTCCGGAATCCTGCAACAAAGTGAGTGCCTTTTCAACAACGTTTTCAGAAGATCCCATCAGCCATAAGACATCGCTGCCCTTGCGCCGCATAATGATCTGCCCGTCCGATTCTGAATTCCAACGCACCTCCGTGCTTAAACTGCTCACCGGTTCCCCCCAGCGCGCCACACCATAATCTTTTGATAGGGTGAAGAATTCATCCATATCTTCGACCGTCTCCCAGCGGCTGCGCCATGAATAAAGATAGTCCCCCGTCCCCTGTGCCGAGTAGTAAACGTAGGTATCCCCTGCCCAACCTGCTGCCGCCTGTTTGGCAGTTGCTTCATCCATCCTAATACCGGCGGAGCGTCCTTTTGCCAGCACCAGATAGGTGTACCACTCACCCATCACGTTCCGGTCGAGCTCTTGCCACTCGCTGCCCAGTGTGCCGGAAAAATCGGGCATTTCCACCACCACCGGGGTATCCAATGGATATTTCTCAGGATGAAGGATTTGTTCAGTGGACACAGGAGGATGAACGAATGCCTTATCCACAGCCTGCCAGCCGCCGCTATCATGCAGGCTGGTCACAAAATCCATCCCTTGCAGATAAGGAAAGAGGAAATCCTCTTTCATATACTCCGGTGCGCTATCATAGACCGGGCTGGTGTAGGATTCCTGAAACTTAAGAACATCTTTCTGGTCCTGCCGGGTGGCATATTGCATAAACCAGTATTGTTCGGTCAAACTGGAATCCCCCTCGATCAGCGCGGTAACCGCCGCACAGTATTCAGTATCCGTTTCGCAATAGTCATCATTAAGCTTTAAGCCATTTTCCAGATCATAATTCTGGTCTTGCAATGCGTGATTGAACTCATGCGCGTACGTCATACGTTCCGTGCCGCCGAAGGTTTCTCCGGAAACGACATACATTTCTTTGGTTTCGCTGTCGTAATAACCGGCAATTTGCTCGGAATACAGGTCAAGGTAAAACTGACGCAGATCAAAATTCGAGTCGATCAAACCGAGCGTACTTAATATTTTGGTATCCCTCGATGCATCCTCGTTGGTGTAATCTTTGAAGAAATCATTAATGACCTTTTCTTTCAGGTCTTCCGGGGTCATCAAATCACGTTGTAATTCATTCTTTAAATCCAACCCGCGAATCGTGATCACCTGCTGCTGAATCTCATCCATCTGGCTTGAAATCTCAGGGGGCAGGGTACCCGCCTCCGCGGGGGTAGTTGCTACACCCGTCGGCGTCACAACCTGCGTGGGTAAGGTGTAATTCTTTTGCGCTTTCAATAAGAAGTATGCGCCGACAACCAGAGCGATGCTCACCAATGCGCATGCCGATACAATCAAGATCAATGCGGTGATGCCCGTTTTTTTATTGTTCATATTCGTCTCTTATCTCGAATCATAAGTCGTCCACTCCCGCCAATGCTCCGCTATTAATGGGATTATACTTCTCCAATTTTACCAAAAGAAGACGCAGCCGCTTGATTTTGGGCGCTTTATGGCAGTGCTGTTATAATCACGCCCATGAAATATCATGTTTGGACCGAAGGCTGTCAGATGAATGTCGCCGATTCAGAGCGTGTCTCTTCCGCTCTGGAACATCTCGGCTATGAACCCAGTGCGCGTGCAGAAGATGCGGATGTCATCGTGCTCAACACCTGCGTGGTGCGCCAGAGTGCTGAAGATAAAGCTTATGGGCGTCTCACATCACTGCTGCCGGTCAAACGCGCCCGACCCGATGTAGTGATCAACCTGATGGGCTGCCTGGTTGGTACGAAAGAAAACAGCCCCCTGCGCAAACGGTTCCCCTATGTGGATGTTTTTTCGCCCCCTTCAGACCCCACACCACTCATCGAGTACCTGATTCAACGCGATATTCACAACGCAGAACAGGCTGAAACCGCACGTCGTTACGCCCTCATGGATGGCGATCTCGTTCTGCCCCATGATCACCCAACGGATCAGGTGATTGGCTGGATCCCAGTGGTTTACGGCTGTTCACACGCCTGCACATATTGCATCATTCCTTACCGGCGCGGCGTGGAAAAGAGCCGACCACCGCAAGATATTTATCGTGAAGCCCGCTCCCTTGCCCGGCAGGGAGTAAAAGAGATCACCCTCCTTGGTCAGATCGTAGACCGTTATGGGAAAGATAATCCTGATTACCCAACCCTTGCCGGTTTGTTGCATGAGTTAACCAAAGTGGAGGGGCTGGAGCGACTGCGCTTTCTTACTTCGCATCCCAACTGGATGACGGACGAACTGTTGGATGCTGTCGCTGAGTTGCCAAAAGTGATGCCCCACATTGAAATTCCCAATCAGGCTGGTGATGACGACGTGCTGAGCGCCATGAAACGCGGCTACACCGCAGACCAGTACCGCCGCCTGGTGGAAAAAATCCGCGCGCGCATCCCCGGCGTTTCCATCGCCACGGATATCATCGTGGGTTTTCCCGGTGAAACCGAAAATCAATTCCAGCACACGTATGACCTGCTGGCGGAGTTGAAGTTGGATGTGGTTCACCTCGCCCGCTACTCTCCTCGCAGCGGTACCGTCTCACAACGCACCCTGCCGGATGACGTGCCCGCGGAGGAAAAATGGCGCCGATTCCGAGCCATTGAGACTCTTCAGGAATCCATTGCGCGCGAAATTCATGCTTCCTATCTGGGAAAAACCACCCACGTCCTCTTCGAGCAAAAGGTAAAAAAGCGTTGGCGAGGTCGTACTCCTACCAACAAACTGGTCTTTGTGGAAAGTCAATCTGACCTGTTAGGAAAAACCCTGCCGGTAACAATTACCTGGACCGGACCCTGGTCCATGCTGGGTGAAATTGCTGGCTAAAATGAACAAACGTCTTGGCAGAATTCTGATCTCTCTGCTGGTCATCATCCTCCTTGTGGCAGCCTACGAATTATGGCTCAACCCCGCCTTTCGTTCTTCCCGCTCGCGCGATCTGCTCAGCTTTCTGCGCCAGCCGGAGAGCCACACAGAATGGGTAACTCCCGCCCTGCAACGTTGTTCAGACGCGCCCTTTCAGATGCCCACCAGCGGTTATATTGGTTATTTATGGGAGGATTCCTTCCGCATCGGTCACCGTCATCAGGGAATCGATATTTTCGGCGGTGCTGCAGCGGGGGTAGTGCCCGTCTACGCCGCTTATGATGGCTATCTCACCCGCCAGGCAGATTGGAAATCCTCGGTGATTTTGCGCGTTCCGGCTGATCCCCTCAACCCTGACAGGCAAATCTGGTTGTACTACACCCACATGGCTTATGAAAATGGCGACAGTCTGATTTCGAGCGACTTCCCCTCCGGCACAAGCGAGGTATTCGTCAAAGCAGGCACTCTGCTCGGCTATCAGGGAAATTATTCCGGCACTCCGGATAATCCCACCGGTGTCCATCTACATTTTTCCATCGTCAAAGACGACGGTCAGGGGAAATTCCTCAATGAGCTGGAGATCGAAAACACCCTCGACCCTTCCCCTTACTTTGGGATGAATCTGAACAATAAGGCAGGCGGTCAGACTCCGGTCGTTTGTAATCCATAATCGCCTTATCCGCGCAGATACCCGCGACGATCTTCAGACACACTATCAGTCTGACGGTTTTTTTGTATTTCCACGTCGCTATGCTATACTCAATGACAGAATGTCAAGCGGATTTAATGCTCGCTATACGCTCGAATGCCCTGAATGCCAGCGGGAATTTGACCCTCTCACACCGCAAACCTATTGCGCGCAGTGTAATTCCCCGCTGCTTACCTATTTTAACCTCGCTGCTTTGCGAGGTGCCTTGCAACGGGAAGAATTTTCAAAGCGGGGGCGTGGATTATGGCGTTGGCATGAACTCCTGCCAGTTAATGATCCCCACTTTCAGCTCACCCTCGGAGAGGGAGATACGCCTCTCCTTTCCGCCAACCGATTGGGGAGCGTGCTTGGTTTGCCCCAGCTTTTCATCAAGGATGAATCCCTCAACCCCACCGGCACTTTCAAGGCTCGCGGTATGGCTGTTGCACTCGCGAAAGCCCTGGAACTGGGTCTGCGTGAATTTGTCATCCCCACGGCGGGGAATGCCGGAGCGGCACTGGCTTTTTACGCCGACCGCGCCGGCTGCCAGGCGCATATCTTTATGCCCGCCGATACCCCCTCGCTGATCCAATATGAAGTGCGCATGGCAGGTGCTGATCTACAGCTGGTAGATGGGCTGATCAGCGATGCTGCCCGCCTGGCTGCGGCGGAGGCAGCCCGATCAGGTTGGTTTGATTTGTCGACCTTTAAAGAACCATTCAGGGTCGAAGGGAAAAAGATTATGGGGTACGAGATTGCCGAAGCTTTTGCCTGGGAATTGCCGGATATCATCCTCTACCCTACTGGCGGAGGAACCGGGCTGGTGGGGATGTGGAAAGCTTTTGCGGAAATGGAAACTCTTGGCTGGATCGGAGCCAAACGCCCGCGTATGATTTCCGTGCAGGCTGCCGGTTGTGCGCCTGTCGTTCGCGCCTTCCATGAGGGAGCGGAGCGCATTCAACCCTGGGAGGGCGCTTCCACGCTCGCAGCAGGGCTGCGCGTCCCTTCGCTTTTTGCGGATCGCCTTGTACTGCGCTGCCTGCGTGAAAGCCATGGCAACGCGGTAAGTGTTTCTGAGGAAGCCATTTTGAGCGCACAGCAAGAGCTTGCCCGTTTGGAAGGCATTCTGGCAGCACCGGAAGGAGCCGCCACCCTCGCCGGCTTGAAAAAATTGATGGAAAGTGGGGAGATTAATGAGCAGGAAAAGATTGTATTATTTAATACAGGAACAGGACTCAAATACTACCAGGGGAACCATGGCAGCTGAGGAAGAACGATCACATCTGGAGATTCTCTATAATGTCAGCCGCGAGCTGGCAAGCAGCCTCGATCTGCATGAGGTGCTGACCCGTGTTTTGATCCTTGCGTCTAGCAACCTCGGCGTGGAAAGAGCCAGTCTTTTTGTGCTCGATGCCGAAGGAAAACCAGTTGATGCTGTCGTGCTTTACCAGGGCGAAATCACAACCAATGATTCCCTTTATGTAACGGATCTGCTCCAATCGGGTCTGGCTGGCTGGGTGATGCGGAACAAGGCTCCCGCGCTTGTTATGGATACCCATCAGGATGAACGCTGGATGGCGCGCACATATGAAGGGAAGGTGGATAGCGCGCCAAAATCCGCGATTTGCGTACCCGTGATGATGCAGGAGGAAATCCTCGGTCTGCTCACCGTCGTTCATCCGCAGGTTAATTACTTTACCCCGGCGCACCTTCAGCTGCAACAAGCCATCGCTGACATGGCGGGTATTGCCATTCGCAATGCCCAGTTGTATACCGACCTGCAAAAAAACCGTGATCTTTACCAGGGGCTTTTCGAAGGGATCGCGGATCCTGTTTTCGTCACTGACTCGGATGGGTTGATCATAGAGTTTAACAAGCTGGCGCGTGAAGTGAGCGGTTACACGCGTAGAGAGCTTCTTAAAACCAATATGACCGATCTGGATGCGCGAGGGGCAAAAACCCTTGTCAGCCTGATGAACGATAAACGTACCCTCTCCATCAAGCAATATGAATCCACCCTGCAAAAAAAAGACGGTCAGGAACTCCCGGTTGAGGTGCGCGTTTCCTGGAACCGTACCCATGAGTATGAATTTATCCAGTGGATCTTCCACGACATCAGCGAACGCCAGAAGTTGGAGGCGCTGCGGGATTCCATGACCGCCATGATCTACCATGATTTGCGTTCGCCGCTCGCTAATGTCATTTCCAGTCTGGAATTGATGGGCGAATTGCTGACTCCTGAGAGCGATCCACAAATCTGGCAGCTAGTACAGATCGCCAATCGTTCAAGCTCCATCATGCAGCGCTTGATCAGTTCCCTGCTGGATATCCGGCGTCTCCAGTCGGGTCAGGAAATTATCCGTAAGAGTAACGTGAATCTGGATGCGCTGGTGGATGAGGCAATAGAGACTGTCAGACCACTCTTTGAGAGCAAACAGATCAACCTGGAAAAAATAGCCACGGCTGAAACCCCCACGCTGGAATTAGATGAGGACATGATCCGGCGGGTAATCATCAACTTGCTCGAAAATGCCATAAAATTCTCACCGCTTAATACCACAATAACGGTTGGGGTAAAGCCAGGTCGTGATGAGGTAATGGTTTTCATCGAAGATCAAGGTCCCGGAATCCCGGAAATGTACCGAGAACAGATTTTTGAAAAATATTTCCGTCTGGATTCTGAAGGGAAATCACGGGGTCTTGGTTTGGGGCTTTCCTTCTGCCAGCTCGCCGTCCAAGCTCATGGTGGTAAAATCTGGGTGGAAAGTGGAAAACCTGCCGGGTCAAGATTTCTATTCAGCCTGCCTTACCCGGTACAACAGGCATCTCAAAAAGGATAAACAATGCTCGAAATTGCTCCGCAGGTATTCATTGAAAGAGACTACCCCGGTGTCACACTGGGGTTGATTCACTGGTCCATGGGGGTCATCTTAATTGACGCTCCGTTCCGTCCGGATGATATCCGCCAGTGGCGGATCTCGATGCAAACATTCAGCGGCAGTACCGACCGCCTGCTGATCAGTCTGGACGACCATTACGACCGCACTCTCGGTTCACGCCAGATTGAATGTACGGTGATCGGACATGACAAACTCGCTCAATGTCTCAAAGACCGTCCGGTCAATCTACGCCCGCAAGGACTGGAAACTGGCGCGGAATGGGAGATGCACAATTCTCTGGGCAACATACGGTGGAGTTCTCCGGAAATCACCTTTACCGACCACATGGAAATTCACTGGGAAAGAAACATTCTGCTGCTGGATGCCAAACCGGGTCCTTCACCGGCAGCCATCTGGGCGACCCTACCGGTGGAAAAATTGATCTTCGTCGGAGATGCGGTGATGCCTGAGGCAGTTCCCTTCCTGGGCAGCGCGGATCTCGATCAATGGATGAACGCCTTATCCGATTTGCTAAAACCTGAATTTCGTTCCTATCAAATCATCTCCGGTCGGGATGGTCTGCTCGGTCAGGCGGAAGTGAAAGCTCAGCTCAAAGTTCTTGAAAAAATTGCCAAACAGCTTGAAAAATTCAACGCACAACCACTGCGCAATGAGGATATTCAGAAGGCTGCCAGTCATATTCTAAAGGACTGCGCTGTCCCCAAGGCAAAGGAGCTGCAGAACCTTCAGCGCGCGCGTTACGGCATTGCCCAGTACTTACGCCGAACTACCGGTGCTCAGCTGGAACAACCCTCAGCTTTTTAAACGCAAACCCCATCGGCTGTTATGGATTTTTCTCCCCCGCAAGATCTGATCCGGGAAGTGTTGAAAACACTGACCAAGTCGTATGGCAGCCCTCATTGGCGGGAAGCCCTTTCCCCCGTGGATGAGTTGATTTCCACCATCCTCTCGCAAAATACCAACGATGCCAACCGCGATCGTGCCTTCCAGACACTCAAAAATCGCTTCCAGGATTGGGATACCCTGCGCCAGGCACCCGAAGAGGAGATCATCGCAGCCATCCGCGTGGCGGGACTTGCCAATCAAAAAGGACCGCGCATCAAAGCCGTTCTCAACCAGATTTATGCGGAAACCGGCTCTCTTGATTTGGGGTTCCTGGCGGATTTGCCACTGGAGGAAGCGCGCGCCTGGCTGCTGCGCTTTAAAGGGGTGGGGCGTAAGACAGCCGCCATTGTCCTTCAGTTTTCCCTCAATCGTCCGGCTTTCCCAGTAGACACCCATATCTATCGCGTTACCGGTCGCCTGGGGGTGCGCCCTGCCAGCATGAATGTGGAAAAAACCCATCTCCTGATGGAACAGCTGATTGACCCTGCTGATTATTATGCCGGTCATTTAAACCTCATCCGTCTGGGGCGCGAAACCTGCCACCCGCAAAAACCGGATTGTGCGCATTGCCCGGTTTTAAACCTGTGCCGCTATCCACATAAATCGCAGGGCGAGGCGTAACATTACCTTAACAGAAATCTGCTGATGGATTTCATGTATAATCCAGCACTATGACTGAACTGTGGCTCGTCCGGCACGGGCAAACGGATTGGAATCTCAACGGCATCTACCAGGGGCAACAGGATGTTCCGCTCAATGAAACTGGCGTCGCTCAGGCTCGTACGCTGGCAGAGCACTTACGGGGAACCTCTTTTTCTACCATTTATTCCAGTGATCTACTACGCGCCCACCAGACTGCTCTGCTTCTGGCTGAAGTGCTGCAGGTACCCGTCAGAACCGACCCACGCCTGCGGGAAATCAGGCAGGGGGTATGGGAAGGTAAAACCATTGACTATGTTCGCGAAACTTACCACCCGGATTTTTCCCCCAACCCAAAATATCTTACTACGCCGCGCGCAGAAGGGGCAGAGTCGCTCGCGGATGTGATCCGGCGAATGATCGACGCTGCCAACGAGTATTTTGCCCGTCATAACGGAGAACGTATCCTGCTTTCCACTCACGGTCTTTCGGCAGCGGTGTTATATTGCGCCGCACAAGGGATTCCGTTGGTCGAAGCAGGGCATCACATTCCTGAAAATGCGCGACCGCTGATCATTAACCTGAAGACACCCATGCCACTGCCTGATTTTTTGCTTCCCAATGTTTAGAACGAGTTTTCTAAAACACTTGACATATTAGAATTATTGTTCTATAATAAGGCTGTTCGGATCAAAAGTTCATCTTTCAAGGAGAACAGCTATGAACCTAACCGCCTCTCGTCCCATGGTTGACCGCCCGCTCAAACTCATGCAGAAAAAATCCATTCACACCGCGGGCATTTATAGCGCGATTATTATTTTTGCGCTGATCGCATTTGAAGCCATCAATTACAGCACCACCGCCTTCGCCTTGCGCGATCTATTGGGGAACTTAAAATTTGCCGGCATTCACTGGTCCACCCTGCTTGCCCTCGCCTTTTGCAGCCTCGATTTCGCCGGTTTCGCCCGCCTGGTCACCCAAAAGGGTCATAACCGGGAGGAAAAGGGGGCATGGTATCTTTTTGCCGCCTGGCTGATTGCCGCCGCCTTCAACGCCACACTCACCTGGTGGGGTGTGACCATTGCCATTGCCAATCATTCCCAGCGCAGCGCTGAGATTGTCACCATGCGCAATCTCACTACTCTTGTGCCGGTGATGGTGGCGATCATGGTCTGGCTGATTCGCGTCCTGATTATCGGGTCTCTTACTTCCGCCTTAGAGAAAAAAGCCTCTGAGTCCAACGCTGCATCCCACCCGGTTGTGCCGGCGCGGATTTCACCTGAGAACCGTCCAACTCCCAGCTATAGCCGCGGCAGCGCAGGCGTACCGGTTACGGGTCACGCGGTTCAACCGCGGTCTACTCCTCCCACCATGGCGCATCCGGTTGGCAATTCCAATCCATCCATTCAACATCAAACGGGGGTCAGCCCTGCCGAGTCCCGATCGATTCAGCGCCGCTAAATTGTGATTCATTCGCAGTCTCATGCCCGGAAAACACCGGGCATGAGTTCGTTAATCTCCTGATCACAAATTTGCGCAGCAAAGACGGTTATAATGATCCCTATGCAATCCATGCTCATCGCTCTTCCCGTCTGGGTGGACACACCCGACGCTTTGCTAGATCTGGTCAAAACAATACAAAGCGACCCCATCCTTGCGGTTGACACGGAATCCAACAGTCTTTATGCCTATCAGGAACAGGTCTGTCTTATTCAGATTTCGACCCCCTCGACGGATTACCTCATCGACCCGCTCGCCCTTGATGACCTCACACCGCTGGCACCGCTTTTTGCCAACCCCCGCCAGCAGAAAATCTTTCACGCCGCAGAATATGATTTAATCTGCCTCAAACGCGATTATGGCTTTCAATTTGCCAATCTTTTCGATACGATGATTGCTGCCCGGATCCTTGGTGAAACTCAAGTTGGGCTGGGGTCTTTGCTCGGCAGTTCCTTCTCAATCAACCTGGATAAACGGTATCAACGCGCCAACTGGGGGAAAAGACCCCTCCCACCGGCTATGCTGGATTATGCGCGAATGGACACCCATTACCTTTTCCAACTCAAAGACTTACTGGCGGAAGAGCTTGAAGTGCGCGCGCTTTTGGATCTGGCGCGAGAAGATTTTGCACTGGTTTGTGATGTTGAACCCTCCTCCCAGGCACCGAACGGCAATTCCTGCTGGAAGGTAGCAGGCAATGCTCGTTTGAATCCGCAAGAAACGGCAATTTTACACTCCCTGTGCAGTTATCGCGACCAGCAAGCCCGCAGTCTTGATTTACCACATTTCAAAGTGCTTTCAAACGAGGCATTGGTTGAGATCAGCCGCGCCGCACCGCACTCCATCGAAGAGCTACGTCAAATCCGCGGATTGAGTGAACGGTTGATTAACCGTTACGCTGAGGGTCTGCTTAAAGCAATTGCCGTTGGTGAAAATAATCCACCACCCGCGCGACCCTATCGCGCCAAACCGGATAACAATACATTGAAGCGCCTGGCAGCTTTGCACACCTGGCGCAAAAACGTGGGTCAATCTCTGCATATCGAATCAGACGTTGTACTGCCACGGAATTTTATGGAGTCGATCGCGATGCAAAACCCAACTTCACTGGGCGAGCTGAAGCAACTCATGGATTCGATTCCCTGGCGCTTTCAACAATATGGAGAGGCGATTTTCCAGGTTCTTCACACACAGGAGTAAAAATGAAAATTCATTTTAACGGGGCAGCCCGGACAGTAACTGGCTCTCAACATCTCATCGAGGTCAATGGAAGCAAATTGCTGCTGGATTGCGGTCTTTACCAGGGGCGGCGCGCGGATACCTATAAACAGAATCTCAGTTTTGGTTTCGACCCTACGCAGCTGGATGCGGTTGTTCTCTCTCACGCGCACATCGATCACAGCGGGAATCTGCCCAATCTCGTCAAGAGTGGTTTTAACGGACTAATTTACGCCACACCCCCAACTGCCACTCTGGGTGAGGTGATGTTAATGGATTCCGCGCACATTCAGGAATCGGATATTGAGTACTTAAACAAGAAACGCCTTCGCCGGGGAGAACCGCCCGTTGAACCCCTCTACACCCGGCAGGACGCTGCCGCCGCCATTGAACATTATTACCCGGTTAAATACACCGAAGCTTTCTCGCCAGTTCCAGGAGTGACCGTGAGGTTTTTGGACGCCGGGCATATTCTTAGCTCAGCGGGTATCCGGCTGGACATTGATGAAAATGGCAGCCATAAAAGCCTCTGGTTCTCCGGGGATATTGGCAGGAGTGACCTCCCCCTCGTCACTGACCCGGTGCTGCCTTCCGACGTGGATTATCTGATGATGGAATGCACATACGGTGATATGGAACATATCACTGTAGAAGAAGCTTTCCAGTCATTCAAAACTGTGACGCAGAAAACGTTTGATCGCGGGGGTAAGATCATCATTCCGGCGTTCGCAGTGGGTCGCACGCAGGAAATTGTCTACTTTCTCAACCGCCTCTTCTCCGAAGGAACCATCCCCGCCATCCCGGTTTACGTGGATAGCCCGCTGGCTGTCGAAGCCTCGCGCATCTTTGCCAGTTACCCCGAATATTTTGATGCCGAAACAAATGCCTTCATTCGCGAACATCGGCACCCCGCTTTGGATTTTCCATCTCTCACCTACATCAGTTCAGTGGAAGAATCAAAGGCGCTCAATGATAAAAAAGGTCCGATGGTCATCATTTCTGCCTCCGGGATGGCAGAAACCGGACGCATCCTCCACCATCTTAAAAACAATATTGAGAATCCGCGCAACACCGTCATGATTGTTGGCTGGCAGGCGCCCGATACCCTCGGACGCCGTCTGGTGGAAGGAGTAAAAACGGTACGGATTTTCGGACAGCTCTATGAGTGCCGGGCGGAAGTGGAAGTCATTTCCGGTCTATCCGCCCACGCCGGGCAGCAGGGTCTGCTTCGTTATGCCGCAGCCGCCAATGGACGGACGAAGAAGATCTTCCTGGTGCATGGAGAAGAGGACGCTGCCAAAGTGTTTATGGGCAAACTTGATGAAGCCCATATTGGTCCCTATTACTATCCCTCCAAGTTTGATGTGGCGGAAATCTAAGGGTTATCGGGTATAATTTCATCCGCTGGAGAGGTGCCGGAGTGGTTGAACGGGGCGGTCTCGAAAACCGTTGTGGCTCTCGTGGTCACCGTGGGTTCGAATCCCACCCTCTCCGCTCGCTGAATTTTGTTGATTTGGACCTATCTGAGTTTCTGCGCCAAACACCTTCCAGCCTCCTGACATCAAGTAAATAAACCTGCCACTCATTCCACTCTTTACCGTCCAAAACCGCCATGCAGCTACCAACGCTCACGCTTCCACAAGTCCGGTTAGTTCATCTTTCAGCTCAGGGTTTGCTCGCTGCACCTTCCGCCTGCGCGGATAAAGAAGCAGTTCTTCAATCGATTCGCCGTATGGGAGTGCTCCAGATTGACACCATTCATGTGGTGGCTCGTTCGCCTTATTTTGTTCTCTTCAGCCGGTTGGGTGAATATGCACCTGCCTGGTTGGAGGAGCTGCTGGCGGAAGGGCGCATTTTTGAGCAATGGGCGCATGCCGCCTGTTTTCTTCCACAGGAGGATTTCCCACTCATCCGCCGGCTGATTCTGGCAGGAACCCGCGACACCTATTTTTCGGGTTGGATTGACCGCAATCTGGACGCAGTGGCGACGGTGCGCCAGGCACTGATTGCCAACGGCGCTGTCCGGTCTGCGGATTTTAAAAGCGAAAAAGGTGCAGGGGGTTGGTGGAACTGGAAAGCCGAGAAATCAGCCCTGGAATACCTCTTCAGCCGCGGTGAGGTGATGGTGGTACGGCGCGAGAATTTTCAACGCGTCTATGACCTTACCCAACGGGTGCTACCCGATTGGGAGGATGACTCCCTGCCCTCACTCGATGAGGTTTATCGTGAATTAATCCGGCGCAGCGTAAGAGCGCTGGGCATCGCCCGCCCTTCCTGGGTGGCGGATTACTATCGCCTGCCAAAAATGACCGTGAAAACCCTCCTGTCCGAAATGGTCCGTTCGGGAGCTCTGCTTGAAGCGAGCGTTGAGGGCTGGCAGGAACCTGCGCTCACCGTAGCTGAGAACCTGCCGCTTATCGCGGCGGCGACAGAGGGGAAACTCAAGGCTTCCTGTACCACGCTCCTGTCTCCTTTTGATCCGGTGGTTTGGGATCGTGAACGTGCCCGCCAGCTGTTTGGTTTTGATTTCATGATCCAGGCATACACCAAGGCGGAGAAGCGCCAGTATGGCTACTTTCCTCTCCCGCTGCTTTATGAAGACCGGCTGATTGCCAGAGTGGATGCCAAGGCGAACCGGGCAACGAAATGTTTTGAAATCAAGGGCTTTTATCTAGAACCGGGAATAGAACCGCACGAAGCGATGGCGAAAGCCGTTGCCGCTTCTCTCCAACGCACCGCAAGCTGGCACCGAACTCCGCAAATAAGCCTTAGCCCGGAGGTCAATTCCGGCTGCCGGGAGTGGCTGAGCCCCTACCTGGTTACAGATTAACAAAAGACCCTGGAGCAAAGACCAGGGTCTTCGACAGAAGAAAAGAGCGACCGATTAATTCTGCAAACTGTCATGAACCGGTTCCATCATGCCTTCGAGAATAGTTTCGAGCGCCATGGTGTGCACACAACGTCCACGGCTCTGAAAGTATTCGCAATCGCATTTCCATTCCCCTTCCGCGTAGATCACTTCATGCGAATTGTTGTCACCTTTAACTGTAACTGTGAAGGAATGAAACTCAAACCGTTCCCGCTCCTGGGCATAGCGTTTTGCTTTTTCAATCTTTCCGATCAGACTGTAACCCATCCGTAAATC
>JAGPFF010000023.1 GCA_018056725.1 Anaerolineaceae bacterium
ATCCTTAGGAGCCTGTTCATGCCAGCCCACCTGCGGGTAGTGAGTTGGATATGGTTCAAAGGTGCTTGCCAGGCATTGTCCTTCGGCGCTGTATAACGAGGCTTTATTCCCACCGGTTCCCAAATCAAATGAAATTATCATCTGTCCCATTAATCACTCACTAAAATCCAAGTCACGTCATGTCGTTATCAAGGCTGGCGGAATATAGCTGCGCCTGCTGAATGATCTCAATTCCACTTTTCAGGTTTACTCCGAACCGCCGCGCGCCGGCGCGGTACATTGCCACAAGAGTATCAAGGTCGCGGATGCCGCCGGAGGCTTTAATCTTGATCTGATCACCAACGATGGATTTAATTTGCTGGATGTCCTCCAATGTCGTGCCGCGGTCTGCCCAACCGGTTCCGGTTTTGATAAAAGCGGCTCCGCTCGCCAGGCAGATGTGACAGGCTTCCATGACCTGCTCCGGCGTAAGGTACATGATCTCAATAATGACTTTGAGCGGCAAAGGTCGCACGGCTTTGGCAACAGCCAGTACATCCTTTTCCACTTCTGCCACATCACCGGATAGGAGTTGCCCGATGTTCATAACCATGTCAATCTCATCACAACCGGCTTCTTTCATCTCTTCCGCCTGAAACACT
The DNA here is from genome assembly GCA_018056725.1 of Anaerolineaceae bacterium. Lineage (GTDB taxonomy): Bacteria > Chloroflexota > Anaerolineae > Anaerolineales > Anaerolineaceae > UBA6107. The sequence goes on from JAGPFF010000023.1 coordinate 642, forward strand.
TTGACTGAGGTAGTATCCGAACCGGTGGGGAAACTCACGTTCCCAACGATATGGATCGGTGTGTCTTTTCCGAGCAACTGCCGGGTATAGGGGATGAAACACTGCAGGACGGAGACCTGACCAAAACCATAAGTCTTGGCAGCTGTGACCATTTCCTCAATATCCGCCTGGTCCGACCAGGTGCGGACACAGGAGAGATCGATCATTTTGGCAATTTCACTGTCTGTCAGCAGCATGTGATCCTTCCTATAAAGTTTCTTCAAGCAGTTCGACGGCATCGCGGATGCATTTGCCACAGGTAGTCTTGAATAGACCGGCTGCCGCCACTTTTTCGCGCTCCACGGGGTCATTCAGGTCATGACCGATAAGGTCATGGCAATAAATCGATCCATTTCGCTGCTCAAATTTCCGGGCAAGTTCCATTACCAGACGGTACGTGGTTTCAGTTTCGTTGCCGTAGCGGTTGCCATTGGTGAATACTTTGCCGTATTTGAGACCGATGACCATAAAGGCACCGGTCAATGCTCCGCAGACTTCGCACAGCCGTCCCATGCCGGAACCGAATCCCGTAGAAAGGCGAAGTGCAAGTTCCTCGCTTAATCCATATTCGTTGGCATAAGAAGCCAGCACGGATTGGGCGCAGCCGTAGCCGCGTTCATGAAAATCAGCTGCCAAAGCAAGTTTATCCATAAGAATGCCTCATCTTTTATTTCACCCTGACGGAACTTGCGGCAGCATTGAGTTTGGCGAATAATTCAGGGGTGAGATCAAAATGGAGGACCTGTGCCACCACCTGGGTCCATCCATGCACAAAGTAAAGCCAGCCATCCTCTACGATGACTTTACGGCTTTCCACCTGTGCCAGCGCCTGGTGCATAAAGTCAAGCTCACCACGGTAGTTGAATTCCCAGGCGATACTGTTCATCGGGAATTTTCCCTCCCAGGTGATGGGTGAGCCGGGGGTATCTTTGCCCATGCCAGTGGCATTGATGATGATGCTGTAAGGCGGGAATTTCTCCATAATTCGATCATTTACCGCTGGTTCGGAATTCTGGATGTATTCAATCTGAATATCCGTTTCCAGACCCCCCACCATTTCTTTGGCGTGGTCGAGCCGTCCCTGAGAACGGTTCACAAAAGTGAAGCGTTCCGGGCGGTCTCCTTTATCCTTTTTGTTGATCAAATGCAGCAAGGTAGCAATTGCGGATCCACCGGCGCCGAAGCTTAAAACATGACCACCCGTGCGGGCAAAATAATCCTTGCCAATGATGGCATCCAGGCTCAAACCGGAAGTGATTGGATCTTTGGCGTGTCCTTCCAGACGTCCGTCCAGCTTGCTGATGCTGGAAACTTCACCAGTAATCTGAGCGTACGGATCAAGATAATCGAACATATCCCGTGCGGCATCGAGCAAATCAATCTTATGCGTGGTCACCAGAGCGCCCAAGGAGAGGGGATCGAACTTGATCTGGGCAACCGCCTTGCGATACACTTCCGCACTGTCATGAATCAGGCAGTCAATCCCTTCGATCACTACCTCTTCACACCCCAACACCTTCATCCATAGAGGGAAGACTTTCATAATGGAGGATTTTGAGGTGGTTACTCCAATAAAATAAAAAGTAGGGACGGTTTTGGTGACGATTGGATATTGGTTTGCGTTCATTCTTACTCCTTACCTTTTCGAGAGTGGATTACCTTGAAGCCTGAATTACTTTTACGAACTCTACTGCTCGCTGGCTGATCTCGGCAAATTTGCCTTCTTTGGCAAGTTGGGGCGGACAAAGCTCACTCCCCGCGCCGACCGCGACAACTCCGGCGGCAAACCAATCTGCTGCATTGCTTGCGTTAACTCCACCGGTAGGCATCATAGGAATATACGGGAAGGGACCTTTCAGCGCTTTGATATAGGCTGGACCACCGAGAGACCCCGGGAAGATTTTGACCACATCCACACCCATCGTGTAGGCTTTGAGCACCTCCGTGGGTGTCAGCGCACCAGCCATGGTCAGTAACCGGCTGGCAACCATGGCTTTTACCAGCTCATCCTCACAAACCGGGCTGACGAGGAACATGGCACCTGCTTCTTTGGCGCTGGCAGCCTGTTCGGCTTTGGTCAGTGTTCCCATCCCCAGCAGGATCGATTCGCCATATTTCAACGCCAGCCGTCTGACGACGTCTTCAGCATCCGGCGTGCTATAGGTGATTTCGATCCCCTTGACACCGCCTTCCACCAGGGCATCCACCATCTGAACCGTCAGGTCAGCGGAAGGACCGCGGATGACTGCCAGCAATCCCAATTCTTTTACTTTTTCGAGAACTTCAGTTTTGTTCATGATTAATCCTTAACTTATAAGTATCAAGCTACACGGAATTTTGGTTCTTCGCCTTTTAGCACTGCCAGGCAATCCTGCAAAGCCAGCCAGCCCATATTGCTCGTGGCTCCGTCAGTTTGGGCACCGAGGTGAGGGGTGGCAATCACCTGGGGCAACTTAAGCAACGGATTTGCCGGATCTGGGGGTTCTTGTGCGAAGGCATCCAACCCCGCGCCGCGCAGATGACCGGAATCAAGAGCTGTGAAAAGGGCAGTTTCATCAACCACTTCTCCCCGAGAGGTGTTAATGAGATAAGCGCCTTTTTTCATCCGCGAAAGGAATTCAGCATTGACCAGACCACGCGTTTCGGGCAGCAGGGGGAGATGCAAGCTGAGAAAGTCAGCATTGCGTACCACCTCATCCCTTTCGACGAGTTCAACGTTGTTCTCAGCAGCAAATGCTTGGTCAGCATAGGGATCGAATGCCAGAATCCTGCAATCGAACCCGCGCAGGCGCCTGGCAAGCTGTTTACCAATCGCGCCAAAGCCAAGGATCCCCACTGTTTTGTGCTCGAGAGAAATACCGCTCAACCGCGGCCAGTTTCCCGCATGAACCGCGCTGACGGCTTCAGGGAGCTGACGGGCAAGCGCCAACATTAAAGCCAGCGCAAGTTCCGCCACCGAAACCGAATTGGCGCCGGGGGTATTGGTAACCACAATGCCCCGTGCACGAGCAGCCGCCAGGTCCACATTGTCAAAACCTACCCCATAACGGGCAATCACTTTCAACCGGTCGGCGGCTTTGAGTGCTGCAGCATCGATCACGTCCAGCCCGGCGATGAACCCATCCATTCCAGGCAGCAGCTCTGCCAGCTGAGCGGAGGTGAGCGGTTTTCCGGTGGGGTTATAGGTGACGGAAGCCACCTGGGCTTCCAGTTCGGTTTTCAGGCGAGGATCATTCTTGCCATAAGAAGTCGCTGTGACCAGAATGTGAGCATTCTTAAGGTCCATTAATCACCTGACTTCTGCACACGCGGATTATCGATGATCTCCGGACCATTGGCACCTTCAACCACCAGTTTTCGAAAGCCCTGTTTTTCAATCGTGCCATAATCGTGCCCGGCATTCCCCGGATAGGCAAAGAAGGTGACCAAATCCTCCTGCCTGCCGGTGCACACAGAACGGTGCGCCCAGCGTGGCGGTACGTAAAGGACTTTTCCTGGAGAAAGGGGTTCTACGGCGGTATCGCCTTCAGGTGTTTCCATAACCATAAAACCTTCCCCTCGCAGGCAGTAATACACTTCGGCGGTGTCAATTACGGTGTGAAAATGACCCTTGGTCATAAAGTATTCGCGCCCCACCTTTCCGGGGTGCACGATGGAAATACCCATCAAAATCTCGCCGGCAACTTCGGGGCGTTTGATCTCGTAAACTTCGTACACCAGACGATCTTCAGCGGCAAGCATGGTTTCATAAGCCTGATTATCGAGGCACTGACCTTTAAGGGCTGAAAGCCGGCGGATGAGATGATGATCAAAATGTGAGGGGATGACATCAGGCATGGGTAGCGTGTAGGTAAAAGGACGATCGGTCATAATTGCTCCTTGGAGTTAGTCTATCCCCGCGAGTCTTCTGGCAATATTCTCGCCTATCAAGCCGCGGAGAGTTGTTTCAGGGATTTTCATTTCTTCCAGGCGGGCACGGATCTCCCGCGGTAGGCTGGCAAGACCTGCACCGCCGCCAATGGCAGTGTACATTTCCTTTTCCGCCATATCCGTCGCCAGTGCGATGCGGCTGCCTAATCCGTTTTCGACCATTACCGCGATTAAGGACCATACTCCGTGTTCGGGGTTGTACTTAGGGCGGTAAAATGTGTCGTATTCCAATAAAGCCCCATATTTGGCGATTTCAGTATGGAGACCAGGATCCGGGCGTTTATCCATATGGCAGAGAACGAGCTGACGGGCTTTCACGTGGCGGTCTTCGAAAAAGATGATCGCTTTTTCAGCGAGCATACCCTTCTCGGTGTGAATTTCAATCAGCGCGCCGCTTTTTGCAGCCACGGCGGCAGCGGCTTCGAGTGGGGCTTGAGGTATTTCCCGCCAGTCGGCTTCCAGGGCGATTTTGATGAATCCCGCGCGGATGCTCTTGGGCTCGTCCGCGCATTCCTGTAAGGAATCAGTCAACTCCCCAAGAAAGGTATCGGCGATCTTTTCCTCGTTGGCTCTAAAGAGTCCGTAATCAGGGGAATAATATTTTCGACGGTGAAAACCGGTGCAGGCGATAATTTGCACCCCGGTTGCGGAGGAGAGGGAAGCCAGTTTGCGACCGTCGCGTCCGCAACCGCCAGGTTGGCAATCCAGAAGGCTCAAGCCGCCAGCTGCCAGGTAAGCGCTCAATTCCTTTGTGATGGCATTAAAATCGTTGAGAACAGGCGCATCTGCATCAGCTCCGGGGACGACGTCGATCCAGACATGATTATGAGCATCGGTGATCCCCAAAGCGGAATATTCAACAGGACCGGTAACGGTTTGAATTAGACTCGGTTTCTCCTGCAATTCTTTGGGTTCCATATTTCCTTCAGGGCTCAAGAACAATCTTAAGGGATTTACGATCTTCCGCAGCCGCAAAGGCTTTTACAGCCTCACGCAACGGGTAGCGCTGGCTTACCAGGTCAGAGAGATCGATCAATCCTGAATTGACAATGCGCGTCGCTTCCCAACAATCATTGGTGCTGCACGCGGTAGTTCCCGTGATAACCAACTCCTTGTAATGCACCAGGTTGGAGTCAAAGGTAATGGTGGGTCGGTCTTTGGGCAACCCTCCAAAGAAGTTTATCCGTCCATTGATGGCTGCCAGGGTGAGGGCGCTCTCCTGCGCGGCATGAACGGGCGCCGCCACGATGATCACATCTGCGCCCCTGCCATCACTCTCCTCATTCAACACGGTTTGCAGATCTTCCTGGGTTGGGTTGACCACCCGGTCTGCCCCCATGCTGGCTGCCTGTTTTGCCCGATCAGCAACAGGTTCACTGACGATCACCCGACCTGCACCGCGCACTTTGGCGAGTTTGATATGCATCACTCCAATCGGACCTGCCCCGATGACCAGTACGACCTCACCCGGACGAATGTGGACGGCATTTTGCCCGCGTAAAACACAGGCAAAAGGCTCCATCAATGCGGCAACTGCCGGATCCACGGATTCACTTACCTGGATTACATTTCCCTGACGAATGGCATTTGCCGGCACCCGCACATATTCCGCGAAGCCGCCATCAATGGTTACACCAATCGCGTCATAGGTGGCGCAAAGATTGTTATTGCCACTGACACATTGCGCACAATGTCCGCAACCCATATTTGGTGCGATGAACACACGTTCACCCACTGTGAATCCTGTCAATTGAGATCCGACTTCGGCAATAGTGCCCACCACTTCATGCCCCGGGATACGAACCGTTCCCGGTGAATACATGCGGTGGTTACCGTGAAAGATCCTCAGATCTGTACCGCAGATGCTGGCAGCCTGCACTTTCACCAGCAGTTCATCCGATTGAATCTGGGGGATCGGCACCTCTTCCACTCTCAGGTCCTGCGGACCGTGATATACAGCTGCTAACATGAATCCTCCATACCGGTTTTAGCCGGTGATCTCCTTCAAGTAAACGGGACGCTCCTCCAGGAAGGATTTTGTGCCCGCTAGAACCCCAGCTACCGCCCAGCGTCCATCTGCGCCGCCTGCCCGTGGTTCTACTTCTTTCTGAATGCATTCGACGAAGTGCTCCAATTCGTAGATATATGCCCAGGCGAAACGTTGCGGCCAGGTTCGCACGATTGGCTGGATGAGTCCCTGATCGCGATTCGTGCAGACCACGATGGCTTGCCCCTCAAGTGTGCCAATCTGCATGATCCCTTTATCACCAATAATCTCCGCGCGTGCATCATAGCCATAACCACAGGGGCAAACACCGGAGATCAACCCCAGACCGCCACTCTCGAATTTGACATTTACCAGAACATTGTCATAAAAGTTTGGGGTGTTCACATTGTTGGCAGCACCTTTGAAGTTGGCAACCTCTGTATAAACGCGCTCCAGGTTGGATCCCATCAACCAACGTACGGTATCCCAATCATGACTGTTCACTTCCGCCAGCATGCCGTTTGAGGTACGCAGATCGCGTGCCCAGGGCGGTGGAAGACCGGGACCATGGGTGTTGGACTTGATCATCATTGGCTGACCGATTTCTCCGCCCGCGATACGTTCCGCGGCAGCAGCAAATTCGAGGTCGAAGCGGCGCATAAAACCAATTTGAAGCAGGACATGATTCTTTTCACAGGCAGTCATGATTCCATCGCATTCTTCCAGGTTGAGCGCCATGGGTTTTTCGCAGAACACATGCTTGTTGTGATCGGCTGCCAGACTGGAAAGAGGCAGGTGGGTAGGGGTGGGCGTGGTAATCACCACGGCATCAAAATCAGCCCCTTCAAGAGCTTGTTCCAGAGAATCAAATTGCTTTTCAATGCCAAACTCAAGTGCGCTTTCTTCCCGGACGGAAGTCATCGGGTCCACCAGTGCTACGATTTTTCCGCCTGGAACATGGCGGCTGATCGCCTTGGAGTGATTTTTACCGACACGCCCTGCACCGATCATACAGATTCGAACTTGATTTTTCACAAACAGCTCCTTTACGAACGAACTTGAACCTAAGATTGGTAAAACTGTTCCAGCATTTCCTGCATCCTGATATACCTCTTGACCAGTGGCTGGTAGACCTGAAATGATGCAGGATCCGGCTGGATCGGGTCACCCATGGGCAGGGCTGTTTTTTGGGCATGTTCGGCGAGGTTTTCGATGATTCCGGCTGCTTTACCAGCGATCATTGCCGCGCCCCAGGTGCCAAATTCATTTCCTGCCAACCGCTGGTAGGGAACACCCAGAACGTTGGATTTTATTTGATTCCAGGCATTGCTACGCGCGCCGCCCCCCACAGCGCGGGCTTCCACCAGAGAAAGATCAGGGATGAGCTCTCGCAGAATTCCCAGATAGTAGGCATACTCATAGGCAATACTTTCCAAAATGGCCCGGAAGAAGTGTGCCTGAGAATGCGACCAGGAAGCGCCGATCCAGCTGCCGCGCATTTGCGGAGTGGCGGGGCAAATACGACCGCCCAGGTGAGGGGAAAAGAACAGACCATCCGCGCCTGGGGGGAGGGCGGCTGCCCGCTCGATCATGGCAGTGTAAAGAGATTCATCCACTGGCAGCGGCTCGCCGCGATTCGTGTTGAAAAAGTTATCTCTGAACCAGCGCAGAGCAATGCCACCGCCGCCAATATACGCCAGCGGATTCCACAGACCGGGAATCACGGAATGCATCGTCAACAGCGCCCGGTGCTGGGTATCAGCAACAAACTGATCCGTGCAACCAGCCAACACAGAAGCTGTTCCAGCAACATCGAACAACATGCCCGGGGACACGATCCCCGCCCCCAAGGCATTAGCAGCGGTGTCACCAGCCCCTGCCGCGATCAGTGTTCCGGGAGCAAGCCCAAAGGTGCGGGCAGCGGTGGGGCTTACTTCCCCCACCACCTGCCAGGGGTCCACAATCTGGGGGAGTTTCTCCATATCCAGATCGAAACGGGCACACAATTCTGCCGACCACTGTTTGTTTTTAGAATCGGCAAAACCTGAGAAATGGATGTAGGTGTAATCAATGAAGGCTTGTTCAGGTTTTAATCCTGCCATTTGACCCGCCACATAAGTGCCCGGCATTACATATTTTGCCGTGCGCTCATAAACCTCCGGCTGCTCATTTTTCCACCATAACATTTTTGGCCCGTGGTTGCAGGTAGGCGGGCAGCCAGTCAGACGGGTGATCAGCTCGCCGGCTTCCCGGTTCATTAATTCAATATAGGATTCACAATGCATATCCAGCCAGGAATCGAAAGGCGCTGACGGGTTGAATTGGTCATCAATCATTCCCACCCCAGCCATTTGTGAATCGAAGGCGATCGCTGCGATATCCCGGGGATCAATTCCACTCGCTGTGATCACTTCATGGACTGTTTTTGCCGCAGTGGTGTAAAAGTCCTGGTCATTTTGTTGCACCACACCCGGCTGCGGGTAATAGAGAGGAACTTCAGCACTGGCTTCAGCAACCTTGGCGCCGTCCACGTGGAAGAGCGCGGCTTTTGTGCCGCTCGTACCAAGGTCAACACCAATCAGGTAACGCTGCTTCATGCATGCACTCCGCCAAATTGGCTAAGATTTATTATTGAATTCAAGGTTTTTATGAACCACATCAGCCGGGGAGCTCGTAAAGGTAGAGCTGTGCTCCAACGCCAGTTTTGATTGGTCATGCATGCGGATCAGTTCAACTTCAAACCGCGAACGATCGCCACGATGAACCGCATGGTAATATTCGATCGGACGACCACTGGCATCATAACTGACGCTGTCCAGCATCAGCAGCGGTGCTCCACGTTCAATGTCGAGCAATTCCGCTTCCACTTCATTCGCAAGCACTGCTTCAATATAACGGCGACCCCGTGCGAGGAAAATGCCAGCTTCTTTTTCGAGATAGGCATAAAGCGATTGGTTGGTAAGGTCAACCGTTGCCAGTGGCGGGAAAATTTCATAAGGGATATAAGTGGTTACCAGTTGAATGGGTTCGTCATTAATAAACCGTAATCGCTGAATATCAATGATGTTCGTCCCGGGTGAAATATCCAGAAATCCGGCGACCTTTTCTACTGCGGGCACAACAACCTGATGCAGCACTCTGGTGACCGGTTTTAAACCCCGCTCGACCATGTCCTGGTAGAATCCGGTGAGGTTTTGAACGAGACCCTCGCTGATTTTTGGTTCTGCGATGAAAGTACCTTTGCCTTTGCGGCGATTGATCACCCCGTCCAGTTCAAGTTCCAACAGTGCCTGGCGAACGACGGTGCGGCTGATATTGTAGATTGCGCAAAGTTCCTGCTCGCCCGGGATTTGATCGCCTGGTTTCCATCTCCCTAAACGGATCTGTTCTTTCAGGATATCCATTAATTGGATGTAGTACGGGATGTGACTCTCAAAATTGATCTGGGGAGAGATGTCCATAAGACTCCAATATAGCGCAAATTGTTGTAATCCTGTTATTACAACTTATTATAGAGAACTTCAGCAGGCGTGTCAATAGTTTTTGGGGCGAAAATTGGAAAGGGTCAGCACATCGTACCCGGTTTATGAAAAAGACAGATGAGAGCTACAGGGAAAAAATTCTTCCTGGAAAACCGCGGATTTTTAACAATCTTTCTATTGTAATTACAGTCCGAGAAATATATAATAATGTTATCCTGTAATGACATGTTGCCCGTGGCTGGTCGCCGGGCAGTGATCGGATTCAAGTTAGGCGTAATAGTTGTGATGGACGCATCAACCAACACCATATTCTCAGGAGGAAGGCGATGAAAATAGGAATTGACAGTTATTGTTACCACAGATTTTTTGGCGAGGTTTATCCAGACCAAAAACCACCGGCTAAAAACATGACGATGGAAGATTTCTTGAGACGGGCGCATGAACTCGGCGTGGATGGCGTGTCCCTCGAATCCTGCTTCTTCCCCTCATACGATCTTGGCTGGTTCAAAGAACTTAAGGCGCAGCTGGATCAGTATAAGTTTGACCGTGTCTATGCCTGGGGGCACCCGGATGGATTAGAGCGTGGTCAGAATTGGACAGCTTACAACGAGATGATCACCATGATCCCTTATGCCAAAGCGATTGGCGCGGATGTGATGCGCGTGGTGGGCAGCAGTCTGATGTTCCGGCATGAACCCCACGGTCCGCAGATCACCGCCCTGGTGAAAATGTTCAAAGAAGCGGTCAAAGTTGCTGCCGATCATGACATCAAGCTGGCAGTAGAGAATCACATTGATTTCACCTCGGATGAAATTTTGCAGTTGCTTGGCGAGATCAATTCACCATACTTTGGCTTGAATTTTGACACCGGCAATTTCCTGCGCCTTTTGGATGATCCCATTGCCGGGATGGAGAAACTCGCCCCGTACGTGTTGGCAACCCACGTTAAAGACTTGATGCCAGATCGCAATGCCAAGCCGACAGATTGGTTCTTCTTTGCCGGAGTACCGGTCGGCATGGGATTAATTGATAATGAGGCGCTGGCGAAATTGCTGCAAAAGGCAGGATTCAATGGTTTCCTGGCGGTGGAGATTGACCATCCTCATACCGATTGGATGGAACGCGAAGATGAAGCTGTAGCGATCAGTGTGAAAGAGCTCAAGCGCATTGCTTCCTCGCTGGCATAAGGTCCCTCTCACCATTCTTGTGGAGCGATGAAAGGAGAAACTCACATGAAAGAGGTAAATGTTGCCATCATTGGCACCAAATTCATGGGCAAGGCGCATAGCAATGCCTGGCTTGCAGCCCCCCGGTTCTTCAAGGTAGGGCTAAAACCTGTACTCAAGGTAGCCTGCGGACAGGACCCGAAAGGGACAAAGGATTTTGCGGATAATTGGGGCTGGCAGGAAACCGCCACTGACTGGAAGAAAGTTGTGGAACGCCCTGACGTGGATATCATCGACATATGTACTCCAACCTATTTGCATAAAGACATCGTACTGGCTGCAGCGCAGAACGGAAAGGCAATTTTTTGTGAAAAACCGATTGCTTTGAATTACGCTGAAGCGAAAGAAATGTATGAGGCGGCTGAAAAAGCCGGAGTGTTGCATTATCTCAATCATAACTACCGCCGCACACCGGCAATCGCTTTCGCCAAGTCGATGATTGAAGCGGGCAAGCTGGGGCAGATTTTCCACTGGCGGGGAGCTTATCTGCAGGACTGGATTATTGACCCGAATTTTCCATTAACCTGGCATTTACAGAGCAAGTTTGCCGGCGCCGGTCCGCATTATGATCTCAACTCGCATAGTGTTGATCTGGCGCGTTACCTGATCGGTGAAATTGGCAGTGTTTCCGCCATGATGAAAACTTTCATCACCGAGCGCCCCCTGCCTGGCGCTGGAGCCGGCACTTTCAAATCGGGCTCTGCTGGTGCGGAAACAGGAAAGGTCACGGTTGATGACGCTGCCTTTATGGTGGTCGAGTTTGCCAATGGCGCCCTCGGATCCTTTGAAGCCAGCCGCTTTGCTACCGGTCGTAAAAATTACAACTATTTTGAAATTTATGGCAGCAAAGGCAGTCTCCTCTTTGACCTGGAACGAATGAACGAGCTTCAATATCTCAATCTCGAAGATCCAGCGGATGAGCAGGGGTTCAGGACGATTCTGGTGACCAATGCCACCCATCCCTATGTAGGTGCCTGGTGGCCGCCGGGTCATATCATTGGTTATGAGCATGAATTCACACATGCTGTCTATGACTTCCTCACCGCACTTGAAAAAGGGACAAAAATTACTCCCAACCTTTATGAAGGATTGAAGGATATGCAGGTTCTGGAAGCAGCCATCCTTTCAGCCAGAAATGGCCGTAAGGTTTTGGTGTCTGAAGTTCAATGAAAAATCACCGGGGTGAGGAGAACCTCCTCACCCCCGCATTATCTTAATGGAGTGGCGAATGAAGGCGATATTGGTGCCCGTTTATTTCAATTCCCCTGATGACCCGGAATTTGTCAGTCATTTGGCGGCAATTAAGGAGTTGCTCGAGGATGTAGCGGAATTCAAGGAACCCATCGCGCTCGGCAGTGCCGTTCCCCCAACGGATGGTGTCATCTTCCCGCAAATGCTCGGAGAAGCATACCGGCGATCAGAGGAGATCCGGCAGCTGCCTCAACCGATCATGGTGGTGACATCGGAATTTGGCACCGTTTCGATGTGGGACTGGGAGATTAACACTTACCTGACCACCAAGGGGGTGGAAGTCATCGCGCCAAACACGCTGGAAAAAACCAAAATGGCATGCCGGGCATTTGCCCTTAAACGCCAGCTCAGCCAGGGCAAGTTCCTGGTCTATCAGGATAAACCTGCCAGTGGCGGTGGCAAGCAGGATCCGATCTTCAAACGATTTTACTGGTGGGAAGCGGAATGTGTGGATGCCATTGAGCAGCGCTTCGGTTTGAAAATTGTAAAAAAGAGTTTTCAAAAACTGGGAGAAGATGCCCGGAATATCCCGGATGAACTGGCACGGAAGGAATGGGCACTACGCTCCGCCAGGACCCCGGTTTCTGGGTTGAATGAACGGGCAATTTTAAGCGCGATCAAACTGTATCTCGCAATCAAACGCGATCTTGACGCCGACCCCTCCATTTTGGCGGCAGGTATGAACTGCTTGAATGAGTCTCATTTCTGTGATACCACACCCTGTCTGGCGTGGAATCTTCTCTACGAGGAAAGGTGTTTAATCTGGGGCTGCGAAGGGGATATCGTCTCAATGTTGACCGAGTTGTTGGTGGAGCGCACCATTGGAACACCAGTCATGATGACCAACCTTTATCCCTTTGTGATGGGTCAGGCAGCCCTCAAACATGAACATATTCCAGATTTCCCGCCTGTTGATGGGAACCCTGACAACCACGTTCTTGCTGCCCATTGCGGCTACTTTGGCGTTGTACCGCAGTCTTTCTCGAAAGAGTGGACGTTGCGCAGGAAGGTGCTTGCCATTGTGGATGATAATGCCCACGCCATCGATGCTCGTTTCCCTCTTGGACCGGTGACTCTGGTCAAGCTGACGCCGCCTTTTGATCGCTGGAGCATCATCGAAGGGAATCTGCCAAAATTTGTCCAGTACGAGAATTCGGATTGTCTGAACGGAGCTGTCATTGAGGTTCAAAACGGACTCAAAATGGTGGATGAAGTGGTATCTCACCACTATATTTTTACCACGGGACACAATCTGAACGCTTTATCTATGGTATCAAAAGTGTTCAATCTGGCGTGCGTTACATTGCAGTAAACCGGTTGGCAAACCCGCAGCCAAACCTGACTGCGAAGGGTAACTTATGACAATATATGTCATAAGTAGATAAAAAAAGAATTTAAGTATTGACTTTTCATCACAAGTTGGTATACTAATCATGTCACCTGTAATTACAACTTGGTTTTCCTTGCTCATTTGAATTAGAACTGCAGTCTTTCCGTTCTATAACTTTTTGTTCAGTTCGTGTAACACGTACGCCTTAGATCGTTGGTGATTAACCATATTGTTCTTTGGATAGGTGGTGCTGAAACTGTAATGAGTATTAACCGGGAACTGGTAAACAAGAGGAGTCAGCCTGTTGTCGCTGCGGCGTCATCAGAACAGCCGTACCAGTCAGGGGTATATCAGCATTCACTTTTCATTACCCGCTCGGAAAAAGAAATCATTGATCTGATCCGCACCCATGAGGGTCTGACCAAAGGGAATCTCGTTTCACTGACCGATTATTCCCGCACCAAAATTTCCAGTTGCATTGATTCCCTGCTACAAAGAAAATTAATCATCGAAAATGATGAAACCGAATACTCCGGCGGTCGCCGTTCCAGATCCTACAGCATCAATGGTGGTTATGGTCTGGTAGCCGGGGTGGATATCGGCGCTACGAGCATCGACCTTGCCGTAGCCGATTTCTCGCGTAAGATCTTGATGCGTTATAGCGAGGCAGCATTTGTGCGCGAAGGTCCTATTAAAATTCTGGGTCGTGTTTGTTCCCTGCTCGAGAAAATAATCCGGGAAAATGGATACACCCCGGAAGATGTGTTGGGAATTGGGATGGGGATTCCAGGACCGGTTGATTTTTATTCCGGTGTTGTTATCTCTCCTCCAATCATGCCAGGATGGGATCGTTATCCGATCATTCAAACTGTGTCCCAGTGGTTTACTCAAGCCAATATTGTCGTGGATAACGATGTTAATCTCATGGCGCTCGGCGAGTTACACGCCGGAAACGGCATCGGCGTAGAAAATCTCATTTTTGTCAAAATTGGCACTGGAATTGGCGCGGGAATTATTTGCAACGGTCAAATATACCGCGGAGCCAGCGGTTGCGCCGGTGACATCGGGCATATCAGCGTCAGTAAATCCGGTCCAATGTGCCATTGCGGCAACAAAGGCTGCCTTGAATCGCTGGCGAGCGGACCAGCAATGGCGGAAAGGGCACTCATTGCCGCGGAAGCCGGGAAAAGCCGCTTTCTTATCGATCGTTATGCTGCCAATGGGAACAAACTTACTTCTGAAGATATCGGTTATGGCGCTCGCGAAGGCGATCAACTTTCGATTGAAATCATCCGCGAGAGCGGTGAGATGATTGGTGACGTGCTGGCAGGACTGGTCAATTTTTATAATCCTGAAATGATCGTCATTGGTGGCGGGGTGAGCAATCTGGGAAACCTGCTGCTTTCTTCGATCCGGCAGGCTGTTTTGGGCAGGTCCTTACCTCTTGCCACTCGAAATCTGAATATTGTTTTTTCCGCCACCGGACCTGACTCTGGAGTGATTGGTGCCGTAAACCTGGCTGTGGATCATCTCTTCAGGGTAGTAGCTTCCGGTGAAGTTGAGTTTGATTAAGGAGCAAGTGATGAAGTTTGGTGTCAATACTTTCGTCTGGGTTTCCCCCTGCACAACGCAGGCAGTCAGTGAGCTTGCTCCGCGTGTCAAAAAAATGGGATTTGACATCCTCGAGCTTTCCATCGAGAACCCGGAAATGATTGATCTTGATCAAGTAAAAACCGACCTAAAGGCAAATGCTCTTGAAACCATCGTGTGCGGCGCTTTTGGTCCGGAACGCAATTTATGCAGTGACAACCCGGGTGTGGTGGAAAATGCCAAAACGTATATCCGTTGGTTGATTGATGCTGCAGAATTTTTAGGTTCTCCTGTAATTTGTGGACCGATGTATTCAGCCGTGGGGAAAGATCATCTTGAAGAGCAAGCAGCCAGAACACGTGAATGGAACCGGGCAGTGCTTGGCATCCGTGAGATGGCTGAATACGCTAAACCCAGGGGAATCCGGCTGGCAATGGAGACGCTTAACCGCTTTGAAACCGACATGCTAAATGTGGTTTCCCAGGGGCTTGAATTTATCCATCAGACCGGAATGGATAATGTTGGCTTGCACCTGGATACCTTTCATATGCATCTGGAAGAAAAGGATAGCGGCGCTGCCATCCGGTTGGCAGGCGAGAAGATATACCACTTCCATGCCTGCGAAAATGACCGGGGTGTTCCTGGAACCGGACAGGTGCACTGGGAGGACATCGCCAGAGCTCTCAAGGATGTTCAGTATGATGGTCCGGTAGTGATTGAGTCCTTTACCTCGCAGGTGAAGGAGATTGCCCGCGCGGTTTGTATTTGGAGAGAAATTGCTCCCAGCCAGGATGCGATCGCCGCGGATGGTTTGAAATTCTTAAAACAAATCCTTGCTTGATTTTGTTGAGCTATTGAGGTTCTTATGGAAGAAATGAAAATGCCCGAAGAAAAAATGAAGGAACCAGTTCTGGAAGTCAGGAATATCACCAAGCACTTTCCTGGTGTGCAGGCATTGAATGATGTATCGCTTAAATTCTATGCGGGTGAAGTTCACGCTGTTGTTGGTGAGAATGGCGCCGGAAAATCGACCCTGATGAAGATTCTGGCAGGCGCTTATGTCCCGGATTCGGGGGAAATCCTGCTTGATGGGAATCGGGTTGCCTTTACGCATCCGCAGGAAGCACATGAAAGAGGGATCAGCATCATCTATCAGGAATTCAATCTCCTGCCCGATCGGACGGTAGCGCAGAATATTTTCCTTGGTCGTGAACCTTCCAAATTTGGTCTGGTTGACAGCCGTCAAATGAACAAGATGGCGGAAGAAGTGATGCGCGAGATTGGCATTGAAGGGCTGATCGCCCCTACGGCGGTTGCCGGAACATTATCGGTAGCGGAACAGCAGCTGATTGAAATTGCCAAAGCTATTTCACTCAAATCCCGGATTCTCATCATGGATGAGCCAACGGCGGCATTAACCATCAATGAAGTCCGATTACTGGATGACTTGATCCTCCGTTTGAAAAAACGGGATATGGCGATTATCTTTATCTCGCACCGTCTGGGTGAAGTGTTTGATATCGCGGATAAGATTACCGTGCTGAAGGATGGTCAATTGGTGGGGACTGTAGCCACCAAAGACGTGACGACGGAAAAGATTGTTCACATGATGGTGGGACGCGAATTGGATCACTACTATCCTCCTTTGGGCTCCTCCGAGGAGGTTGGTGAAGTCATCGTAAAAGTTGAAAATGGTTCCAACCAGTTTTTACAGAATATCAATTTTGAATTACGAAAAGGTGAAGTCGTGGGAATTGCCGGTCTACAAG
Source organism: Anaerolineaceae bacterium (assembly GCA_018056725.1). Lineage (GTDB taxonomy): Bacteria > Chloroflexota > Anaerolineae > Anaerolineales > Anaerolineaceae > UBA6107. Next base: position 17,246 of record JAGPFF010000023.1, read on the forward strand.
GGTCGGGTAGAACCGAGCTTGCTCAAGCCTTGTTTGGGGTAGTGCCATTCAAGAGCGGTAAATATATGCTGAAGGGAAAGATGGTTTCCTTCCGCACTCCGAACCATGCCATCAAGAACCGGATGGGGTTCGTTACTGAAGACCGAAAGACCGAGGGAATTTGTCCGAAGCAACCCATTCGTGACAATATGCTTCTGACCGTGCGCTCGATCCAACCGATGTTTACTTCCATTTCCAAAGACGGTATCAAAAAAGCTCCCAAGCTCGTGCCAAACCTCGGCAAGCAAACCGACGTCCGCACGGATAGTTATGACCGTGAAGTGCAATATTTAAGCGGAGGGAATCAACAGAAGGTTATCCTTTCCAAGTGGCTCGCTTCAGATTCTGATTTGTTTATTTTCGATGAACCAACCCGTGGTATCGACGTGGAAGCCAAAGCCAGTATTCACGATATGATCCGCGGACTGACAAAGCAAGGGAAGGCTGTATTGATGATTTCATCCGAACTACCGGAAGTTATTGGCATGAGTGACCGCATTCTGGTGATGTGGGACGGGAGTATCGTCGGAGAACTGCCCGCTAAATCCAGTGAATCCGAAATCATGCTGATGGCTACCGGGCATAATGGCAAGCAAAAAAATACCGGAGAAAGCGAGGCTTGAAATGACGACAACGACGATATCCGGTCACCGGTTTAAAGATTTTGTCCGTTCGATCCATATTCCGCCTGTCTATTACTTCCTGATTGTTATTTTTGTCGCTGGTGGTTTACTGGATACCTTGCTGGCAGATGGGCAGATCTTTGGCAATCCAAAAATTATGATGAATATCCTGGTGCGCTCTGTTGCGCTGGGAATTGTAGCCGTGGGACAGACAATCGTGATCATTGGCGCTTCCATTGATCTCTCTGTCGTCTATCTGATCAGCGTAACTGCGGTGATGTCTTCTTACATCATGCAGGGTGACCCCAAGAATGTTCCGCTTGCGATTTTGGTGGTTTTCCTCATTGGCGCTTTTATTGGTTTACTGAACGGTCTGATCATTACCAAGCTGCAAGTGCATCCATTTATTACCACGCTGGGCATGAGCATGATCCTCAAAGGATTCATCAACGGTACCTTCTCAAACTATACCGGCAGCGTTCCCCGGAGTTTTGAATTTTTCGGCTATGCCAAGCTGGGTCCAATACCAGTATCGGTAATCGTCCTGATGCTGGTGATGCTGGGAGGCTGGTTCCTGCTCTCGCGAACGAAATTCGGTGCGCACCTTTATGGTGTGGGTGGAAACGTTGAAGTGGCACGTCTCTCCGGTTTACGCACCGATCGTATTTTAATCGGAGCGCATATCCTTTGCAGCCTGACTGCAGTTTTAACCGGGTTGTTTATTGTCAGTCGCTTGCGCTCTGGTGCACCTTGGGTCGGTCCGGATGGCTATTATGATCTGGAGTCCATTGCCACAACGGTTGTAGGCGGAACGCTGCTCGCGGGTGGAAAAGGGGGAGTATGGGGAACCCTCGCAGGCGTGCTGATCTTCAGCGTGCTGGATACTACCTTTAATCAGCTGGGTGTAAATCCCTATCTGACAATCGTTTTACGTGGCGTAATTATCATTCTGGCAGTTGCGAGCTACACCATCCGCTCCAAGCAAGAAGCCGCCTAAGGAGTGAATAGGATGACGACAATATCCGTATCGAAAAAAAGCAATTTCTCGCGTGCTCTTGGTGGGGTCTGGGCTTTCATCAAAAAAATCCCGCCGGTCTATCCAATCTTTTTTGTCCTGTTCATTATCGTTAGTTTCTTAAGCCCTACTTACTCTACCATGAATGGAATCATGGCGTTCCTCCGGCGCACAGCTCCGCTGGGTATTCTGGCGATTGGTGAGATGATCGTCCTGGCTACGGGTGGTTTTGACCTTTCCATCGGTTCCATTGTGACCCTGGTATGTCTGGCGAGCTCACTGCTCCTGAACAATGACCCGGCTAATTCCTTGCCCTCGATCGGAATTATGCTCTTGATCGGAATGGGCATTGGGCTCATCAATGGATTAGTGGTTTCTTTCATGAAGGTACCCTCTTTCATCGCCACACTAGGCATGATGCTGGCGGTAAAAGGACTTGCTTTGTACTGGGTGGGAGGGGCACCAAAAGGATACTTTACGGATAACTGGCGCATGTGGGGGCGAGGATATCTTCAAAATGTCCCCATTTTTGGGCGATTTCCGATTGGATTGATCATACTCATTGTGGTTGGATTAATTTTCTGGTTTATTTTTCACCGGACAAATTTCGGCAAGCAAATTCTTGCGATCGGCGATAATGTGCGCGCCGCACAGCTTTCAGGTGTGCGGGTTCGACTCGTCCGAACCATGGCTTTCGTTCTCTCCGCCGTCCTGGCGGTGATCGGCGGGGTCATGATTGGCGGTTATGGCGGCGTAAATGTGACCATTGGTGAAGGGCTTGAAATGTCTGCCATTGCCGCCTGTGTCGTGGGTGGCGTCATGTTAGGGGGAGGTAAAGGCAGTGTGTTGAATGTGGTCTTTGGGGCATACACTTTGGAGATTCTGTTTAGTATGCTCAACCTGCTGGGATTACCAAAGCCATACAAGGACGCCATTCAAGGAGTCATCATTATTGGCGCGGTGGCATACGTGGCGCTTAGTCGTCGCAGAAAACGATAGCCGACCGGTAAACAAGTCATACCGAGTCGTGTAAATGAGGAGGTGATTTGACAAAAAATTGATCAGGGAATTGTTGAAATAGCGTGAAGTTTCGAATATTAAACCAGGAGGAGTAAACCAAATGAAAAAGCGTTTGTTGTTCGTTGTCTCACTGATCGTTGTACTGGCTATGGTTCTAACAGCCTGCGCAAAAACTCCAGCCGCGACAGAAGCCCCTGTAGAAGAACCAGCTGCAACCGAAGCACCAGCGGCGACCGAAGCACCAGCAGCGACTGAAGCACCAGTAGAAGAACCCGTCGCCGCGAGCCCGGGTCTCCAGATGGAATCCGCGCAAGTCGCCCCACAATTCTTTGTGGAAGCTGATTACGAGGCTTCACTTGAGCAAATGAAGATGGCACCAATCAATCCTGATGATCCGATCTACCTGCAGTATCTTGTGGAAAATCCAACCGACATCACGCAATATCCACAATATACCCAGAAGGATCCCCCCTACAATCTCTGCTTCTCCAATGCAGGCGTCAATAACCCCTGGCGTGTAGTGGGCTACACTGACATGGGCGAACAGATCATTGAGCTTCAGGAAGCCGGTCTCGTTAACAACTTCTATCACCTGGATGCACAGGGAAGTGATGAAAAACAGATCGCTGACATCGAAGACCTGATCAGCACACCTGGAAAATGCGATCTGCTCATCGTATCGCCGAATACAAGCGAAGCCCTGACCCCTGTTGTGGAAAAAGCTTGCGAAGTATTACCCGTGGTGATCTTTGACCGGTTTGTGTTCACTGACTGCCCGGTTGTTGCTGAGCGCCCAATTGGTGGGTACGCCTTCGGCGCTGCCGGTGCCCAATTCATCGTTGACAACCTGCCGGAAGGTGGCAATGTCTTAGCCTTCCGCATCCTGCCCGGCGTGGATGTGCTTGAGCAACGATGGGGTGCTGCCCGCAAGATTTTCGAAGAGAACCCGCAGTTCAATATCATCGGTGTCGAATTCGTCGGATATGATTCCTTCAAAGCCAACACCGTTGTGACCGATTATCTGGCCAAGTTTGGCACCATTGATGCCGTCTGGATGGATGCCGGTGGTACGGCTGTAACCATTCTTGAGGCTTTTGAAGATGCTGGCGCTCCCTACCCGAAAGTGATGGTGGGCGAGGATCAGAATGATTACCTGACCTTCTGGAAGGAAAAAGGTCTGACCGCCATTGGACCTACCTTCCCGACCTATCAGTGGCGCACCGCAGCTCTGGTTGCCACCAAATTCCTCCAGGGTGAAACGGTTCAGCACCACATGGTTCTTCCACAAATCCCCATCACTCCTGAAAACTTTGACCAGTACTACAATCCTTCCATGCCCCCGCTGCATTACGCTCAATGCGGTTGCGAGGATATGAAGAATTACCCGGATGCCTGGGTCAACGTTGATGTCACCAAGTATGACAAGCTCTACAAATAACCCAGCATTCTAAATGAATCAAAAGAGCCCGCTCGATTATCGGGCGGGCTCTTTCACAGGATGAGACTTCCCAGGAAAGGAGTTCGATATCTATGATCGAGATTGGTTTTCACACGGATGCGTTCAACAGCAGTTACTGGAACTTTGAACAGGCGCTGCAGTGGGCGCAAAAAAATGATGTTCACTGGATCGAATGTGGGATGATTGATGGGGTTAGCTGGATTCACGGTCTTGGCTATCAGCCGCACGTTGCCATGTGGGAAGATCCATTAATGTGGAAAGAGAAAGCTTTAAGTTATGGAGTGCGTTTTTCACAGATTGATGCGGCATTCCCCCTCTCATTACCGCAGGGTCCTTCACTTGGCGTTGAGTATATCAACCGGACAATCCGTTGGGCATACCTTGCAGGGTGCGATCATGTTGATACCACAGATGACCGCTTTGCTCCAAAAGGTGTTTCAGATACAGAAGCTTTGGAATCCATGAAACGTTCCTATACTCAGGTGATGGAGACCGCAGAACGATACAAGATGATCATAGATATCGAACCCCATGGATACTACACCACCAAACCTGAATTCATGGAGAAGATGCTGGCTTTCGTTGACAGTCCCTATTTACGCTTGAATATGGATACGGGAAACACCTTCATTGCAGGGCAGGACCCCGTAGCTTTCCTCAATCGATTCAAACATAAAATAAGCCATTTGCATATCAAGGATGTGAGTGAATCGCTGGCTGCCTCGCTGCGTGGAGAACTGACCGGCATTGCGGTCAGCCAATGCGCCATTGGCGAAGGGGTCAATGTCGTCAACATCAAAAAGTGCATCGATATTCTGGTTGATATTAAATTTGATGGTATCGTCAGCCTGGAATGTGAAGGTCAGGGTGGTCCGTTGATTGAAAAGAGCCTCGCGTTCGTTCGCGAAATTGTGGATGATGCTAACCACCGCATCGCTGCGGCAAACTAGGGAATAAATTTAGGAGCCATGATGGGCAAAATTTTTCTGGGTGTAAATATGGAATTTGTGAGGCACCATGATAAACCATTTGACTGGGGCGTGGCGAAAGCTGCTGAAATTGGTTATCAATATGTTGAACCCATGGTGCACTGGGGTCGCGAACTGCTCAGTGAAGCAAGATATTTTCACAGCATTTCGATGTATGATGATCCGCGCTGGGCACGGGATCTTTGTGACCACTACAAAATTAAAATGTCGGGCGTCAGCGCTCATACCACCTTGTGCAAACCGGAAATCGGGGTTGAATATCTCAAACAAGCCGTCCGCTGGGCTTCGGATGCAGGCGCCCCTGTGGTTAATACAGACGAAGGACCAAAACCGGATTGGACTACAGAGGAAATGGATTACCAGTTGATGACCTATACGCTTAAGGAAGCTTCGATGGTCGCAGAGCGGTATGGCATCAAGATTGGTCTGGAACCCCACCAGCAATATAGCAAGTCCATGGAAGGGTTGGACAGCATTTATAATCTGGTCAAGTCTCCGGCAATTGGAATCAATTATGACACTGGGAACAGTTACCTCGCTGGAACAACCGATACCTATGAATGGCTGGCTCATGTGAATGACCGGTTGGTACATCTGCATGCCAAAGACATCAGCTTCTCGCAAAGCGGAGAAGAACGTGGCAAAGTGACCGGAACCCCGGTTGGATGTGCTTGTGGTGATGGTGTGGTGGATTGGAAACAGGTTATTGACATTGTTAAAAAATGTCCCAATGATATTGTCTTCAGCGTTGAAGTTGGCAATGTACCGGATGCCATTCGCAGTTTTGAGCATTTAAGCAAATTACTCTAACGGAATTTCGGCTGTACCCACCATGATAAGTGCCTGAAAGCGTTTGTGGTGGGTGCAGCAAATGGAATTATCTTATTATTTTTTACATTCGCGAGAATCATTTCTTAGGAGGTGATATGAGTTACCCAAAGGTGGCAGTGATTGGTTTAGGTTTCATGGGGAGGACGCATATTCAAACCCTGCGCCGGCTGGGTGTGTCAATTCATGGCATTGCCGGCATCGATGAAAACGAGGGGAGAAAAGTTGCCGGTGAACTGGGGATACAAAAATGGTACACCAGTTTTGCCGAAGCCATAAAAGATCCTGAAGTTGAAGTGGTTCACCTGTGCACACCCAATGTCCTCCACTACGAACAGGCAAAAGCTGCCCTTAACGCGGGTAAACATGTGTTATGCGAAAAACCGCTTGCGATGACCTCCGCCCAGTCTCGCGAATTGGCTGCCCTGGCGCAACAAAAAGGACTGGTCACAGCAGTCAATTACAATCTTCGCTTCTATCCCATTTGCCAGGAAGCCCGCGCGCGCGTGCAGGCAGGTGAACTTGGAACCCCCTACCTCATCACCGGTGGTTATTTACAGGATTGGCTCTACCTGAAAACGGATTGGAACTGGCGTCTGGAGCCGGAACAGGGAGGGGAACTGCGGGTTGTGGCGGATATTGGCACCCACTGGATGGACCTGGTAACTTACATCACCGGACTAAAAATTACTGCTGTAATGGCAGATTTCATGATAGCCCACCCCACGCGTCTGCAACCGTTGGCTGAGGTGGAAACTTTTGCCGGGAAAATTGAAAAGAATCTTTCTACCAAAGAAGTTCCCATTAAAACAGAAGACGCTGCTGTCATTCTCTTCCGGTTTGAGAATGGAGCACTGGGAAATGTCAGCCTCTCCCAGGTATCAGCCGGACGAAAAAATTTCCTCTGGTTCGAAATCTGCGGCGCCCGCACAGCCTATCACTGGGAGCAGGAATCGCCAAATGAAATGTGGATTGGTTTCCGCGATCAGCCCAACCAGATCTTGGTCAAAGATCCCTCGCTCTTCCACGATTCTTCTCGTGCGTTGACCGGTTTTCCGGGTGGTCATGCCGAAGGATACCCGGACACTTTTCTGCAAGTTTTTAAACAGTTCTATACTGCCATTGCCACAGGCAAGATGCCAGAAACGGGGAGGTTTGCTACTTTTGCCGATGGTCATCATGAGATGGTTCTGTGTGAAGCCATAAAACAGTCGGCAACCGAAAAGCGTTGGGTCAGCCTCGACGAAATACAGGAATAAGTCTCTGCGAAAGGAGAAATAAACCATGAGAATTGGAGTATTTTCAGTAATCTTCCAGGACCTGCCTTTTGAGCAGGCGCTGGATCGCATTCTTTCCTACGGGGCAACCGCTGTTGAAGTTGGTACGGGAGGTTATCCCGGTTCTCATCATTGCCCGTTGGATGATTTGTTGGAGAGCGATAGTAAAAGAAAAGACTATCTCAAAGCTGTTGATAGCCGAGGGATGATCCTCAGTGCCTTTAGCTGCCACTCCAACCCCCTCAGCCCCGAGCGAGGCGAAGCTCGTTCCGCGGATGAATTGATTCACAAGACGATCCTTCTGGCTGAAAAGTGTGGCGTTCCGGTAATCAATGTCATGTCCGGGTTGCCTGCAGGAGCTGCCGGTGATACCACGCCCAACTGGGTGACCTGCCCATGGCCGCCACATTTTCTTGAAATTCTGGATTACCAGTGGAACCAGGTGGCAATTCCATATTGGCGTAAGGTAAGTCAATTTGCGCAGGATCATAATGTGAAAATTGGCGTTGAAATGCATCCCGGCATGCTCATCTACAACGTGGAAACAATGTTACGAATGCGGGAAGCCTGCGGTCCGGCGATGGGTGCGAACTTTGATCCGAGTCACCTCTTCTGGAATGGGGTGGATCCTGTAGCGGCGATCCGCAGACTGGGAAATGCCATCCATCACGTCCATGGCAAAGATTGCTACGTTGATCCCTTCAACACTGCCGTGAATGGCTGCAATGACCATAAGAATTATTCCCAAATCCCGGCGCGTTCCTGGACGTTTCGGACGATCGGCTATGGTCACGACTTGAAAGTGTGGAAGGATATGGTATCCGCTTTGCGTATGGTGGGCTATGATTATGTCATCTCTCTTGAACATGAAGATGGCATGATGTCCTTTGAGGAAGGGGTCGGTAAAGGTCTGGCTGCGCTGCGTGAGGTGGTGACTGTAGACTCCCCGGGAGAAATGTTTTGGGCTTGATGGAGCACCGATGATAGAGAACAGCCAGGGAGAATGAAACCCTGGCTGTTTTGTCATGTCAGCGGGGGTGAAACAGTCGGGAAACGGATTACAAAACTGGTACCTTCTCCCTTCCCGGAAGATTCAGCGGCAATTGTTCCGCCCTGGGCTTCGACAAGCGCCTTGCAAATTGCCAGTCCAAGACCCATCTTGCCGGAGGCTGTTGAACGGGTTTTGTCGGCGCGGTAGAAGCGGTCAAAGACATAAGGTAAATCCTCTCTTTCAATCCCTTCCCCGCTATCGGTTACCCGCAACCAAACTCTTTTATCCTCCACGCCCGCTGAGAGTCTAATCGAGCCGCCTAAGGGTGTATAACGCAAAGCATTATCCACCAGGTTCTTAAGCACCTGAATAACCCTGCCTTCATCCACCTGAATAAAGGGTAGATCGGATGGGGATTCGAGCTTAAGCTGAATGCCTTTTTGTTCAGCCAGCGGGGTGTAAATCTGCTGAATTCTTTCCAGTAAGACCACTGGCTGCATGGGTTGGGGGTGCATTTCAAGACCACCCGATTCGACCTGAGTGAGCATGGTCATATCGCCAACCAACCTGCGCAGATGCTCAATCTCCGTACGGATAACGTCGATGCGTTCCGGCGAGAGGGAGATATCCCCATCCTCCAACATTTCAATATATCCTGAAATAATCTGCAGAGGAGTGCTCAAATCATGGGTGATATCAGCAGTCAAACGTTTTCGTTTCTGGTCGGCTTCAAAAAGATCCGCACTCATTTTGTTGAAGGTTTCGGTCAGCTGCCCCAACTCATCATCTGAAGTTACGGGCAGTTGTTGTTGCAGCTCGCCTTTCGCCATTTGTTGAGAGGCTTGCGTAAGGCGGCGGATTGGTTTGATCAATCGGCTTGCCAGTAGAAAGCCCATCAGTACGGCGGCAAGAATTCCCGCAAAGGCTGCCAGTCCAATCGCTAGATTGGTGCGACGGAGAAAAACCCGTTCTTCAGCGCTAAGGGCAAACTGATACTTGGTATCCGGCAAAATCCAGGCGATTGTTTTTCCATCCACGGTCACTGCCACTGCATGCTCAACCTGATTGGTCGGGACCTGATCACCGATCTCGAAGCCGGCAAAGGGTATTAGCGCCTGGTAATTTGCATCCACCAATCCATGCAAGCCGCGAATCTCCCATCTCTCAGGCAGCTTCCCTTTGTCATCCGGTCGCTGCATGTTAGTGCCAGCCACTCCGGAAAAAACATAATATTCGTAAAATCCATCCAGGGTGCCGAAAGCAGCATAATATTCCTGAGTGGCTTGATTGAGTTGTGCGGTTTGCTGCTGGACAACCAAATTAAGTAAGGACTGACCGGATGTAACCCGGATCAGCACAGACACCACCAGTACGGTTAATAAGGCTACGCCTAAATAGGAGAAGATCAGTTTCGATTTTAAGGAACGTTTCATTCAACTTCTCCAAGAAAACGATAACCAATCCCGAAGACGGTTTCAATGTAACGGGGTTGATCAGGGTCATCATTCAATTTTACGCGCAGGTTGCGGATGTGAATCTTCAAGGTGGCTTCTGAACCGGTAAAACCGTTTTCCATCAGGCTGATCGCCATATCCGCCCTTTTTACCACTTTACCGGCGGAGCGCATGAGCAAATCCAACAAATGAAATTCAAGTGGGGTTAATTCGATCAACTGGTCTTGTTTCCGTACTTCATGACCATTGTAATCCAGTGTAATGTCTCCGATGACTAAATTTGGACGCGGCTTGTCCCCGGGCGCAGCACGGCGCAGCACTACCTGGATACGCACCAGTAATTCGCGCAGGCGGAAAGGTTTAGTGATGTAATCATCCGCGCCGAGATCAAATCCTTTGATTATCTCCGCTTCTTGCTGCTTGGCTGTAATCATGATGACGGGGGTATCCGATTCGCGCCGCAGTTGGCTGATGAACTGGTATCCATCCATATTCGGCATCATGATATCGAGAAGGATCAGATCGGGATGGTACTGGTGAAACTGATCGAGAGCTTCTTTTCCATCCGCCGCGGTGATCACTTCATACCCCTGGCTAACCAGGAAGTCATTGATCATCAGGAGTACATTACGGGTATCGTCAACTACCAGAATCGTTCTTGTCATAAGCTGATTATAAACATTCCTGAATTTCTCGTTATTCGTCAAAATCTGAGTTGCTGTAAGCCACTAAAACAGGTTGATCGTCTTCTGCAAAATTATTTTGCCGGACCTCATCATAGAAGACAGTCAATTCAGCAGTATCTTTTAGAAAATTCACTTTTCCGACCGCCACCCGCTTAATCTTGATTCCCAATCGGTTTTCCAGGTCTGCAATCAATTCAGCCCAGCGCTCGGGGTGAATCAATTCAATCTTTTCATAGATCACCCGTTTGGAAGATTCGAACTTGAACCCCCAACCTTTTTCCAGCACGAACATTAACAGCAGAATGATGAGATTTGCAGCGATGAGCGTAGACCAGTTGGTATTTCCGGTGTTGGTGGCGTTCATTACGGGTAATGCAGCAATGATAAACAGGTAGGTCATCTCGCGCACAGGAAGTGGATCCGTCCGGTATCGTAAGATGGTGAATATCGCAAACAAACCAAAACCCACACCGATACCAATTTCGATGCTGATCAAGAAGTGCAGCACAAAATAAATCACGGTATTAAAGGCTAGAAAGGTCAATACATAGCGTTTGCTGTGCGTTGAGGGGAAGTAAATGAACCTCACCAGAATGATGGCGACGATAAGGTTAAAGAAAAAGCCAATGAGAACAGAGGTCAATTCACTCATTAAATAACTCCTTGGGATATTTTTTCGATCCACAGGATCTGTGGTTTTAACGCGTTCTTCTTTACACCGGTATAGAGCAGAGCGGTACCGATGCAATATTTACTGAATCCGCTTGGATGAATCCTCCGGGAGAAAAGTTCCTCCCGCAGGGGTGAATTCTTTATTTGTCGATCTGACTTGATCTCGATGATGGCTATCCCATCCAACCGTTTTTCATTGTCGCCGTTGGAAAAGAGAATGTCAAAATCGATCGTCGCGCGTTCGCTACGTTGGATACTAGCCAGGGTGATGCGTGAAAAGGTATTCCAAATTTTAGCTTCCAGATTTGTTGATTCCAGTAGGCAGGTTTTCTTCAACCATTTTTTGGCTTCCGCATCCACTTTTGTGATTGCCTGCGAGGTTGGTTTACGGTTTTTGATCGTGCGATCTTTGCGGGTTTTGTATTTCACCTCAAAAAATGTCTGACCGGACTCAAGATACTCACGAGAACGAACTTTGTACCTTTCTGCGTTTCCGTTGACATGCAGGTTGAAGAGGTAAAAATCAGGGGTGTCGAAATATACCGTGCGATAATGGTTGATTCTATTGCCATCAATGGTCAAAATTTGATATTCCTTCATCACGGCATCAAGAACAGGAACAAGCAGCTCTACCGGCAGGATGAATTTGGTATCCACCCGGTCTTGCAAAGTGATCGAATCCATTTCTTCGAGACGAATGGGGGAAAAATGGCTTAAAGTTTGTTCAAGTGCACGGATTATCATGCCTGCGCTGTGGGTCTTCGCTGAAAGAGCAGGTACAAGAAGGGTTTTCTCTGAATCTGGGCAGGTCTTTATCATGCGATTGGTAATCATTGTGAGACTCCTTGCCACAAGCTGTGGTCTGTTCTTCTGAATATAGCCTATCCGCGCCATGGAATGGTTTAGTTCTCGTATAAAAAAAGCGGGATGTCGTCAGGACACCCCGCGGGAATTTGCATTATCTTCGATGCCCCCCACCCGGACCGAATCCCGTGACCGTTCCTAGCGTTGTAAGAACACCTTCGACGGTAAAGCTGTTATATTCAGTTCCTCCTGAATAGGCATTTGAAGTGGATAATCCGTCCGTTACTTCACCATCCACCTCCCCGCCGGTAAGAATTGAATAAGTCTTTCCGGTTTCAATCAATGGTGAAGAAATCACAATCGATTGGATGGTCTTGGCTGGAACGAAGATTAACACGGTGTTTCCCGTTTCATCTTCGATGTGAATCGCAGTTCCTGCCGGGAGAGCAGATTCCACGTTGATCAGGAGGGAATTCTGGCTGGAGGATGTACTTGGTGCCATCGCCATTCCGGCACTGCCGGCTGCCACCAAAATTCCTCCGGAAATATTAAACGTTGGAGAATAATCAAGGGCACCATTGCCATTATCCGTAGGACCGTCTACCAGTACAATCCCATCTGTCATCTCAACCGACCCATTGGTATCAATTCCATCACCCTGCGCGTTCACATACACATAACCGCCATTGATTGAAAGATGGTTGTTGCCAGTATCAGTAAAGGAATCCTGACCAAATCCACCAGCCACGGCAGTGCCGGGTTGAGGTCGGTTACCAGCACCAAAAAATGGATTGTCCATGCTGGAACCATCCATTCCCGAGGCAATGTTGATCCCATCGTCGCTGGCGTTGATGTGCAGATTACCATCGTTGAGCGTGATGATCGCACTTTCAATCCCTTCATAACTCTCGATGATCGTGATTTCACCTGAATTGATCGTCAGGCTGTTATCAGCGTGCATGCCGTCGTCACCGGTGGCAATTTGATATGTGCCACCATTAATCACAACATCACCACTGGAATGAATCGCATCATCCGCGGAATTAATGTTGAAAATACCATCTTCGATGATCACACTGACTTCACCCTTGATCCCCTTGGCGGAGATAGCGTCATCCAGCCAGGTACCGCTGCCGCCGCCTGAAGCCAGGGTTAAGGTACCACCTTCGATGTGCACTTGGGATTGAGCGCTGATAGCGTCTCCACCTGCGGTAATATCCAGATTCCCCTGGAAAATCTCGATAAACCCAAGAGTTGCGTCCTCCTCATTATCTGATTTCAATCCATCGCCATTGGTGGTCACGGTGAGATTTCCATCTTTGATTACGAGGTAATCCTTGCCGCGAATGCCATCATCAATGGCATTAACAACAATTGTTCCACCGGCAATAATCAGACCATCCTTGCTTGAAATGCCATCATTGTAGTTACCATTTATGGTCAATGAGCCATTACCGGCAATGGAAAGATCAACTTTACTGAAAAGTGTGGCGTTGGGTTCATCTTCGCTGGTGGTATCAGCAGAATAGGAAGCGCTGTCAGTGAGCGTATTCTGGCTGCCGTCTGCAAGAATGAGGATCACTTTATCTGCCTGGAGAACGTAAATAGGGGAGCTGGTCGTATTGGTGATGTTTGCTCCGTCAAGAATCAGCCGGACGATAGTGTCATCCGTTGTGTTGACTACGAGTTGACCCTCCGCGAGGTCACCACTGATGCGATAATTACCGCCAGCGGTAATAGTTACCTTACCACCATCAATTTCAACACTACTCGAAGAGGCGCTGGCAGTTTCGCCGGTAAGCGTGACCTGAATTTCACTGGTGGCATCCCAGCTGTAATCAGCGGCATCTTCATGAGTATCGGAAAGAGCTTCAATCGCAGTACTGGTCGTTGCGCTCTCACTTTCCGTTACAGACTCTGTTGCCGTTGATTCCGATGACGGGATGGACTCCGTCGTAATCACCTCGGTTTGAGGTGGAAGCGCATTGGTCGAACATGCCGCCATGAGGATGGCAAGCCCGATCAAAACTAAAATTCTAAAATATTTTTTCATCTTCTTTCATCCTTCAAAATTGTTTTATGAACTGATTTGATTCTAGGGGGAAAAGGATGGAGAAGGTTTATTTCTTGTATATGACAGGAACTGGATTAAAGAGTGGAATGATATAAGCTGAGAGCTCTTTGCCGGGCTGCGGCATGATCGATCATTGGTTTGGGGTAGTCTACACCAATGTTCACCCCTGCAAGGCGCTGCGTTTCCACGGGCATCTCCCACGGGGCGTGAAGGTATTGAAGCGGGACTCGGTCAAGTTCTGGAACCCACTTCCGGATATAAGCACCTGAAGGATCGAATTTCTTTCCCTGAAGCACCGGATTAAAAATTCGAAAATAAGGGGCGGCATCTGTTCCTGTTCCTGCTGACCACTGCCAGCCACCATTGTTGGCTGCCACATCCCAGTCAATGAGGGATTGCATGAACCAATGTTCACCTTCCTGCCAATTAATCAGGAGGTCTTTTGCCAGGAAAGACGCTGTAATCATCCGCACGCGGTTATGCATCCAACCAGTAGCGCTCAACTGCCGCATCCCGGCATCCACAACCGGATAACCGGTGCGACCTTCTTGCCAGGCATGCAAATCACTCTGTGACTCTCGCCATTGAAAAGTCCGAAATCTTTCCATGAAAGATTCTTTCAGAACATTGGGGAAGTGATAGAGGACGGATTGATAAAACTCACGCCAGATTAATTCGTTGATCCAAGCATTAATGCTTTTCAACTGGTAAAAATCCTTTGTTTCACGCATTTTATCGATGGCTGCTTTGAATGCCATCCGACTGGAAAGCATCCCAAAGTGCAGATAGGGTGAGAGGGAGGAAGTTCCGTCCAGATCGAGGCGATCCCGATTATTGGCATAATCTAATAGAGCGTTTTCGAGGAAATGGTGAAGAATGTAAATGGCTTCCTTTTCCCCTGCTAAAAATGTATCTACAGGCGATGTCTCTGGAAGGCTTACACTATAAAGAGGAGGAAGTTTGTTTAGATAGTCTGGTGCTGATAAAGGTGAGGAGGGTTGGGGCAAAGAGTGCCATGTTTTGCTGAAGGGAGTGAAGATTGTGTAAGGGGTTTGATCTGGTTTTACCACCAGTGTGGGATGGTGAATCACCAATCCCTGAACCAGTTGCAAGGGTAATAAGCGCTTAATTTTTTCATCCCTCCGGATGGCATAGGGGCTAAAATCTTCCTCGGCAAAAACTCGATCCGCATCAACCTCTGCTGCCAGAGCAGGGATCTCAATGACAGGATCTCCTTGACGGATGATTAAATCGGATCCTTTTTTCCGGAGATCTTCGCGAAGAAGTTTTAATCCCTCAAAAAGAAAGGCAAGCTTTTTGTTCGCGTTGGATTGGATTAAATGATCATCCAGAATAAAAACAGGGACAACCCCTTTATTCTCAGCAAGTGCAGAAGCAAGCGCTATGTTGTCCATGAGGCGCAGATCGCGCCGTATCCACCAGATATTCATGTTTACTCCATTAATATAAATCCCTGAGGTTAACCAGAGGAGGATGCACCTAATTTGTTTCACTACCCTGAAGAAAAGAATCAGGGGCGTTGAGTGACATAAGAAAGAATTTGCCTGATTAGGGTCAATTGGATATTTTTCTCCCTTTTAGGACGGGTCCAGTTCATCCGCATAACTTTCCGCGGAAATGGCAAAAAAGTAAAAAACGAACGAATTGGATTGGTATAGGATTTATGTTTTGTTTTCATTCAACGTGATTTTCCTGCCGATCCAGGCTGACCAGTTAGAATTGATTCTTTCTTAGTTTTTTTAAATTAGTGATACGCTCACAGGAATCGAGGATAGACCTCTAGAGAATTCACTTTGTTACGGCAATGTTTGGAGAATTTGGTCAAACCAGTGAATGAGGTCAGTTGCTGTTTGCCCCATATTCTCAATAATTCCTTTTTGGTAAGCCTTAAGGTAATTCACGAGAAGAGCTTCTGCAATTCCCCGATGGTGGAGAAGATGTTTTATCCAGTGAACATCTTCGTTGAGGAAGGCTGGATTTCCGAGTTTGAGCGCGGCGTAAATGTCTTTTCCAAAATGACTATTGGCTTCACTCAGAAATTCTACAGGCACTCCACTCTCTTTCATCAACATATTTACGATCTGATCAATTTCCGGTCTTTTTTCGAGGAAACCATTCGCCATCTCCTGAAGCGATTTGGAAATAGTCGATGCTCTATTTGGAGAGTAAGGAGAAGCAAGGATTTTTTCGACCTCCTGAACGGCATGATCAAGATCATTTCCCAGATAAATTGCCGGAATTGTTTGCTGCACTTCTGGGATGAGACTAAAGATACCTCCTCCATAACTCAATGGAATCTCAAGCTCCTGTAGAAGGAGGAAGGCATCACGCAGACTTGCGGCTGTTGGCAAAGTTTGGGCAGTAAGAATGATTAAATCCGGG
>JAGPFF010000062.1 GCA_018056725.1 Anaerolineaceae bacterium
GTCCAGATCATTGGCGACGATCGTCTGCCGCCGGCGGTAGGCAGAGATGATCAACCCCAAACCGACGGCTGTTTCAGCTGCCGCGGCGATAAAAATCACCAGAGGAAAGACAATGCCATCCAGGCTCCCCGATGAGGCATAAAGGTAACGCCAGAACGCCAGCAGGTTGATATTGGCAGCATTGAGCATCAGTTCCACGCCCATGAGGATCATGATCGTATTGCGGCGCGTGATGACTGCGTAAAGACCGATGGAAAAAAGAGCGGCAGAGAGAATGATGTACCAGTATAAAGGGATCATTTCGTTTCCCCTTTACGTTCCAACCCGATGTAGATCGAACCCACCAGTGCGGCGAGCAGCAACAGGGAGGAAATCTCAAATGGGATGAGATACCCTTCTGGATCGAGCAATGCCAGACCAATCGCTCGAATATCCTGCTGACCACCCGGTAAGGGTGCCGTGAGAGTGGCTCCTTGCGGCCAGGTGAAAATTGCCAGCAAAATCCCTGCCAGCGCGATCATTGCTATCACAGCCGTGACAATCCATTTTCGATTTTGATAAGTATCATCGACTGCAAGGTGGGTAAGCATAATGGCAAAGACAATGAGAATGGCGATAGCTCCGATATAAACCACCACCTGAACGATTGCCAAAAAACTTGTTTCAAGAAGCGCAAAGATGACTGCCACACCAAACAGGGTGAGGATCAGCCACAGGGCAGCCTGGATTAGTTTGCGCGTGCTCACCATCATAATCCCCGAGAAGAGGATTACCACCGCACTGATCAAAAAGATCACCTGCATCCCAGTCATGAATTCACCTCTGATTCCGGCGCCGGAAGGGGACGAACAGCGATTGGTACCGGACGCGGTTCGGAGACTACTTTTCTTTCTTTTTCACGGTTGCGGCGGAAGATCGTTACGATCCGGTCGGTCACAAAGAAGAGAGCAGCATTGGCAGCCCACAGAAGGAGGATCCGGATCAACCCTTGCCCGGCAGGAGCCGCCTTATCAACAATCGCAGTGACTAACAAAGTTGCCAGTGCCAGAGGAGTGAGATACTTCCAGTTGAAAGCCATCATCTGGTCAATTCGCAAACGTGGAACTGTAAACCGAATTGTGACGGTTAACAGATAGACCGCAGCGGTTTTAATGAAAAGGTAAACGAATCCCAGGATGGGGTATAACTCGGCACCCGGTCCGCGCCATCCACCCAGGAATAAAGAGGCAAAAATCATCGCGGAGGTGAAGGCGTGCAGAAAATCGGCAACATAATACATGCCAAATTTGAGACCGGAATATTCAATGTTAAAACCGGCGACGATTTCGGAATCCGCCTCAATCAAGTCAAAAGGCGCACGTCCGTTTTCAGCAATCGAAGCAATGAAGAAGACAAGGGCAGCCACTGGTGCCTGAAAAATAAAAGCCACTTTTTGAGAGGCAACAATGTCATTCAAACCCATGGAACCGGAGAACATTACCGGAATAAGCAGAGCGATCGCAAACGGAACCTCATAACTGATCAACTGCGCGACAGCACGGAAGCCACCTACCAGGGCGTATTTATTATTTGAGCTCAAACCAGCCAGAATAATACCCAACTCACCCAGGGCGCCAACCCCGATAAGATATAAAATACCCACATCAATGTTCGTGCCAAACACAGTGGGTGAAAGTGGAATGACTGCCCAAAGCCCTAAAACAGAAGCCATGGCAAGGATCGGCGCCAGGTTGAAGAGTGTCGAATCAGCACCGGTGGGGGTGATTAATTCCTTGGTAAATATTTTGAGCATGTCTGCGATCGTCTGGAAGATGCCCCACGGTCCAACACGATTGGGTCCAATACGATCTTGTACACGACCGCCTAATTTTCGTTCGACCCAGATAAGACCAATGGTGAAGATCATCGCGCCAAAGGCAAGGATTCCCGCCCCGAGCACAAACATGATGAATTGAACCCACATGTCTGCTATCCCCCAACCGGAAAGGACACTACTCAACCAATTAATGATAAAAGTTACAGGATCAGCGATAAAACTCATAAGATTCTACCATTAGGATGAACTAAACCCATTCAAGGGCGCCTGCCCGCCAGGCATAGGCCAACCCGGCAGCCAGGATCAGAACAAATAGCACCACTTCAACGACACCAAAGAATAAAAGCTGGTTGTAAGCAACCGCGAACGGATAAAGAAACACTGTTTCCACATCAAAAACAAGGAAAAGCAGAGCGTAAAGGTAATACTGGGCTTTAAACTGGATTCTCGAAGAACCCACAGTTTCAATCCCGCATTCATAAATGGAATTCTTTAAAGGTGAAGGCTTCTTGGGAGATAGCAGAGCTGCCATACCAATGGCAAAGGCGGGAATGAAGAGGGAAATGACCAGAAAGATTAACAGGTACAACCACTCGTGCGGCATTCTGGCTCCTGAGGTACAAGGGTAAGTTCAGCTAAAAAATTTTATCATAACTGGGTATATTTACAACTTATTTAAGGGAACGAATTTTTTCGCGCCACTTCTCTCCCGCTGGCAGGAATTGAAAAATAACCACAAACAAGATCATTCCCAGGCAGATCATTCTCACGGTTCGAACTTTGAGACCAAAGAAATCCTCTGAACGAAGCTGGAACTCATGAACCAGTAATAATTGTTCGCGTGAATCCGTTCCCCACCAGAACCACAAGTTTGCAGAATAATCAGTAAAACGGGCTGTCCGTAACACCCAGCGCCATTCAACAGATGATCCAGGCTGAAGAATGATTTGTACTCTCCCATTTGGTTCCACTGCCTCAATGCCTGTTTCCAGCCAGCCAGTAATCCTGGCAGTCATAGAGTCGGTCGGTAAATCCTTCAGGTCGAGCCGGGCGGAAAGGACGGCTTTATCGCCGGCGTATACCTTCCGGGGAACCGATAACTCGATCTTTCCGGTCGGACCTTGCGCGGAAGAAATGGGAATTACCACCATCTCTGAAGATTTCGGAATAAATGTAAACACAAGCACCAGAAGCGAAAGGAAACCAATTGCCCTAACGATCCATTTTTGACGCTTCATAGTGAAATTATACCCAGCCGGACCAGACTGTGCCGGGTTCCTGTGAAAATGTATTGCTGAATTAAATTACCGGGCAATTAAAATAATCACCTTTTCATCATCGTCTTCATCATCCACGACAACTTGAAAAGGTTCACCACGTTTAAGCGCATTTTCCACTTCGATCAACAGATCATTGAGGTTCATTTCCTGCATGTTGGCGGGCAGGTGTGAATGGAATGTGGTGAAGATCCAGGACGCCAGTTTTATCGGCAGCGGAATGGCAAATGCAATCTTGATGGGTTTACCCTCATCACGGGTCACCACCTTGAGGTAAAGCCAGGGAGAATCGAGCAAAACTCCGCCTAGTACCATGATCACGACACCGAGTAAAAACGGAATCCAGGAGAGCCAAAACCCCCACCCCAAACCGGCTTTTTGGAACCCCTGATACGCCCAATAAGCGGAAAAACCGGTCAATGTGGCTCCACCCAGCAGAATCAGGCTCCATAAAGCTTTCCACCAGTTAGAAACTTGCGGCGGGGCAATGACATCGTCGGAATACACGCCGTCATCAGGAATGCTTTCTTCCTCCTCCCGCGCAGTTCTCACATCGGAGTGGTCAAGGATGCCGATCAGATCCGATCCTTCTTCAACCGTCAGGGTGCCGTTCCCCACCCTTCTTAAGATCTCAAGTCTGGATTCTTCAAAAGTCATGGCGAAATTCCTTATTTATCAAGAGCCGAAAGAAGTTTCTCAGCTTCTTCTGCAGTGATCTTTTTCTCCTGCAGCATCTTGAGGACCAACAAGCGCTCTTCATCCGTTGGACCGCTGCGTGGTGGAGTTTTAGGTGAATCCGGAGTGCCAAACATGAAGCCAACGCTCCTGCCATTGCGATCCACATTGATACCCGTATGGTCGATAGTAACGCCGCTGGATTCCACCTTGCGCCGGGCTTTTTCAGCTCTCATACGGGCTTTCTCACTCGCTCTGCCGGCATTGCGTGACGCCCATTTGATACTTTCCATACTGGCGCCAATTGTCTGCCGGATTTGATCTTCCAATCTGGCGCCAAAGGACCTCCAATCTTCAATCGAACTGGAGAAAATATCCCCGAAATCATGATCGAATTGACCCTGATCGGTGACCAGAATATCTCCTCCGGCATCCAGGTGAAGCAAGTTACCACCTTCGCCCAGCGGTAGCGAGACCTGCTCGGTTTCCCATTCACCCTGCTGACCCGCAGCATGCACTTCGATCGACTGACTGCGGCTGTGCAATTCCAGCTGACCCCTGGCATCCGCAGGAAGGATGAGGTCAATATCTCCGCCCGCGGTAACAGAGAGAGAAGGCAGAACAGGGCTGGCGAGAGAGAGATCAACATCCCCGCCGGCGACAAGGTTGACCATTCCGGTTACCTGTTTGCAGAACACATCTCCGCCCACAGCCCGCGAGGAAAGGGATTGGATGGTTGTGGCAAACAGATCGCCACCAACCCGGGCAGCTTCAACCGCCTCGGTGGAATTTTTAATTGAAAAGTCACCGCCCACCATTTCCACTGACGCCCCCGGGATGTTCTGGATGATCAGATCGCCGCCTACTTTGCCGATGATCATCCGGCTTGAGAGATTGTTAATGGAGGCATCCCCGCCCACTTTTTGCAGGGTCACCGTCATGGATGGAGGAATTTGTAAACGGCAGCTGCTGGTAACTCTAATTTCGCTTTTCCCTACCCCTTCGGTGTACCTGAAGGAATCACTTTCGGTAAAAACGGCAACCATCAGGTTGCCTTCCAAACCCTCCACCGAAAGATCATCCGCGGCAATAATATTTAATTTTGTATCCGGCTTGACCGGTATGGAAATTTGTTTCATGGATCCTCGCTGTTTATTTGAAAAGCAATGATTTTTAATTATTTTAGCGAAATATTTGAATATTGTCAATATGATGTTGAATTATTTTTGATTTCTTTTGTTAGTTTATTAATATATTTAATGGTTTGTTTTATTATTTACCGCAGGATCTCTTTCTTACTAAAGAGATATACTGTATATTGTTTCTCATCTCGTACGGAGGATTTCCACAATGAAAAAAATATTTCTCTTCTTTCTTATCGTCCTGATCGAGATTGGGGTGACATCCGGCTGCACCCAGGCAGCGGAAATCACTTACCTCACCGGTGAGCAAAGCGATCTGATCGCCGCCCAGGTGGAACCCATCGCCCGGGAAATTCTCAGTGCCATTGAAGACCAGGATTATGATCTTTTTGTCACTCATTTTGATGAAACCATGCGCAAAGCTATTGACAAGGATCAATTTTCAAATATTGTGAAGCAATATGGGAAATACGGCGTGCCAGACAGCGTTGAATTGCTCAATATCGAGGATCAAGGCAACTTCTACAGCGCTAATTTTGGCGTCAATTACCCGGATGCCAGGCTGATCATGCGGGTGGTAGTCAGCAGCGAAGATCCCAGCCTGGTCAGCGGCTTATGGTTTAAATAGAAAGGGTGGGCTGTTGTTCGGTTTCCGTTAAATCTTTGGCTGGACGAATTCATTCGATAAACGAAAATAGCTTCAAGACCTGCAACCGCACGATCAAACGCAGAAAAGAGTGTGTTCTGCTACAGGGTTGCCAAATTTCCAGGTCATCCCGCCTATTTTGCTCGACCCTGTTTTTTCGATCATTCTCTCCGCCAACTCCGCCCCTCACGGAGCGCCTTTTCGGCGAGGGATTCCGCCGATGATCATTTTTCCCGGTATCTGAAAAGATAATAGTTGTCGGCTTCCCCCAGGGTGAGCAGGTGCTCCAGCACAGCATTTGAGGTATAAGATGCCGGGTCAAATGCAAAGCGCGCCACCAGATCATAGTGTAAACGAAACCAATCCTGCTCCTCCGCGCTGAGGCGGTAGCCCTGATAGGTGGTGAAATCGGCAATCTGTCCGCGCTGCACCAGCCATTGCGGCTTAAAATCCTCCACGAATTCTGGCCACCAGCGTGGACCATACGCCTGCCGGTAGGTTACCACCTGAGGTGTCACCAAACCCACCTCGTCATAAGTATATAGCCCTGAGTAGTACGGGATGTAACCCGCAGGTTCAAGGAGCATCCGGTCTTCAGGGCGTGCATGTTCCGCCAGCCAGACACCAATTCCACCCCGGTAGGCATATTCTTTTTTCCCCCAGGCGAAGGAAAACATGCCCTGCGCCAGCAGACCAGCCATGAAGAAAAGGGAAACAACCACGCTCCAAACCGACCTCATGCGCCGATGCTGACCAATACCCAGAGTGATGAGCGCGAGCGCGAAAAGATAACCAAAAAGGTTGGAAGCCCAAAAATACCATTGATACAGGACACCACCATAGGCATACGCCAGCGGAACTACCAGCGCCAGGCTGGCGAGGGTTAACCCACTCAGCAGCTGTTCCGGGTCATGGCGAACCCGCCAGAGGTAGAGGATCATGCTGGCTAAAATGAAGAGCAAAAATAGTCCACCCGCCGGGGCGAGGTATTTGGTGCGGATTGGCGCAAAAATACCCCCATCCGCGCTGCCCAGAAAGACAATGCCCAGGTTCCTCACAAATTCATCCAACGAAAAGGCGTGTCGCATCAGCATTTTTGCCTGAATGGATTGCTGCAGCAAGGTACCAAAATACAACTGGTTGAAGGCGAGCAGTCCTCCCATGCCAAAGAGAAGCGCGAGCATGCCTCCCCATGGCAGTCGCTTACGCCTCAGGGCATCCCAGAAAAGGAGCAGCAAAGCGTACGCCAGGGCATCCGGGCGTACCCATGGAAATAGCCCGATCAGCACGAATGCCTGCCCACGCCTATTTGGTCTACTCAGAAGATAAAAAGACAACCCGATGACAAAAATGAGCAGCGAGGTTTCCATGCCAGAGGTACTGATCAAGAGCGAAACCGGCAGCAGTGAAGCCAACACCCAAAAGAGGAGACGCTGCTTTTCATCCCTGAGTATCCCTCGCGCCAGAAACCCGGTGCCGGCAAGGAAGAGCAGTGTGTTGATCACCAGCATCGCCGGTACAAAAGCCGCATGCCCCACCAACAGGCGAACTGCCGCAGCCAGAAAGACATAGAGATGGGAAGTGGAGGAACTGACCCTCTCACCCGGGTTGAAGCCGTACACTCCGCTCTCCACCAGGTTCTCAGCACAACGCAGGCTGATGTAAGCATCCTCCTGAACATGGTGCGTCAGAAAAAATGGCACCCTGACAAGAAATAATGCCAGGAATAGAAGAGCATAAAGGCGGTTGCGGGTTCGGGTTGAGTTCATCTGATGAAACGATTATAGCCTACCGTTCCCCGATTGCCTCTCAGGAGTGGACAGAAAGTTGAGGCATCGCTCCTGCATCAAGGAGAAATTTCAAACACCCGTTTCTTTCTGGTGGGATCAATCTCAATCAAAAGGAGCCCGTGCAGGGCTCCCTTAGTTATATTATCGTGTAGCGCAGAGTGCGCGCTTAGAATCGGCTGGCAATGAGCAAGATGAACCAGGCGAGGCAGAGGACTGCGCTAAGGATCATGGCAGAGTGGTGAAGCTTCCCCACGGACTGAATATGGAGTGTGATCGTCGTCCCATCCACTGATTGAGATCTTATGTCCACGATCGGGAAGAAGAAAAAATCCAATGCCAGCAAGGGTCCCAGGTAGCCGATGATATCCATCAGGATCACCAACGATTGGGACGGGTTTTCACCCAGGAGTGCCAGATAGGGATCTTTTAAATTCCAGGGAAGGAAGAATCTTGCCAA
>JAGPFF010000063.1 GCA_018056725.1 Anaerolineaceae bacterium
GTGGTGGTCACCACGCTCACCCGGGCTGCCATGCCCCTCATCCGGTACCGAACCGGAGATTTGAGCCGGCAGCTCCCAGGTATTTGCCCCTGTGGTTCCTTCATCACCCGGCTGGAACCGATTAAAAGGCGCCTTAGTTCAGACAGGCAAGTGAAAGGGGGATTGATCTATCAGGATCTATTGGATGAGGCGTTGTTCCGAATAAGGGGGGTTGCCGATTTCGAGGCTGTCTTGGAAAAAAACGGCATACGAGATTGTCTCACCATCATTGGCGGGACATTCACAGAGACATCGTTTGATGAACTCGCCATAAAAGTCCAAGAGGCTTTACAGCAATTTCCCCCCCTTAGAAAAACCGTTATGGGGTTGGATGTAAAGATTGAAATCAGGAGTTTGAATCAGGAAATCGGAAAGTACCCTTTTGTTTTTAAGAAACGTCAGGTAAAAGATCAGCGTTGAGCCAATCAGAATAATTGGTACAGGCTAGCCGATAAGCCGCATTCTGTAACCCGAAAAGGTATGCCCAAGGCACGGTTTTCGGGCTGATGGTCATCTCTCTAGACCGGTTGTTACCAACCGGCTCTTGCAGCCTACCCGAGACTGATAAGAAAGCGAGCCGCTTCCCGCCGTTTTCACGGCTTCGTCCCTGCTTGGCCTTGCTCCGGTTAGGGGTTGCCTGGCCATTACATTGCTGTAATGCCGGTGGTCTCTTACACCGCCTTTTCACCCTTGCCCTTGCGAGCGGTATGTCTCTGTGGCCCTGTCCGGCAGGTTCTTCCGAAGAATCCCCGCCCCGGGTGTTACCCGGCAACTTGCTCTGTGGAGTGCGGACTTTCCTCGACGCTGATTCCTCAACGCCGCGACCATCTAGCCAGCCTGTACCTTCATCATACCCTGTCCTTACACCTGCGTCAATTATGACTTGGCTCAAGGTGGATCAAAAGGGTTTGATTCGCGAATCATGGTGATCAGGAAATGTGATGAAGGTTGGGAGAGGAAACGATTTATAATAACGCTGTTTAGTCGATAAAAGTAAGTCAGCGATCAAACAAACACTAATTCATTTACGATGAGGGTATCATGCGAAAACCATTTGTGGCTGGAAACTGGAAAATGAATAAAACGGTCGAGCAGGCGAGCGTGCTGACGCAGCAATTGCTGCCGGGATTGCAACGGATTCCTGAAGTGGAAAAGGTCATTTGTCCGCCTTTTACTTCTTTGATGATCCTCTCCGCTCAATTATCCGCCACCGATATTGGTTTGGGTGCGCAAAATATGCACTGGGCGGAGTCAGGCGCGTATACAGGGGAAATCTCTCCACAGATGGTGCGGGAGTTCTGCAATTATGTCATCCTTGGACATTCCGAGCGGCGCGCCTATTTTGGCGAAACGGATGAGACGGTCAATAAAAAGCTCAAAGCCGCGCTGGCTTTGGGTCTCGTTCCGATCGTCTGCATTGGTGAAACGCTTGAGGAATATGAATCCGGAAAAACTGCTGCCGTCATCACCAGGCAGATTCTTGAAGGCTTTAAGGAAATCGAGCCTGCTTCCGCCTCCTTGATCGTGGTCGCTTATGAGCCAGTCTGGGCAATCGGCACCGGGAAAGCTGCCACTGGCGAAGGAGCGAATGCTGTTGTTCGAGACACCATTCGACCCGCATTGAGCCAGCTTTTTGGATCGGGTCTGGTGCAGAATTTGCGTGTCCTCTATGGCGGTTCGGTCACAGGAGCCAATGCCGCTGAATTTTTCCAGCAACCGGAGATTGATGGCGCGCTGGTTGGCGGGGCAAGCCTGAAGGACGATTTTGTTAAGATCGTAGAAACAGCCAAACCCTAAAAGAAAAATCCGGAGCCAGGCTCCGGATTTTTTTAGGCTGTTCCAAACTGACGGTCGCCGGCGTCACCCAGCCCGGGCAGGATGTATCCGGATAGGTTCAGCCGTTCATCCACAGCTGCCAGATGGATGGGAACTTCCGGATAGGCGGCGGTCATGGCTGCGATCCCTTCCGGTGCACCAATGACCCCGACAAATTTGATCTTTTTAACACCCCAGCGCTTGAGCACTTCAACCGTTGCCGTGGCGGAACCCCCTGTGGCAAGCATCGGATCCAAAATCAGACAGACGGAAACCGTTGGTTCGGTAGGGAGTTTGTTGTAATACTCGATTGGTTTTAGAGTATGTTCATCGCGATAAATGCCAATGTGCCATACTTCCGCGCTGGGCATCAGTTCCCAGAATCCTTCCACCATCCCCAAACCAGCCCGAAGGATGGGCACGAGCCCGATTTTCTCCCTCAATACCTGTCCTTTTGCTATGGCAAGCGGGGTTCTGACCTCCACCTCTTCGGTCAACAGATCGGCGGTTGCCTCGTATGCCAGCAGACCGGCAATTTCCCGCACCAGTTCACGAAATTTCTTGGGTTCCGTATCGACTGCTCTCAACTTGGCAAGTTTATGGGCAACAAGTGGGTGAGAGGAGATAAAAACATTGGACATAATGATTCTCCTTGGGATTTTTTTTATTATAGCGCTTAATTGTGCATCCTATTTTTCAGGGTAAAGTGAATTGGAACAAAATTTCGTCTGGTAAGAGTATAATGATAACTATGACCATCGATGAAGAGCGAGTAACCAATCCCAAACGCAAACAGGATGATCGAATTGATCAGGCTTTGCGCCCTTCAACATTGCGAGAGCTGATTGGTCAGGATCAGGTGCGGCAAAATCTCGAGATTCTGATCACGGCAGCCAGGGGCAGAAAAGAATGTCTGGACCACGTGCTTTTTTATGGTCCTCCAGGTCTTGGCAAAACCACTCTGGCGCACATTTTGGCGAATGAAATGGGTGTAAATATTAAAATTACATCCGGTCCTGCCATTGAGCGCACCGGGGATCTGGCGGCGATCTTAACGAACTTGCGTGAGGGAGACATTCTCTTTATTGACGAAATTCACCGCCTGGGTCGCTCCATTGAAGAAGTTTTGTATCCTGCCATGGAAGATTTTTCCCTGGACATCATCATCGGGAAAGGTCCCGCAGCGCGTTCACTGCGTCTCAAACTACCCCGATTTACCACCATCGGCGCCACAACCCGCCTGGCACTGGTAACAGCACCACTGCGTGCCCGGTTTGGGGCAGTTTACCGCCTTGATTATTACGATCAGCCAGCAATGGAAGAGATTGTTCACCGGGCGGCAATCATGATGGCAGTGCATGCTGATGAAACGGGTATTGCGGAAATTGCGCGACGTGCCCGTGGTACACCGCGGGTGGCGCTGCGCCTGCTTCGCCGCGTACGGGATTTTTCTCAAGTACGCTCGGACGGTCTTATCACCCGTGAGATTGCCATTCAAGCCTTGGATCTGCTGGCTGTAGATGAAATGGGTTTGGATGAAGTGGATCGGCGGGTGTTGAAGACCATTATCGAAAAATATGGTGGTGGACCGGTGGGGTTGTCTACCATTGCAGCATCGATAAGCGAAGAAACGGATACGATCATGGATGTGGTGGAACCTTATCTGCTTCAACTGGGTTTCATTGATCGTACGCCACAGGGACGGGTTGCCACCCCCCTGGCTTATGAACATCTCCATATCCTGCAAACTCCCAAAGAAAACCAACCCCGACTGATTCCTTGACAATGCTTACTTCAGATTTTGATTACGACCTGCCGCTTGAGCGCATCGCTCAAACGCCCATAGAACCCCGTCATAACTCCCGTTTGCTGGTAATGAAGCGCGCAGACGGGTCACTTGTAGACAGCCATTTTTATCAGATTGGGGATTACCTGCGACCGGGGGATTTGCTGGTGATCAACCAGACCCGGGTCATCCCGGCACGGCTTTTTGCTCACAAACCGACGGGTGGAAGGGTGGAGCTGCTGCTGCTTAAACAACGGGACACCGGGATCTGGGAGTGCCTGGCAGGTGGAAAAGGTGTGCGGAAAGGGATTCGGTTAACGATTGAGAACGGACCCGAGGTAGAGGTGATTGACGAGTTGGAAGGCAGCCAACGGGTAATTCATTTCCTTCAGCCGGTGGATCAGTTGCTCCCGCAGATCGGTCAAATGCCTTTACCTCCTTATATTCATGAACGGTTACTGGATCCGGAGCGTTATCAGACGGTATATTCAACGATTAGTGGTTCGGCGGCAGCGCCGACTGCAGGCTTGCACTTTACCCCCCAGTTGATGGCTGAACTGCAGCAGGCGGGGATTGACTTTGCCCGCGTCACTCTTCATGTCGGGTTGGATACCTTTGCGCCAGTCACAGAGGATAACCCTACGGAACATACCATCCACACGGAATGGTGCGAGTTGGATGCGGCAACTGCTGAGCAGATCAATCGCACAAAAGCTCGCGGTGGGAGAGTGATCGCTGTCGGTACGACCAGTGTGCGCACGCTGGAAAGCGCAGCCACCACAGATCCTCTCCGGGGAGCTGTCAACCCATATCGTGGACAAACGGGTCTCTTCATCCTGCCCGGTTATTCCTTCAAGATTGTCGATGCTCTGATCACCAATTTTCACCTACCAAAATCGACCTTGCTGATGTTGGTCAGCGCATTTGCCGGCAGGGAACAAATTTTGGCTGCTTACCGGCATGCCATTGATGAGATGTACCGGTTCTATTCATTTGGCGATGCCATGCTGATCCTCTAGGAATAAAAACATGGCTGCTGATTCCTTCGAAACTTTGCAGCAACAGATCATTCAATGCCGGGCGTGTCCGCGCCTGGTGGACTACCGGGAACAGGTGGGAATCCATAAACGCCGCGCTTATCAAACGGAAGAATATTGGGCAAAACCCGTTCCGGGATTTGGGGATGCTGAAGCCCGGGTATTGATTCTCGGTCTGGCGCCAGGGGCACATGGCTCGAACCGCACGGGGCGGATGTTCACCGGAGATGCCTCAGGGAATTTCCTTTACCCGGCTTTATTTAGAGCCGGTTTTGCCAGTCAACCAGACTCTCAATCAAGAGCGGATGGATTAACGCTCAAGGATGTCTTTGTTACTGCAGTTTGCCGCTGTGTACCTCCGGGGAATAAACCGCAGCCGGAGGAAATCAGAAATTGCCGCCCTTTTTTGCAATCTGAAATTCAAAATCTGCCCCGCCTGCAAGGGATCGTGGCATTGGGAAAGATCGCCTATGATGCCCTTTTACAGTTGGTTTTTATTCAGAGTCGAGAAAAGATTCAGCTGCAATTCGGACATGGTGTTTTTGTAGAAGGGCGACCTGGGCGACCCTGGATTCTGGAATCCTACCATCCTAGTCGGCAGAATACTCAAACCAGGCGATTAACCAATGCCATGTTTGATGCCATCTGGATGCGGGTCAGAACTTTGTTAGTTCCTTAGCATTGTTTGTGCACCACAAACCATGCCCGGCTTGAATCATGAACAAGCGGAGATTGTTGACCAAGGTTGCTGAATTTGTCCACGATATGCAATCCGGCATATTCCAGCGCGGATTCAATCTCTTGTATCGTAAAAGCACGCTCAGTAAATAGTTCTTCGAAGCGTTCCCACAAATTTCCATTTTTTACAAACCAGGTAATGCGCAAATAGGAAAGATTCTTTTCATAGTCGTACTGAGTGCAATGTAATTCCAGCAATTCAGGTGTTTCCTGAGCGACAAAATTACTTTCGCGTTGACGCTTTACGGCTAGTCCAAAAACCGTATTAATGTCAAAAAGGAACCAGCCGTTGGGTTTCAAGGCTCCTGAAATGCTATTAAACGTGGATTGCAAATCATTGTTTGTGGTCATGAAATTCAGGCTGCCATACCAGCAGGTAACCAGATCAAATTCGTCTTTGAAATCCAGGAAGCGCATGTCCTGCTGCTTGAAGCTGGCAGTCACATTTTCCGATTTTGCTCGATGATTTGCAAGGCGCAACATTTCTTCTGAAAGGTCAATACCCGTAACAACCCAGCCCTTTTTTGCCATTTCCACAGCAAAGGTTCCTTCTCCGCAAGCGATGTCGAGTAGTTTTTTGGACCCATTGGTGGGGATCTTGTAATGCTTCATCACGGATGGTAAAACATCCGCCATTTGATGGGAAAGATCTGGATGGCTGCCCCTGGCATAAACTCTGGCAAATTGATCAAACATAATTCACTCCTTTTACCTAAATCGATAATTGGCTTCATCCATTAAAAACAAGAAAAGAGGGTGAGTGTTCAAAAAAGGACAGCGATTTTTTCGCTGTCCTTTTTTTCTATTCGTGAGCTTTGAGTGCGGACCACCCGGCGTAAGCAGCCGTTTCGCCAAGTTCTGCTTCGATGCGAAGCAACTGATTGTATTTCGCCACCCGGTCGGAACGGGCAGGAGCACCAGTTTTGATTTGTCCAGTATTGAGGGCAACTGCCAGATCGGCGATAGTGGAATCTTCCGTTTCACCTGAGCGGTGGGATGTGACCGCACGCCAGCCGTTGCGATGGCAGGTTTCTACCGCTTCGATCGTTTCGGTCAGACTGCCAATCTGGTTTACTTTGACCAACAATGCATTACAGGCATCTTCTTTAATCGCCCGTCGCACGCGTTCCGGGTTTGTTACGAGCAGATCGTCGCCAACGATTTGCACTTTATGCCCGATCTCTTTTGTGAGCAATTTCCATGCTTCCCAATCATCCTGGGCGAGTCCATCTTCGATCGAGACAATGGGGTACTGGCGGATCCAGTTCAGCCAGAACTCAACCATTTGTTCGCCGCTTAATTTCTTTCCTTCTTTGCGCAGATGATAGGTTTTGGATTCATCATCATAAAGCTCTGAAGCGGCTGGATCGAGGGCAATTGCCACATCGGTACCAGCTTTGTAGCCAGCTTTCTCGATGGCTTCAAGAATCACTTCCACGGCTTCGTTATTGGCTTTTAGCGGCGGGGCGTATCCACCTTCATCTCCAACCAGGGTGACGTACCCTCGTGCCTTGAGGACGGTTTTAAGTGCCTGGTAAATCTCCACACCCCAGCGCAAGCCTTCAGCAAAGGAGGGAGCACCCAGGGGCATGACCATAAATTCCTGGGCATCCGTTGATTGCCAGCCGGTATGGGTTCCACCATTGAGGATGTTCATCATCGGAACAGGCAAGACGTGAGCGTAAACACCCCCGATATATCGGTAAAGCGGCAGACCTAATGAGTTCGCAGCTGCCCGGGCGACTGCCAGGCTGGTGCCGAGAATTGCATTAGCGCCTAAGCGTGATTTGTTGGGCGTCCCATCCAGTTCGATGAGCATCTGATCAATGGCTTTCTGTTCAGTTGCTTCCCACCAAACCAGGTTCTCGGCAATTTCTCCATTGACGTTATCCACAGCCTTGGTAACCCCTTTGCCATTGTAGCGTTCTTTATCGCCATCTCTCATTTCCAGGGCTTCATGAATGCCCGTGGAAGCTCCGGAGGGAACAATTGCCGTACCTTCAGCCCCATCCTCAAGGATGACGCGAACTTCAACTGTTGGATTCCCGCGCGAATCGAGGACTTCAATTCCTTCTACAGCTGTAATTTCCATTTTGATTGACCTTTCTGATCAAAGAATGATTTATTAATGACTCAGTCTAGTGAAACGCGGTAAGTATACCTTTAATCATGGATTATTTAGGTTAACCCACTAATCTTTTTAAGGTGTCCACAACTCTTTGGGTGGAGTGACCATCATTAAAAGTGCAAATTTCTGATACGATCTTTTTACGCCCGTCCGCCCGCTCTTCCGGATCAGAAAAACCTTCGTTGATGGCTTTTAGATATTCTCGGCGTGAATTTACCACCGCCAGACCACCAGAGCAGGTG
>JAGPFF010000064.1 GCA_018056725.1 Anaerolineaceae bacterium
CGCCATCAATCCCAATTTCCTGAGCTTCATCCACCTGAGCGCGAACTTTGGATGTGAACTTGCCACTCTCCACTTCCCGCCGCATTTCCTCTCCATCCAGTCCTAGCTCGTTGGCTGTTTCCTGGATTACTTTCCACTGGCTGATATCTTCTCCACGACCGTAATAACGATCAAAAATGGCACGGTGGAATTCGATGCCTTTCCCTTTTTGCAACGCATATTCTGTTGCCTCATGAGCCAGACGTGTGTTGGGCAGCCTGTCCGGAAAAACCATCGGGAGCCCTGCTGCAGTTGCCATCTGTTTGAGGCGCGCATTCGTTTGAGCCATGTGGGCTTTTATATGCGGTGGCAACTCCATTCCTTCTGGCGGAGTATCAGGGCGGAGGTAGTAAGGGCGCCAGGTCACCTCCAGAGCATAATCCTGAGCTAATTTTTCAACTGCGCCCTGACCCACATAGCACCAGGGGCAAACATAATCGGAATAAATGGTCAGTTTGACTGTTTCCATGACTTAATCTTAACTCCTATCTCGGTATTAACTGTGTTCTTTCTCTGTACTAGATGCATCAATGATTTTTCGCCGTACTTCTGGTACGACTTCTTCCAGAAAAATTCGGATCTGTTTTTCTTCGTTCCCGGCTACTGGCCAGAAAATGAAAGTATCGTGGCGATATCGCTTGTGATAATGGAGAAGGGTCTCAATCCAATCCGTCACTGATCCCTGCAGGATGCCTGGTTTCCGGAAAGAATATCTTTCCGCGGAGTTGGTCTGGATCACACCAAATAAATTGTATCCGCGGCGAATTTCTTCGGGCTTGCGCCCTGCGCTGACCGCTCCCTCGTCGAGCAGTCGGTTCACTTCATCCAATTGATCGGGTAGAATGTAGATCGTACCAATCACCCAGCCATCTCCTTGACTTCCCGCAAGGCGCAACATGCGTGGTTTGCCGGCACCTATCCACAGAGGAATCCGGTGGGATGGGGCAGGTCCATTGACGACATGGTCTACCCGGTAAAACTTGCCCGAATATGAGAATTCACGCCCGGCATTGGCAAGCATGCCCTGCAAGATTGCCAGATATTCAGAAAATGCCTGGTAACGTTCACCGGGCGTGCTGCCCACAATGCCACCCCAGGCTTGCATTCCTTCCTCATAGCCCCCCGCTCCCAACCCGAGTTCCAGCCTTCCTCCGCTGATCACATCCAACGTCGCCGCCATTTTTGCCATCATAGCAGGTGGACGTAGCGGCGTATTCATTACGTTGGTCATCAATCGTACCCGTTCGGTGCGTGATGCCAGCGAAGTAAGCAGCGTCCAGGTATCCAGAAAGTCAGGATTATAAGGATGATCCTGGATGGTTACCAGTTCCACACTGCTTTGATCAGCCAAACGGGCACGGATCAGCGCTTGATCCAGGTGGGTGGTGGAAGGATCAATGTTGACACCGAACAGCGGAGGAAGGGGATTGGCGCTCACAGGAGGAAAACTCCTACGCGGATGAGGGTTGTGCGGAAATTAATCATGGGCGGATGCCTGTAAAAACTGGGCAGGATTTTCTTCAAATTCCCGCTGGCAGCCCGCAGAGCAGAAGTAATATTTTTCACCCTCATACTCGCTGGTGAATTTGGCGGTTTCGGTCTCAACTTCCATTTTGCAAACAGGGTCAATTTTTGTGGTCATTTGTGTCTCCTCATCAAGATCTGAATAACATTCCCCGGTAAAGGGGTCGCAATAGTTGCCGGAATTCTGTAAGCCAATTTTTTTTAGATCAATGGTTTGCATTGTGCTGTTAAACCTCCTCTGGGTACCAGCGCGATACCCAATTGGTCAACTCCTCATGGACTGCCAGTAGATCCTTCCCTTTGGCAGTCAGCGAGTACTCCACATGGCGCTGGTTGTCGGGAAAAACTTCCCGCTGGATGATCTCTTCGGCTTCGAGCAGTTTTAACCGATGAGAAAGGGTAGTAGGATTTAAACCGTCCATGATTTCCTGAAGTTCGCAGAACCGGCGGCGCTGCTGAAGAAAATAGATCAGGTCAAGCGTCCATTTGACTCCGAGGAAAGCGGTGGCTTTTGATATAGGGCAAGATTCTTTCATCCTCTACCTCTGCTATAAAAAATATAGTAGATAAATTATACACAAATTGTCAAGTTAATCAAGGGATGAGTTTAACCTCGGAGTAAACAGCCTCAAAAGGTTACCGGGAACCGAATCGATGATATCCAGTAGTTAAGTACTGCTTCCGCCTGGCGGGAGACAACCTTTTGAGATTTCATCGACCGTACAGATCTTCCCTGTTATTGAGTACAGTAAAAAGGATCGATTCAAAATCCGCCCAGGAGATCAGCAAGAATAAACTGCCACTCTGGCGGACTGTGTGAAGGCGCATCACATTTGATCCCGTCAGGAGCGTTGAAGTTGTTTATATCTCCACGAAACCTGTGGGAGTGGATTCATAAAATTTCCCCCATTTATTTTTAAACCATTTCCCGGAGGGGTCGCACAGTAAAAAAACTAAACCCCAATGATCTCCCTACTTCTCGTAAAGGCTTGTTGCTACATCCTTGAAAAAATGAGCAAAATGATGAACGCTCTTGGAGGCAGTATTCCCTCGCTTAAACATTTAGATCTCCTTTTGGAGATGATCACGGATGGGTGGAGAGTCACCCCGGAAATTGGCAAAGATATATTTACTGGTGGAATGGCGTGCTATACTTGTTCGATAATACCAGTCTAAAAATGATCTGTGAGGTTGGAGATAAATTTAAGAATCCAATCCTCAAGCCAAGGAAAGAAACCATGATTGATCTTAATGCGAATCAGAAAACCATTCCACCCGAAGCATATGATGACCTCATCAAGGTTTTGCAAAACCGTTTTGAAAAGAACATGCAACGGCATCCTGACCTGAAATGGGCGGATATCCATTCCCGGCTGGAAAAAAGTGCTGAAAAAATGAAATGCCTTTACGAGATGGAGCAAACAGGTGGTGAACCGGATGTCGTTGGTTACAACCCGCTGACCGGCGAGTATTCTTTTTACGATTGCGCAGCGGAGAGTCCGCTCGGACGAAGAAACGTTTGTTATGATCGTGCTGGCTGGGAGGAGCGAAAAACAGCCCGTCCGGAAAATACCGCCGTTGATCTGGCTGCTGAGATCGGCATCGAGCTTTTAACTGAGGAGCAGTATCGCGAGTTGCAGCAGCTGGGTGAATTCGATACCAAAACCTCAAGCTGGCTACAAACTCCCGCCGAGGTGAGGAAGCTGGGGGGTGCTCTTTTCGCAGACCGCCGCTTCGGACGCGTCTTTGTTTATCACAATACCGCGCCTTCTTATTATGGCGTCCGCGGGTTCCGGGGCTGTCTCAAGGTATAAGCCTTCTGATATATTGAATTCTTGATCGCTTTGGTGATTGGAATTACCAGCCCATGGCGATGGATGCCAATGGCGCAGATCATGGCTGCCGCGCTGGCAGGCTGCATTCTTTCCACTTGGCGCATGCATGTTTGTCTCTTCCAGACCAGTTTCCCCTGCAGCGCTGCAGTCCAATAATGCTCTACGGCTGATCTTCTTTACTCAAGCCCAAGGGCTTGCCGGGTGAGCTGGAGGAGTTCAGCCCGCTGTGCGGCAGTGAGACGGATACGCGGGGAGTTGAGCGGTGATGTATTTTCATTCTCCACAATCAACACTTTGGCATCCTCGCTCAGCACGTGGGAATGCCAGACACCGCGCTTGATGTCATAAATCTTATCAGGCTCCATTTTCTGAACAAAAAGGTGGCTGACAGATTCCTCGCCCTCACCCATAATAAGCACGCAGTCGCCGGACAAGAGAATAAACAGCTCATCACTTTCATCATGCCGCTGAAGCTCCGTAATCCGATCGGGAACGAGGTTAGAGGCAAAATTGAGGAAACCAACCCGCCAGGATGGGAAGCCGAGTACCGGTTGAAAACCTGGGCGGTTGGATTGGTGGATTTCGAGCAAGTAGGAAGGAATAAGAGTGGGGTCCATAGAAATCCTTGACAAAGAAGTCAATTAATGATAATTTAATGACAACGTTGTCAATCATTTTATCAAATTTTAATCAAAATGCCAATGGTTACCATCAAAGACGTCGCCAAATTATCGGGTTATTCGATTAAGACCGTTTCCAGAGTGGTCAATAATCTGTCGGAAGTTTCTCCTGAGACACGGCAGAAAGTTCAACATGCCATCTCCGAACTGGGGTATCAACCCAACACGATGGCACGCAGCCTCGTAAATGGTCGCACCAATACGGTAGGGGTCATCATCCCTCATTCGGCTGAATATATCTTTGCTCACCCCTTCTTCACCGAAGTCTTACGCGGCATCGCTGAAGTACTTAGCGCCAACAACCATAACCTGCTTCTTTATCTTGCTTATGAAAAAGTACCTTACTCAAGGGTGTTTATCCAGCGGCAGGTGGACGGCTTAATATTGATGAGTATTCCCATTGGAGATCCCAATTTACACGGTATCCATGAAAGCGGTGTGCCATTTGTTTGCACCTGCCGCATCACCGAAGATGACCGGATGACCAATTTTGTGGACGCGGATTTCACCGGTGGCGTTGAACAGGGCATGGAGCATCTCCTTTCCCTTGGTCATCGACGCATTGCCCTTCTGCCAGGTCCGATGAGCCTGGTTTCTGTACGCCTGCGGCTGCGCGGCTACCAAAATGCCTGGAGAAAGCATCGCCTTGCTAAGCCGGAGGGCTATGTTCTTGAAGGTGAATTCTCTTCTGAATCCGGTCACGCGCTGGCAGTAAAAGCCATGAGCCTTCCCAATCCGCCTACAGCTCTCATCTGCGGAGATGACTTGATCGCATTTGGAGCCATCCAGGCACTCAAGGAGATGGGGTATCGAGTTCCTGAAGACATCTCCGTTATTGGATTCGATGATATCAACCTGGCGCGTTTTTCCAGTCCGCCACTAACCACTGTTCGTCAGGATACCTATCTGAAAGGGCGTATCGCTGCTGAGACTCTGTTGACCTTGATGCGCGGAAAACGACCCTCCTCCCCAAGGCAGATTCTCCTGGATACATCGCTGGTGATTCGAAATTCTACGGCACCCGCGCAAAACCTGTAAGCAATTGGAAAGGAGGCTTACCAGACTGAATTAGAGAACACATTCCAACTACAGATCTGACAAGAATCATACCCACTAAGGAGATAACAAATGAACCTGCATCCGATACAAAAGGTAAAACACGGTTTTCTTCTCACCCTTAGCTTGATCGTTGTCCTTACTTTCCTTCTCACCGCCTGTGGTCCTGCTGCGACCACGGAACCTCCTGCGCCAACCCAGGTGGTCACTGAAGAACCCCCTGCCACCCAGGCTCCCGTTGTAACTGAAGCTCCTGTAGCTACAGAGGAAGCAAAACCGCTGCCTCCGATCTCTATTCTTATTAACGAATCGCCATGGCTGCCCGGTTTTGAGGCGCTGGTGAACAAGTATGTGGCGGAGACCGGCAACCAGGTCAATCTAAACCGGACTCCATTCAATGGCATGCTCGAAAAATCGCGCAACGCGGTACAGGCTTCTGAGAGCGAATTCGATATTCTCACCCTGAATGAGCAATGGTACATGCAGTTCTATGGGGATGGTCTGGTTACTCCGATCAAGGACATTGATCCGACATTCGAGCTTGATCCTCAGGTCATTGAGTATGAATGGGCTACCCGCTGGGATGCCGAACTTGGTTATTCCTCACAGAATGGCGAACTCTATGGTTTGCCCATCAATGGCAACATCATGCTCTTTTTCTATCGAAAAGATCTCTTCGAAGAGAAAGGGCTTGCCGCTCCGCAAACATGGGCAGATGTGGAAGCTGCTGCGCAGGCATTGAAAACCGATGAAATGGCTGGTTATGTCGTGCGCGCAAACCCACCAAACTGGGAATTCCAGGCTTTCCTGGCTAGTTATGGTGGCAATGTGATCAAACTGGATGAGCAGACTGGCGAGTGGGAAGTTATGCTCAACAGCCCCGAAGCATTGCAAGCCTTAACCACCTGGCTCAAGCTGGGGCGTGATTACGGTCCAGCCAACTACGCTGATAACGGTCAGGCGGAAATGATCGCTTTGATGGCGAGTGGAAAAGTTCCCCAGATGGTTCTGGTGGGCGCTTCAGCACCTGATTTTGATAATCCCGAAAAATCAATCGTCATCGGCAATGTGGCTGCGGTACCCGTTCCTGGATCAGAGGTTGGCAAGAATGCAACCATGTCCGGAATCTGGGTGATGGGAGTTCCTCATAACCTGCCGGCTGAGCGTAAAGAAGCCGCGCTTGCCTTCTTGAAATGGGCATTAACCAAAGATGCCCAAATGTTCTACGCTCAATCTGGTGCCATTCCTGTCCGCCAGGATGTCTATGAAGAAATGGCAAATGACCCCAAGTTGGGTTGGTGGATGAAGGCAATGGCAGACAGCACCCCCTACATTCATGCCCAACCGCGCTTGAATGAAACCCCGCAAATCATTGAGGTTCTCGATCGCCGGTTGAAACAGGCATTGATTAATGAGATCACGCCGGAAGAAGCTCTTTCTGAAGGAGCAAAAGAAATCTTCAAAATCCTTTCAGACGCCGGCTACAAAGTAAAACCATTGTCTGAGTAATCCTCACCAGGGGGAGGTAGAGATTCCTTCACTGCCTCCCCCATCCTTATCCACCTTCTTTCATTTGTGTGAGAGGTCATGAAATCAACTTCCGCTTCTTCCCCTTCAAGCCAGATACCATTGACCAGCCGTCTTGGCAATTTTATTGATCGCACTTTTCAATATTGGACGATCGCTCCACTCATCGTTACTCTTCTCTTCCTGGTGGCATATCCCAGTATTCAATTGCTGCGTATGAGCGTTTCGGAAGTAGATATTGTTAAGGGGAAGGCGGTATGGGAATTTGTTGGTTTAAAGCATCTTGAGACTGCCCTGCAGGACCCGGTTGTACCGGTGGCTTTGAAGAACACTCTCATCTTCGTCATTGCAGTGGTAATCATTGAAACGATGCTCTCTTTACTCATTTCAATTTTGGTCAGCCGGAGCAAACACCTGGTCGGGCTGTACCGCACGGTCATGCTGATTCCCCTGTTGATACCACCCATTGCCATTGGCACCATGTGGCGATTGATGTACGACTATAACTATGGCTTCATTAATCAGGTTTTGGACCTAATCGGGATCGCTGGACCAACCTGGACGGCGAATCCAAAGCTGGCACTACCGTCCATTATTCTGGTAGACCTCTGGCATTGGACCAGTTTCATGTTTCTGATCATCCTTGCTGGTCTTGAATCGCTGCCCGTGGAACTCAATGAAGCCGCTCGTGTCGACGGAGCTTCCGAGGGTCAAATCTTCCGCTTTATCACTCTGCCTTTGCTCCGCCCCACTTTGATCACCGCGGTGATGCTAAGGACCATATTTGCCTTCAAAGTATTTGATGAAATCTTCCTGCTGACCGGAGGTGGTCCGGGAACCGCGACCGAGGTGGTCAGTTTGTATATTTATAAAGTATTTTCCGGACAATTCCGCCTGGGGTATGCTTCGTTCCTGGCTTTGGGATTGGCACTGATTATTTCCGTATTCGTTATCTTTTATCGTCGGCTCGGGCAACGAGCGCATGCCTGAGAGGAGACCCACAATGAAAAATAAATTCTTCGAACCCTTCTTCCGTCACGGTTTTCTGATGCTCGTGGTTCTCTTCACGCTGATTCCAATTTTCTTTACTTTTGTCACTTCTTTGAAATATTTCGGAGACAT
>JAGPFF010000024.1 GCA_018056725.1 Anaerolineaceae bacterium
GGCACAGCATGCCTGAGGCGGAAAAACGTAAAGACGAAAAATTAAGTTTCGATGTTATCGTGGTCGGCGCTGGTCTTGCCGGTGGAACCGCTGCGACTATCTGTGCCCGTAACGGGTTGAAAGTTGCGCTCATCGAGCGCGGTCAGAACCCGGGTGGCAAGAATTATTTCGGTGGCACAGTTTACACCCATGCTCTCGAAGAGATCTTCCCTGATTTCTGGAGCCGCACACCCCCGCTGGAACGCCCGGCAACTGAAGCCGGTTACTGGTTCCTTTCCAAAACTGGTCTCACCCGTATCATGGTGGATGGCGGCGAGCTGGACAAAAAACCTAGTGATGCCTACATTGGTATGATGGCTAAGTTCTGCGGCTGGTGGATCGCCCAGGCGCAGTCTGAAGGGGTCTTCCTCATCCCCAAGACACTGGTAGTGGATTTTATTCGCGATGGAAATGGTCGGATTATCGGCGTACAAACGGATCGCCCCGATGGAGAGATTTACGCGCCAGTAACGATTATCTGCGAAGGTGTTAACAACCTCCTTACCCAAAAAGCCGGCTTGATTGACCACGACCTCCAGCCGGAAACGGTAGCGCTGGCAGTCAAACAATTGATCTCGCTGCCCACCGAGACGATCAATGCCCGCTTCGGTCTGCCGGATGCGGAACACGGTATGGCAGTCTCGGTATTAGGGGACATTTCACTTGGTGTAACCGGTCTTGGGTTCATTTATACCTGCAAGGACAGCGTTTCATTGGGTGTCGGTGTGGATCTGGATCAACTGGATAATCACCACATCCGACCCTATGACCTGATGCAGAATTTCCTTCGTCATCCCCAGATTGCCCCCCTGGTAGCCGGCGGACAGATGCTGGAATACGGTGGTCATCTGATCCCGGAAGGCGGTTGGTCACAGATGCCAAAACTTTATGGAGATGGGGTTCTGGTCGCCGGTGACGCGGCAGCCATGGTCAACGCCCTTCACTGGGAAGGAACGAACATGGCAACCATCGCCGGAAAACTTGCCGGCGAAGCCGCAGTGGAAGCCCATAAGCGTAAAGATTTCTCGGCTGAAACGCTTAAGGTTTATCAGCAAAAATTGAAGGATTCCTTCATTCTGAAGGATCTTTACCAGTATCGCAAGTTTTCTCATTTCTTGAACACTCATCATGACTTCATGGATGTGTATCCCAATTTCCTCAACGATGCCCTGGGCAAGTTCTTTACCGGGTTCGGTAAGCCCAAGAAACAGCTTTACAAAGGCATCCTCGAATCTCTCACCTCGCGCAAACCCCTGCTCAAAGCGGTGGGCGATATCGTATCTTTTGGCAGAACCATTACAGGATGGTAAAAATGAAAAGCGAAAAAGACATCCAGGAAACCTTGAAGCGAAAGCAAATTGGCGAGTCTCTGCCATCTGTCTTTGTGGATGACATGCTCATGTCACTCAAATATTACGTTGATGAGGAACAGGCGCATCTTAAGATTAAGTCTCACGAGGTTTGCAAAACCTGTTCCGGGCACGGCTGCCTGTATTTTTGCCCGGTAGGCGTCTATACCATGGCACCCGACGGGAAGATACAGGTCTCTTACCAGAGTTGTATCGAGTGTGGCAGCTGCCGCATCCGCTGTGAAAAAGATAATATCGAATGGAAAAATCCGCGTGGTGGATTTGGTGTGGCTTATAAATTCGGCTAAACCCATCCTTCAGGGGAATTAATTCAATTTTTCAACCGCCTGCCGAAAAATAAACGGCAGGCGGTTCTGCATTACATTTAGGTCAGGGGTTTGCCCAGGTTATAGCTGGTTTCTTCCTCAACAATGGAATACCCCATGGCTTCATACAATCTGTGTGCACCACTCAGGTTTTGTGTGTCCACAGTCAACCAGGTATGATCCATTCCCATCTCACGGAACAAACGAATGCTTTCCGCGATCAAGGCTTTCGCCACACCTTTACCGCGCCATGGTCTCCGCACGGAGATTTCCTCGGTATACCCTCGTTTTCGATGGTAGAGTTGGTTCTCTTCAGCATCGTAGTAATTATGCACCACACCGCAAACCTCATCGCCCTCCCAGGCTACCTTCCAGAGCTGAGGCTGAAAAAATCGTTCCGTAATGGAAATCTGAAACATCTCCTCCGTGGGAGGGGTAAAACCCCAATGATCCTGGAATGCCTCCCAATTTGCGTCCCAAATTTTGCGGTAATGATCCGGTTCCACCGGACGGATCTCCAATCCTGGGGGTAGTGGATAATTCCCTAATGGCAGATCCACTGGTCGCATCATGCAATTGAAATACCGTTCAATCTGGTATCCTTTATGCTGAAAAAACGAGATCACTTCTACTGCTTTTTTCTTCTTCCATACGCGGTATCGTTTCTCAACCTGACGGGGCATCTGGCTGGCAATTTTCCCGCATTCCTGTTCAACGTAGTTCAACATCAGACTGGCAATCCCCCTCCCCCAGTATTCCGGCAATAACATTCCAAAGGGGAGGAAAATGATCTTGCCATCGAGTTCTGTATCCCAGGAATAACCAAAATATCCAACCGTCCTGTCGAACATATCCACATAAATCAGGTCCCGGTGAATATCATAATTTGGAGTCCACTTTTCGTCATTGATAATATCTGCAAGCGTGATATTCCAGGAAATCCCGTTGATTTCTTTTGTGGCATTGGTAATTTCCAATCGTTTTTGGTGATCTTGTTCGCCGGAAAAATGTCGAAAAGAAAGACCTTCGACTGAATGGGTCGGCTGCCAGTCTATTACAAGTTCATTGTTTTTCATTTTTTCCTTCCGGTTATCGTAATGAGTCCGCAAGAACAAATCAGTGGGAATTATTTGTCGGTGAGATATTGCCGAATTGCCTCTACTGTCCGTTGTTGATTGAGAATATTCATATGAGTGCAACTGGCAATCTCTTCGAGATCCGCACCGGGAATCAACGCAGCGATTTCTTGAATATGCTCAGGTTTGATCATTTCTTTTTCCGCATAGAGGATTTTCATTCCCGTTTGAATCCTGCGCAACTCTTCCGTAGTGATGCCAATATCGCTCAACATCAGATCATAGCGCATGATGATTTTCTTCACCGGCAGACCCAGGCGGTTGAGC
Source organism: Anaerolineaceae bacterium (assembly GCA_018056725.1). GTDB lineage: Bacteria > Chloroflexota > Anaerolineae > Anaerolineales > Anaerolineaceae > UBA6107. Next base: position 3,118 of record JAGPFF010000024.1, read on the forward strand.
GCTGTCCAGCGGCGTTGCTTGCGTTGAAAGAGACGCAGTGTTTTCTCGTCCGTGCCGCTGGCAAGATAGTTGGGGGAAATGGCAATGATACGCTCAAAAAGTTGTGGGGCATTCTTGGCCAGCAGCAAGGCAATATTTCCGCCATCGCTGTAACCAACCAGGCTGGCACGCTGGATCCCTTTAGCTTCACAAAAGTGGATCACATCCTCACAAAATTGAGGTATTGAAAGAGTGGAATCCACCGACTGACTTTCGCCGTGCCCGCGGCTGTCGAGCGCGAAGGTGTGAAAATCGGTAAAAAATTCCGTTTGAAAGCGTGAAAAGATCCGTTTACTTTCCGAATTGCCATGCAGGAAAAGCAGGTTAGGACCGTTTCCGGCTTCACAATAAGCCATTTTCAGGTCAGATAATTGGACAAAACGGGTGGGTAAAGGAGCCATTCTTCTATCGCTCAGGTTTGGTTCACTCAGGGGTGGAAAAGGGGCAGCTGTGGATTAACGAAGGATTGACTTTGTGCATCAAAATCCAGATTGGTGATCTCAATATTGGCGGTATTCAAAAAATCAAGCGCATTTTCATCCATACGGTAGGCAATATTGTAGACCAGGCGGACAATTCCCGCGTTGATCAATGCTTTGGTGCAATTGATGCAGGGAAAATGAGTGACATAACAGGTTGCCCCCCGGGTCGAAACGCCATGTAGGGCAGCCTGGATGATGGCGTTTGTCTCTGCGTGAATCGTCCTGACGCAATGCCCATCTACCAGCAAATGTCCGATTTCATCACAATGCGGTTGACCGGCTGGGGATCCATTGAATCCGGTGGTCAGAATTCGTTTCTCCAGAACGAGCACACTACCCACAAAGGCACGGTCACAGGTGCTGCGTTCAGATACGGCATAGGCAATTTTCATGAAGTATGAATCCCAATCCGGTCGCATGGAGATTACCTCTTTTCCTTGATGTGGGCGGTTCTATTCATAATCGGATGTGTGAGAAAGATCGATTAAGTTCAAACTCAACCAGACAGAATTTCCCTGGCGAAATCCGCCCCAAATTGACGTGCTTCGCTGATTTCCTGGTTGCTGGCAGCACCTTCGAATTCGAAATTACCAAATTGCTTCCAGCGCAGGGTATCCATATACTCATTCAACTCTCGTTGCCCGCCTCCCATCCAGGCATGGCTGCCAAAACCGGCACAGATTTTTTGAAAAATATGCTTCCGCCTTGCCATTTCCAGCAAATTCACCATATCCACAAAGAGCTTCCCTTCGTAAGTGGGTGCTCCAACCATTACCCCGCGTTTCAGCCACAAAGAAGGGAGAATTTCACTTGTAGAATCACGACTGACGTTATAGATGCTGATCGGAACCCCTTCATCCACGATTCCCTGGGCGACCGCTTCCATGATGCGCTCCGTGTTCCCATACATGCTGGCATAAATAATGGTGACGGCAGGATCGCCTGCCTTATTGGCATAATCCGCCCATTGGTTATAGAGCTCGATGATGTGGTACGGGTTGGCGCGCCAGATCAATCCATGAGAAGGAGCCACAATCTCAAGGGGGTACTTTTCGATCTTGGCAATGGCATTTTTCACCGGTTTTGAGTAACTGGCGACAATATTGACAAAGTATCTTAACGCCTGCGATTCGTACCACGCGAGACGGGTGGTCTTATCATCATAAATGGTGCCATTCAGCGCGCCATAGCAGCCAAAACCATCACAGGAGAAAAGAATCTTCTGAGTCATTTCATAGGTCATCATTGTTTCAGGCCAATGAACGAAGGGTGTCAGCATGAATTTAAGCCGGTGCTCGCCAAGATCAAGCTCCTCACCCTCCGTAACGACCTGAATATTTTCAGTAATATCGTAAAACGATTGCAGCATTTCTTTTGTCTTGGCAGTGCCAATCAGCTTCAATTTTGGCGCCAGGCGGATGAAGGTTTTCAATGCGCCAGAATGATCCGGTTCAAGATGATTGATCACTAAATAATCCAGTTCAGACGGATCAAAGAAATTTTGTACCTGATTTAAGAGCTCATCGGTGGTGGATTTGCTTGAGAGATCAATAATCAATTTTTTACGATCATTGATCAGATAACTGTTGTAAGAAATACCTTCCTTGCGAATGGTCCACAAACCTTCGAAAAGGTCTGTCTGACGATCATTGACACCCACCCAATAAATTGAGGGTCGAAGCTCTACAGGTTGCATTGTGATCTCTTTTCTGTTAGTGAAAGTTTAATTAATTCTATCACCAGTGTTCTTCAAGCGTTATTGGGGTTAAACCACCCTTTTCCACGCAAACTGCCCGAATTCTGACGATCCGGCGGCAGAGCCGCATGAGGTGGTTCTTCTTCAGCTTTCATTTTCTCCCCATGTATCCTGAAGCCAAAAATTATTACCTCGTAGTTTCAATCCTGCACTATACTTAATTTATACTTATGTATGGAGGTGAGCGAAATGTTCCCACCAACCGGTCAGGATGCCTCTCCAGAACCCATGCCCTCCCCAGAGATTAGCGGTGATGACCGCTTATGGGTTGTCCTTTGTTTCCTGTTTACACCTCTATTCCCGCTAATTGTCCTCTTGCTCGAAGAAAAAAAGGATCGTCCCTTCATCAAATACCACACGATCCCGACACTGATTTTTGGCGTTATCGAAGCCATTGTGGTGATCATACTTTCCTCCATTCCTGTGATCCGCTGTATTTCTCCCCTGATCTGGATTCTAAATGTTATTTATGCCCTCAAAGCAAACAAAGGCAATTACACTGATCTGCCTTGGATTACCGAATTTGCCAAAAAACAAAAGTGGATGTGATTCTTCTCTTAATTAAAAAAACTTCCCTCCAGGAAATTGCGGAGGGAAGTTTTTTAATGAGACAGAGTCGGGTTTAAAACGTCGGATTGGAGTGGGAAATTTCCAAATTGTTTACCTGTATGAAGGGCGGTACAACGATGCTGGTGGGATTTCGTGCCCCATAGCTTTGGGAAGTGTTATAAGCTATCCCTCCGGTGGAAATCCATTCAACTCCATCACCAAAGATCTCCAGTAGGCTCTGCGTCAGCCGGACGTTATAGGGGATGGCAATGGATCCATCCTTCCGGAAAAGGAGCGCTCCAAAGCGGGAACTGCCGGTGACGATTCCATTTGATGGGTTAACGATATTCATATAGTGAAGAAAAGGAATATAGAGTAAATCTGTACCGTGAGGCAGCTTCGACAGCTCCTCCAGGGTATTTACCGGGGTTGTTCCACCTGCCATACACAGGCTAAGATGTGGCACAGTATGAGCGGTAGGTTGGGCACCAAACTCATCCGCGTCATCCTGCATCCAGTAAAATCCTTTGAAAAAGCCATTTTCCACGAATGGAAATCTACGGCGGGTCATTCCAAACAGGTCGCGGTGAAAGGGAAATGTCTCTCGGCGCTCCGGATCATCCTCAACAGTAAAATGAGTTGAAAATTTCTTTTTACCAAAATCCTCTTCTTTGAGGAAGGAAAAACCTCGTTTCATCAAACCACCGTTAAAGCCGATCAGTTCCATAAAATGAAGCAAGTCAGCAATGGCTGCAGATCCGAAAACAATGTTGTATCTGCCCAGTGGTAGCTGCAGGGAAGGATCTTCCTAGTAGTGCTTCAGCAAAAATTCCAGTTCCTCACGCATTTTGCGGGGGTCAAGATCAACCTTCTGTTGCGCGGATTGTTCCGCCTGCACTTCCCACTTGAGGGTTTTATGTGCCAGCACGATGCTGACCTGCATATCAGAAGTCTTTACATACCACGGATGCTCCGCAAGGGTGCTAACCGAGGCAAGAGTATTCGTCCCACTGGAAATGATCCCCGAGGACAGAAGGGTGTCTGTTTCCAGACCTTCTACCACCCGGTTGAAAAAGGCTAGTTTTTCTTGGCTGCTCATCGCAACCAACGCTTCATCATACCCACTCTCATCAATAAATGGCTCGGGATATACCGGCACCGTCGGTTTGTACGAAAGTGGCATGGCATACCGAACCATGTCGCAGGCAGCGTCGATCCCTTTTTTCATCTCATCTAAACTGGAAAGATCGGTGATCATCCCGTAACTGGCGCGCTTACTGCCTTCATGGGCAGTGAACTCCAGCCGGATGAGATGTTCATTTGTATTGAGAGAAATTGCCGAATTGGCAAACCGAATCAAATGGCTGTCCTCTTCATGATAATAGATGGTGATCTCCAATCCTTTATGGAGGGCATAGTCGCGAAGGTCATTTAGAACTTGCAGGATTCTCTCTTTCATGATTACTCTCCAATGCGCACATGATCAAACCGGCACACAGGCACCCCGTGTCCCAGCTGCATGATCTGGTTGGGCTGTCCCTTGCCGCAATTATCCACGTAACAAACCTGCCAGGTTGAAGCATCCCCCACAGCGCTCAGCGAATTCCAGAAAGGTATCGTTGCACCTTTGTAGGTGGCATTCTTGACGGGTCGGGTGATTCGTCCATCTTCCACCAGCCAGCCAATTTCAGTACCAAAATGGAATTGTTCTCGGTTTGAACCGATTGACCAGCTACGATCACCGTCCAGCACAATCCCTCTTTCCGTCTGGCTGATGATGTCTTCGAGGCTGCCATCCATACCTGAATCCACATTGATGTTTGTCATGCGTTCGATCGGCACGCGGTAAAAGGAGGTGGCTCGGTTTGCCCCACTGCTGCCATTAAAGATCACTCGGCGGGCTTTGGCATTAGCTTCCTCCACCATCTGCCGTCCGGTGATTGCGCCAACCAGAATGCCACGATCAATTAATAGGTTATTCTGCGCCGGAATGCCATCATCATCAAATCCAAAGCTGCCTGGCGAGTTAGGTAGTGTTGCGTCGGCTCGAACGGTTAACTTTTCGCTGCCGTAACGGAGTTTGCCAAAATCCTCCAGAGTCACAAAAGATCCACCTGCGAAAGCCAGCTCATACCCCAGAATCCGGTCAAGCTCGAGGGCGTGACCGATGGTCTCATGGGTCTGCAGAAACATAATTCCCGGTAGCAGGATGACTGAACGGTCGTCCACGGGACAGGGTTCTGCCTGAATGGTTTGGTTAAGTTCGCGCACAATGCGGTCCGCGTTCTCGCTAAACCATTGGGCATCAACCGTTTCCCAACCTCGTGTTTCCCCCCGCCGGGGCGGCTTGAACTTGCGCTCATGCATCCCCCCTTCACTATCCATTCCGTTTACCTCAAGATCGGCAAAGACATCAGTAATCAATTTTTCAATCCGGCTGCCTTCAGAATCCAGGAAAAATACCTGCTTCCGGGTGAAGGTGAGGCTGCTGATTCGTTGCGTCACTCCCGGTTGGTTAAGTTTCTGGTCCATGTCACGCAAGAAAGCCACCTTCTCTGCCAGTGGGATTTCGAAGGGATTTATTTTGGTGGGACTTTCGAATCTGGATTCAACCGCATCTTTTTCCGCCAGACGGATGGGGAAGGTTACTCGTTCAGCAGCAACACGCGCATTATCAAAAGCCTGATCATACAAGGCGGTAAGATTGCTTACGTCGGATGATGCTGAAAAACCCCAGGCGCCCTTGTATAAAACCCTTACCCCTAAACCGCTCTCTCTGGAAGCGGAGGTCTCTTTGAGGTTTCCATTCCACATCATCAGAGAATTTGTCTCTTCGTAGGGATACCAACGCGTATCCACATAAGTGGCACCACGAGCTTTGAGCCTGTCGATTTGTTGTTTGATTTGATCCAGCATAAAACTTTTCCTTCCTCCCGTTAAATTAGGTTTCGGTTTCTCTCAAGGGATGCAAAAATATTATATGCCAGAGATGGAAAATGAGCATTAAGTACCGAAACGGTAAGATTTTATATTCTTTTCTGATAATTTCTTGATATTTCTCTAACACAGGTCGGTTATTCTGATTGTGAAATCATTTTAGTTTTAAAGAGGTGTATTTATGAACCTTGACCACTTTACACAAAAAGCTCAGGAGGCGATTTTGCAATCCCAGCAGATCGCCCGAGAAAATAATCATCAATCCATTGAACCTGTCCATCTATTGCTCGCCCTGATTCAGCAGGAGGAAGGCGTAGTCCCTGCGATCATCACAAAGGTTGCTGGCAGTACCTCCGCCTTACGCGCCGAGCTGCAACAAGCCGTGGAGAATATGCCGCGGGTGACCGGCGCTGGCATTGGCGATGTGGGTTTAGGTCGAACAACTGCCAATCTCCTTGACGCTGCTGAACGCTATGCGAAGGGTATGCAGGACGATTATGTCTCGACCGAGCACATTTTGCTTGCCCTCACGGAAAGCACAGAAGGAAAACGATTGTCGCAGCATGGCTTGACGAAGGATACGATCCTCCGAGCCCTTACAGAAATCCGCGGCACTCAACGGGTTACCAATCAAAACCCGGAGGATACCTATCAGGCCTTGGAAAAATACGGGGTCGACTTGACCGCCGCAGCACGGCAAGGCAAGTTGGATCCGGTGATCGGGCGTGACGAAGAAATCCGCCGCGTGATTCAGATCCTGTCGCGGCGAAGTAAGAATAATCCAGCGCTCATCGGAGACCCCGGAGTTGGCAAAACCGCCATCGTGGAAGGGCTTGCCCAACGCATCGTCAAAGGAGATGTTCCGGAGAGTTTAAAGCACAAGCGGCTGATTATGCTGGACATGGGCGCATTGGTTGCTGGCGCCAAATATCGGGGAGAATTTGAAGAGCGCCTAAAAGCCGTTCTGAAGGAGGTGCAGAGCAAGGAAGGGGAGATCATCCTCTTCATTGACGAAATGCACACGGTTGTAGGTGCAGGTGCTGCCGAAGGGTCAATGGATGCGAGCAATATGCTTAAGCCATTGCTTGCCCGCGGTGAGCTGCATATGATTGGAGCAACCACCATCAACGAATATCGGAAATACATTGAAAAAGACGCGGCGCTTGAACGTCGATTCCAGCCTGTGACGGTAAATGAACCAACGGTGGAAGATACGATCAGCATCCTGCGCGGACTTAAGCAGCGCTATGAAGTCCATCATGGTGTGCGCATCACGGATAGTGCTGTCATTGCGGCTGCAACTCTCTCCAATCGCTACATCACCGATCGGCGTCTGCCTGACAAGGCAATTGACCTGATTGATGAAGCTGCCGCTCGATTGCGCACCGAAATTGATTCCAAACCGCAGGCGCTCGATGAAGTTGACCGCGAGATTATGCAACTTGAAATTGAACGCCAGGCTTTGCAAAAGGAAAAAGACAAGGCTTCTGCGGAGCGCCTGGAGAAAATTGAGGTAGACCTTGCTGATCTGCGTGAGAAATCGACCCAGTTGACGATGCGCTGGCAAACCGAAAAAAGTGCCATCGCCGAACTGCAAAAAATCAAAGAGCAGATTGATCAGACCTTGACCGAGATTGAAGATGCCGAAAGGCGAAGTGACCTGGAAAAAGCAGCCCGTTTGCGTTACGGAACTCTGCGCGAGTTACAGGAAAAACGGGAAAGCGCAGAAAAGCGTTTGCAGCAATTGCAGAGAGAAGGCGCGCTCCTAAAAGAGGAAGTTGACGCAGAAGAAATTGCCGGAATCGTTGCCCGTTGGACGCAAATTCCGGTGGAAAAACTGATGGAAGGTGAAACCCAAAAACTCCTTCACATGGAGGAACGTCTGCGTGAACGGGTTGTAGGACAGGATGATGCCTTGCAGGTGGTATCGAATGCGGTTCGCCGGGCAAGAGCCGGGCTGCAAGATCCAAATCGACCCATCGGGTCATTCATATTTCTTGGACCAACGGGTGTTGGCAAGACCGAGTTGGCGCGTTCTCTGGCAGATTTTCTGTTCGATGACGAACATGCCATGGTGCGAATTGACATGAGCGAGTACCAGGAAAAACACACCGTCTCCCGTTTGATCGGTGCCCCGCCTGGCTACGTGGGCTATGATGAAGGCGGACAGCTCACCGAAGCGGTTCGCCGCCACCCCTACACGGTGGTGCTGTTTGACGAGATCGAAAAGGCACACCCTGAAGTGTTTAATATCCTGTTGCAGCTGCTGGATGACGGCAGGTTGACCGATGGTCAGGGACGAACGGTGGATTTTCGCAACACGCTGGTCATCATGACCAGTAATCTTGGCAGCAACCTCTGGCTGGACCGCCGCACAGTCACCCGGGAAGAAATTGTCAAAACCCTACAAGAACACTTCAAGCCCGAATTCTTGAACCGGATTGACGAGATCGTCATCTTCCACTCGCTTGGCAGGGAACAACTCAGCCAGATTGTGGATATTCAGCTCAAGCACGTGGAGAAACTGCTTTTGGAGCGCGACTTCAGGCTGGAGGTGACCCCTGCAGCAAAGGAATATCTCGCTGAAGCCGGATACGACCCAGATTATGGCGCACGACCGCTCAAGCGAGCCATCCAGCGTGAATTGCAGGATCCACTTGCGCTCAGGATATTGAATGGCGACTTTCCTGCCGGATCCGTCATCGTCGTTGACCGCGGTACGGATGGATTAACCTTCCATACCAGGGAATAGCATGTTTTCGTAATGGAAGACAACAGGAGGAGGGCTTCCCTCCTCCTGTTGAATTAAGAAGTCGAATGAGGTAATCACCTGGTCTGAAGTTCACAACCCTGCCTACCAATGCTATAATGTATTCATATTCTTGAATATGTTATCCGGAGGCTTTTCATGAGCCTGTTAGATTGGGGCATCAAATTCCTGCAGGGTGGTTTTGGCAGCCTGGCTTCTTATCTCGCCGCACATGTATTGCTGTGTTTAGTGCCAGCCTTTTTTATCGCCGGGGGAATGTCTGCACTTATCCCGCGGGAATCCATCATGCGTTTTCTTGGGCGTAAAGCTCCAAAATATGTTTCTTACCCGGCTGCGGCTGCGGCTGGCTCTTTGCTGGCAGTTTGCTCCTGCACCATCGTACCTCTTTTTGCGGGGATCTATAAAAAAGGAGCCGGACTGGGTCCGGCAATTACGTTCCTGTTCTTTGCACCGGCAGCCAATATTTTAGCTCTTTCATATACCGGTGTCGCCATTGGTGCTGATCTTGCCTTCGCCCGCCTGTTCCTTTCGCTGACCTTTGGCATCGGAATCGGTATGATCATGTCTTTAATTTTCCGCAAAGAGGATGAAGCACGCATTTCGAATTTAGACGATGCTTTTTCTCAACACGGGAAAATGCGCAAAAGGCGCACGATATTTTTACTAATCATGGTGGCGTTGCTGCTTTCCGGCACTCTCAAACTTGATTTCCTCTCCAATACATATGCTTCCTTCACCCTTCCCATACGGGGAATGGACACTTTGCAGGAGACATTATATCGATTGGTTCCCTTTGATCCGACCAAAGGAGAGGAAGGGATTAGTGCACAGGGGTTAATTCTAATCGGCTTGCTGATGATCATCGCATTGTTCGCCTGGCGCGGGTTCGAAAAAATCCATGATGGGGCAAATTTTTGGACCTGGGGCGCTTTTGGCTTGATCCTCTTTACCCTGCTCATCGCTTCAACTAAAATGGAACCCCACTCAGGCGGTTTGGACGTTCTGCTTACCGGTCGTTCTTTCGCGGTACCGGTTTTTCTGATCCTTCTTTCCATCATGACCGGCAAGACGCTGAATCAAGAGGAGCGCACCGATTGGATTTGGGAATCCTGGCGTTTCATCAAACAGATTTTTCCATTGCTCATCGTCGGAGTTTTTGCTGTGGGGATTTTACGTCAGCTTATCAAACCAGAATGGATCGAATTTCTGGCGGGTGAAAACACACTTTTGGGCAACCTGGCAGGAGTACTTTTTGGGGTGTTTATGTACTTTCCAACCCTGGTGGAAGTGCCCGTTGCCAAGATGTTCCTCAACCTTGGCATGCACCGCGGTCCGCTGTTGGCTTACCTGATGGCGGATCCAGAATTAAGCCTGCAGAGCATCCTCATCACGGCTACCATCATCGGCAAGACCAAAGCCTGGACATACGTGTTCTGGGTGGCGTTGTTCAGCACCCTTGCCGGCTTGCTTTATGGCGCTTGGGCGGATGGTACCAGTCTCGGACTCATCCTCTTATACGTGGCAGTTCTCCTGGCTATTCTTTCCGCGATTCTATGGTGGGTAAACCATCGCGAGAAAAAGACGACTGTTTGAAAGACAAATCAAGAGACCAGGCAGTATCTGGTCTCTTGATTTCACCTATTGTTGGCAACCGCAACTGACATTTCCGCGCAAAATCTCTTTCCAGTCACCAATCACATCATGGGTCCAACAGTCATCCGCGCCCGCCGCTTCACGCATCACTAATGCCAGAATATAACTCAATTCTTCCACCGTCGCGCCGGCGTCCAACGCTCCTTGAAAATGTTTCAATACACAGGGTTTTGAACGCGCCTTAATAGAAAGCGCAAAGCAGATAAACTGGTAGGTCTTTTCGTCAATGGTCCGCTTTTCGCGATATAACTCGTCAATTTCGTCCAGCTTTTGCGTATATTCTGGAAAAAACTCAGCCAACATTCTCATAAAATTTCCTCCTTCGGTAAATCTTTACGGATCGAATGAAATCCATCAAGGTACAAGCAACTTTTTTATTTCCTCCGCACTGAGAACGCGCCCTGAAGATTTAACTTTCTCATCAATCACCAGTGCGGGCGTTTTCATCACGCCGTAATCAATAATCTGATTGATGTCTTTCACCTCTTCAATTTCAACGTTCAAGCCCAATTCTTTCAACGCGGTGGTCGTATTTTCGAACAACTTTTTACAATTGGCACAACCACTGCCAAGAATCTTAATTTTCATTCCAATCTCCTTTCTTTTTTATATTCTGAATTATGAATATATTATATAACCATGGTTCTGTTTTTTCAATTTACGGCAATCATGGAATCTCTATTTACTTGCTGGCAGGGATTTGCAGGAGAATTCGGGAGGTAGTTCAGGGTGACACTGGGGGCAAGGACAGTTTTCGAGTGGGCGGCGTGAAAGCCTGAGAACCGTCGGGCGATTAATCTTCGCAATCTCCGCAGCAGTATCTATTAGGGAGATCAACCGCTGGTCGGCAAGGTAATAGTAGATAAAGCGACTGTGGCGCCTGGTTTTCACCAATCCCGCCTTGCGTAACGCCATCAAGTGCTGAGAAATCGCAGCCTGGCGCAACCCGAGCGCAGCAATCAGATGACAGACACAGGCAGGCTGTTCACGAATGACAAGCAAAATTTGGATGCGTGCCGGCTGGCTGAGCTGGTCAAAAAGCATCGCCATGCTCTCTTCGGCGGATTGTGATGGTTCCTCAATCATTTCACGATGACTTGTCGTCATGGAATGATTATAGCCCTTTGAGGAAGTTGAATCCATTGAATTATGCTAGGAATGGGATTAATATATCTGGAAAAATTTTCACCGAAAGTTTGGAATAGGACAAATAATTTGTATTATCGACACCATCCCACAACCGGAGGAATAGATCCAAAAAGAGGAATAAATGAAAACAAACGAAGAAGCCATCTTTGAAGAAAAAGTCCGTGTCGCTACCTACGAATGTGATTTCAATGGAAAGTGGAAACCTGCCTCTTTCTTCCAGCATATGACCGAAGCGGCTCACCTGCACGCCACCCAACTAGGTGCCGGATACAGGGAGCTGATCCGCAATGATCTCGCCTGGGTACACGCGCGCATGAAAGTCAAGTTTCTGCGTTTTCCGCTCATCGATGAGATGATCACCATCCAAACATGGCCAAAGACAATTCAACAGAAACTTTTCTTCGTCCGTGATTTTGAACTTCTCGACCAAAACCGTGAACAGATTGCAGTAGCAACTTCGGCATGGCTGATAATCAATACGAAAACGCGGCGGTTGGTTCCCGTCCAGCGCCTTGACCTGAATCTTCCCTCTCTTGAAGGGAGGCATGGTTTGAATGAAACGCTGGAAAAAATAAATCTGCCTCCTGGAACGGAAGCGTGTTTAAGAAGAAGGGCTGGCTATTCCAGTGTGGATGTGGTGGGGCATGTCAACAACAGCCGTTACCCCGAATGGATCTGTGATGCCTTTCCAACCCAGTATTACCAGGACCATCAATTCGACTGGATTCAGATCAACTACAATCACGAGACCCTTCCAGAAGAAGAAGTTAGCCTTTTTAAAGAACCCCTTAACCAGAATGGACTCTGGGGAATTCATGGGTATAACAACAATCACAGCACCTCTTCGTTTGAATCTCTCGTACAATGGAAGATTTAAGCAGGAAAGAGGAATTACTTCAGAGCACTGTGCAGTAACCTGTCAGATTTGTTTACGCGGTGGATATGAATGACCACCGAAAAAAAGTGTGTGGTGGTAAAAAAGCGGTTACAGATATATCTGTAACCGCTTCTGATTAACGCCGCCAGGTGTTTTCCCCGCTTACATCCCTGAATTGGCAGATATAAGCCTAATTGCCTTGAAGAACTACATCAACCTGCGTTTCCTTTCCATCCCGCAACACAGTCAGATGTATTTTTTGACCCACTTCCGTTTGATTGAAGATATAAGAAACAAGATCTTCATACGATCGAACCGGTTGATCATCAACCGCAATGATCACATCGCCGTAAGTGATGGATAGTCTTCCTGGTGCCACCATTTGCTGGTAACTGCCATTCAAACCAGCCTGGTCAGCAGCTCCGCCAGGATTGATTGTGGTGATGAGAATCCCTTTCGTCTCCGGATCCAACCCCATTTCTTCTGCCAGGGCATACGTGAGTGTTGTTCCCGACAAGCCAAGGCTGGGATGGGCATATTCTCCATCTTCAATCAGGATCGGAACCACCCGTTCAACGATGTGGGAAGGAATAACGAAACCGATCCCGGCGTTGGAATCCGTGGAAGATTGAATTGCCGCGGTCACCCCAATCACCTCGCCATTCACATTCACCAGCACGCCGCCCGAATTACCCGGATTGATGGCTGCATCGGTTTGAATTATGTCAGGAATGGTGTAATTGGTTCGGGAGAACATGCTCGATTCATCCACCGTGAGAGAGCGAGAGAGAGCACTCACAATCCCCTGCGTCATCGTGCCCGCAAGACCGTAAGGGTTGCCAATGGCAATGACAAGGTCGCCTACCTTGACCTGGTGAGAGTCCCCTAACTCTACAGGAGTTAAAGAGAGTCCTTTGGGGTTCACCTTTACCACTGCCAGATCACTTTGTGGGTCAGTGCCAACCACACTGGCTGTGCTGGTTGTGCCATCTGAAAAGACAATGGTGATCTCCGAAGCGTTTTCCACCACGTGATTGTTGGTGACAATATACCCCTCTTCATTCCATACAAACCCCGAACCTTCACCACTAATGGTTGTCCACCCATAATTTTCCAGCACTTGAATGTTGACAACGGAGGGATTCACGCTTTCATAAATCTTTTGAAAAGTGTTTTGCACCACCGTCATCACGTCGGCGTTCATGGTTTGTGCCGTGGTAGTTCCGGTGGAGGGGGTTGCTTGATCGGTTGCTGGTGGGATAGTGGCGGTTATATCCGTTGTGCCCCCCAGAAACGGAGAAAGTGCCTGAGTGAATGAACACCCAGCCAGAATGACCAGCGCTGCCGCAATTAGAATCACCAAAGTTTTCTTTTTCATTCCAGCTTCCTACCTCCTTTGTTTCCGCCAGGATTTCTTTACCTTTTTTCAACTCATCCTTGATCGTATGTAAGATACATCCAGTGTTGAGATGATTGGTTTAATTCCTGTATATTCTTTTTTCAAACCAGGAACAGGGATTCATAACAGAAGGAACCTATAAAAGGATAATCTTCATTTACATTTCCCTTTTTAGTTACTATAATAGAGGATAGGAACGCCCCAGGGAAGCGATCCTAAGATTAAATTTCCCTAACTTTTGAGAAGGAGAAAAAGATGAAGCAAAAAAGATTTACTATCGTTCTTGCGCTCGTGCTGATCAGCTCCATGCTGTTGGCATCCTGTGCAAAACCCACTGAAGCGCCCGCTCCGACGGAAGCTCCGGTTGCAACAGAAGCCCCTGCTACGGAAGCTCCAGCGACTGAAGCCCCCGCCACGGAAGCTCCAGCGGCAAAATCGCAGTTGGAAGTGTTCTCATGGTGGACGGGTGGTGGTGAGGCTGCTGGTTTGGAAGCCATGATCGCCATCTGGAACGAGAAGTATCCTGACATCGAGTTCGTCAACGCAGCAGTGGCTGGCGGCGCCGGTTCCAACGCCAAGGCTGTCCTCGCCACCCGACTCTCCGCTGGCGATCCCCCTGATTCCTGGCAGGGTCATGCCGGTCAGGAACTGATCGGTGCTTACGTTTCCGCCGGTCAACTCGAGCCCCTGGATGATCTCTATGCTGAAAACGGTTGGTATGACGTCTTCCCCGAGACCTTGATCCCCTTGATCTCGCAGGATGGTCATCCTTATTCCGTGCCGGTGAACATTCACCGCGCCAATGTCCTTTGGTACAACCCCAAAGTGCTAACCCAGTACAATGTGGCTGTTCCAACTGATTTCGCCAGCTTCGTTGCTGCGTTGGATGCCCTCAAAGTCGCTGGTATGGAAGCCCCTCTTGCCCTTGGCGAGACCTGGACTCAGACCCACCTCTTTGAAACCGTCCTCCTTTCCACTGTTGGTGCGGATGCTTACAACAAGCTGTGGTCTGGTGAAGGCGATTGGGCTGCCCCCGAAGTGACCCAGGCGATTGAAAACGTCAAGACACTCATGAAATACGTCAATACCGACTACGCCACCTTGAGCTGGCAGGATGCAAGCAAACTGGTTGCTGATGGCGATGCCGCATTCAACGTGATGGGTGACTGGGCGGACGGTTATTTCAGCGGATCCGTTGATGGTGGAAACCTTGGCTTGACCCCAGAAGTGGATTATGGCTGGATGCCCGTTCCGGGTACCCAGGGTGTGTATCAGTTCCTTTCCGATTCCTTCGTGCTGCCTGTTGGCGCCAAGAATCGCGATGCCGCGATCAAATGGCTGACCCTGTGCGGTTCCAAGGAAGGGCAGGACGCGTTCAACCCTGTCAAGGGTTCCATCGCCGCCCGCAAAGATTCTGATAAAACCCTCTACGGTGTCTACCTGCAGTCCGCCATGGATGACTGGTCGAAGGATGTCGTCGTTGGTTCCCTCACCCATGGTGTGGTAGCCAACCCCACCTGGCAGACCCAGATCACTACGGATTGGGGTGCCTTCGTAATCGGTTTTGATACCGCCGCCTTCCAGAGCGCCCTGGTTGCCTCGTGCGCAGCCTACGGTCCCTGCGGCAAGTAATTTCTTTTTTCAACCTGTTTTTTGATCATCGGGGAGCTTGCGCTCCCCGATGACTATTGCAGGAACGGCAATTATCTGCAATAATTATTGAAATCTCAGAATTGAGGATCACCCATGCAGGATAAAAAAGAGAAGCGAATAGCCTTTTTGATGATTTTGCCTTCCATCATTGCGGTGGGCGTCTTTGTCTATGGCTTCATCGCCTGGACGGTGCGGGTCTCTTTCAGCGCCTGGCGGGGAATGACGCCGGATTATACTTTTGTGGGTTTGAAAAACTACATCAATCTGTTCGTGAATAATCTTCGCTTTCAGATCGACATTAAGAATACTTTGATCTTTACTGCCATTTTTGTTTTTGGTTGTTTGATCATCGGGTTGTTCTCAGCGCTGCTGCTGGATCAGGGATTAAAGGGGGAGGGATTTTTCCGCAGCCTCTTTATTTTCCCGATGGCGATTTCCTATATCGTGACCGGTGTTGTCTGGCGCTGGTTGATGAATCCTGCCCAGGGCTCACGCATGAGCGGGCTGAACCTTTTATTCGATAAATTGGGGTTGGACTTTCTGATCAGTAATTGGACTTCCACCCCGGTCTGGGGAATTGCCTTCCTGGCGATCCCGGCTATCTGGCAGCTTTCCGGTTATACCATGGCGATGTATCTGGCTGGTTTACGCGCCATACCCGATGAGCTGCGCGAAGCTGCCCGGGTAGATGGCGCCTCCGAATTCAATATCTTCCGTTACATCATCCTGCCTCTTATCCGTCCGGTTACTCTTTCCGCCATGGTCATCTTGGGTCACATGTCGCTCAAGACTTTCGACCTGGTCATTGCCACTGTGGGCAAACAACTTGTGCTGGATATGCCCTCCGTGCACATGTGGCAAATCACCTTTGACGGTTTGCAATATGGCAGCGGTGCGGCGATCAGTATTCTGCTGTTAATCTTCACGGCGGTGCTCATTGTTCCATACCTCTTCTTCTCACTCCGTAAGGAGGTGAAGCAATGACCCGCAGCCGCACTCGCTACTGGAGTTACATTCCGCTGGTCTTATTGACCATCTTTTATCTGATTCCTATCTACATTATGCTGGTAACTGGCTTTAAAGCCGGTGATGAAATCAGTCTGAAGACCATGTGGGAATTACCCAAAACACTCAGCCTCGATAACTATCTGAAAGCTTATCAGGTTCTGGCACCTAATTTGTTGAACAGCTTGAAGATGGTGATCCCGGCAGCCATTTTGTCCTCCATTTTGGGATCTTTGAATGGCTATGTGCTTTCAAAATGGAAATTCAAAGGGGCGGATGCCATTTTCACCCTCATCCTCTTTGGAATGTTCATCCCCTACCAATCCATCCTCATTCCACTGGTGCAATTTATGGATTCGATTGGTTTATACGGGGGCATCCCGGGTTTGATCCTGGTGCACATCATTTATGGTATTCCCATTACCACTTTGACCTTCCGGAATTATTACGCCAGCATTCCCAATGAGCTGCTTGAAGCTGCCAAGATTGATGGCGCCGATTTGCTGGGCATTTACAGAAAGATTATGCTGCCCATTTCAATCCCCAGCTTTGTGGTGGTTTTGATCTGGCAGTTCACCCAAGCCTGGAATGATTTCCTCTTCTCGGTAGTGCTCACCCAACCGAAGAATTGGACGGTCACAGTAGCGTTGAATAACATCTCCGGCGGGCAGATCATCCCCTGGAACCTGCAAATGGCTGCCTCACTGCTTGCCGCCCTGCCAACATTGCTGGTTTACATCTTCCTCGGACGTTACTTCCTGCGTGGCATGATGGCAGGATCGTTAAAAGGGTAACAAAATCCCATTCACAAAAAACAAAAGGGCTTCAGAGTGAACTGAAGCCCTTTTTGTTTTATTTTTCTTCTTTTTCAACCGTCGCTCAGGTCGTTCCGCCATCTATCCCAATCCGAGTAGCATGCCGTGAAAGGAGCTGATGAACGCGATTTTCCGCATTGTGCTGCTCTGTAATGCGCACTTCCTCTTAAACAAAACTTCAGAAAGCGGATCCGCCAGGCTTGTCAATCCAGTAATCACCGCCAGCCCTTCCTGCTACCGGGCTTCACACAGCAGTTCAAGGATTTGATCCAAAACAAATACGCCCTCGGCAAAGCCAAAAATCCAGAATGCAACCTTCACTGTGCCACCATGGGCATCAAGCATCATGCCCCGCCGTTGAGCGGCACCCAAAAGCGCTCAACGCGTCTCCCGGACGGCTGCGATGGATCAATCATCGTTAAAATGGGCGAGGCTTGATTTGTTCCGACATCCGCTTCACACTCAGCTAAACAAACCTCCGGTATTCATCCATCAACGTTTGGCTTCAATATCCTCGCGTGCGCGCGCGATAAAAGCTGCCACAGGCAAGGGTCCTGGGTTTTCACCATTCCGCAGGCGCAATGCAACCTGTCCCGCCTCCTGCTCTTTATCTCCGATCACCAGCATGTAGGGGATCTTCTGGTTTTGCGCATCGCGAATCTTGGCATTCATACGTTCCGATCGGTCATCCACAGTCACCCGCAATCCAACCTGCTTTAGTTCCTGGGCTACCTGGCGGGCATAGTCGAGGTGACGGTCAGCAATCGGGATCATCACCGCTTGAACCGGTGAGAGCCATACCGGGAACGCTCCCGCGTAATGCTCAATCAGCACACCAAAAAATCGTTCCAGGCTGCCCAGCAGGGCGCGGTGGATCATATAAGGTCGATGGGGTTGCCCATCCTCGCCAATATAGGTGAGGTCGAAACGTTCGGGTTCATTGAAGTCAAACTGGATGGTTGAGAGCTGCCACTCCCGCCCGATGGCATCCTTAACCTTGAGGTCAATTTTCGGACCGTAAAATGCACCACCACCACGATCCACATCAAAGTCCAAACCAGAACGGACGAGTGAAGCCTCAAGGGCAGCTTCCGCATCCTTCCACATGGATTCGTCACCAACCGCCTTTTCCGGTCGGGTGCTGAGGTAGGCGTGAATTTCATTAAAACCGAAGCTGCGCAGGATATGCAGGCTGAATCCTAGCACAAAATCAATCTCCGCGGGCATCTGGTCCGGCCGGCAGAAATGATGGGCATCATCCTGAGTAAAGCCGCGAACCCGCATTAAACCATGCAGCACGCCGCTGCGCTCATAACGGTAGACGGTACCTTCTTCTGCATAACGCAGAGGCAAATCACGGTAGGATCGCAATGAGCTGCGATAAATATGCAGATGGAAGGGGCAGTTCATTGGTTTCAGATAGTATTGCTGCCCTTCAATGTCCACCGGGGAGTACATGTTGTCTTTATAGAAGCCCAGGTGTCCGCTCGTTTCCCAAAGTTGAGCCTTGCCGATATGAGGAGTGTAGACGAAATCATAACCATTCATTTCGTGTTCGTGAGACCAGAAGTTCTCAATTTCCTTGCGGATACGCGCACCTTTGGGGTGCCACAGAACCAGACCAGCGCCTACCTCATCATTCACACTGAAAAGGTCCAGCTCCTGTCCGATCTTGCGATGATCACGCTTTTTGGCTTCCTCCATGCGCCAGAGATAATCCTTCAATTCTTCCGGTTTGCCCCAGGCGGTGCCATAAATTCGTTGCAGCATGGGTCGTTTCTCATCCCCGCGCCAATACGCTCCGGCAACATTGAGCAGTTTGATGGCTGCCGGATTGATCTGACGGGAATTTTCCACATGAGGTCCGCGACACAGGTCGGTGAAGGCACCCTGCGTATAGATTGAAATTTCCGGCTTCTCATTGACCGGATTGCCATCGTCATCAAGCTGCCCGGATTCCAGCCCTTCGATCAATTCGAGTTTAAAGGGCTGATCATGAAAAATCGCTTTTGCTTCTTCGGCGCTGACGACCCTTCGTTCAAAGGACACACCCGATTGAATGATGGCGCGCATACGCTTTTCGATGCTCTCCAGGTCTTCCGGGGTCAACGGTCGGGGAAGCTGAAAATCATAATAAAATCCATCCTCAATAGCAGGACCGATCGCCACCTTGCCATCCGGGAATTTTTCCAACACCGCCTGTGCCATAATGTGGGCAGCCGAATGCCGGATGCGGTACAACTGAGAATCCTCGTATTTTTCCTTATTTGTTGCCATTTTTTCCTCCACAGTGATAATTCACAAATAAAAACTCTCGACCCCAACTGGGGCGAGAGTCGGTCATTTCGCGGTTCCACCCAGATTAATCCACAAAAAATGGATTTTCTCTTTAGACCTGTAACGGGATCAACCGTTCACCTTATCAGAAACACTGTTCAGGCTTATGCTCGCGGGTGGTTTTCTCTGCGGCTTTCCAGAAGGAATTTCCAGACTTTGATTCCTTCTCTCTGATGGAATGAACCGTCGATAATCGTCCCGGTCAACGCTTTTTCTATTTTTATTATTTTACTCCAAATTCATCAAATTGAAGCAAGGAAAGGCATTTGGGTTTCAATCCGCCTGTTGACTGTTGTGCAATGGTTATTAAACAAGCAGGAGGTCGATGGGTATGCCGCGACCTCCTGCTAAAATACACCGGCTTAATACGATTAAGGACTAAAACGCCTGGTCAGGTTTCCAGACCTTCCACACATTGCCTGCCAGGTCAGGTCCTGGGGTAAGTGCGGGTTTTCCAACTTTAGCTAGCATCATTGATCCCCCCTTTTGATAGACTGGCGCAACTGAGGGGGCTTCTGACGCAGTAGTAATTGGACCTTTTACGGGTTTTACGCAGCCATCTTTATTTTCAGCCTTTTAACCCCCATCCGATTCCATGCCGGTGTATTTCTTCCATCATTTATTAATACTCATTTTACAGAAAATTCAATACTGCCAGGCTTTGCTATGGCAGGAAAAGAGCCTGTTCATTTTCAATCAAGCAGTTCTATCTTTAAGAAACGTTAAGTTGCCTTCTCGGTAAAGTGATCCAAAAAGTTAACTTAATCCAAATTGTCGTTCCTGAATTTAGCCGATGGCGTTCTTTACCTTTTCTTTGGTGTAAGGCAGATCCCGCAGCCACACACCCGTAGCATTATGGATCGCGCTCGCCATGGCAGGAGCAACCCCATCAATGGCAATTTCTGCCACGGATTTGACGCCATAAGGACCACTTGGCTCGTTGGTTTCAACGAATATGACGTCCATAACCGGCATTTCTGATGCCCGGGGAACCTTGTATCCTTTGAGGCTGGGGTTGAGAGGTTGCCCTTCTCGTGAGTAGAGCATATCCTCAGTGAGGGCAAAGCCCAACCCTTGCGCCATGCCACCCTCCACCTGCCCGGCAGCTGTTAACGGATTGATCACCCGCCCGCAATCCACAACCATCAGCATCCGTTCCACGTCAATGTGACCGGTCTCAGTGTCCACAACAATCTCAACAAACTGCGCCGCTGTAGGTGGTGGACTGACCGGACTGACATGTGATTCCGTCGCCATGATTTGATGCTGGTTTTGCTGATGCAGGCTGGCAAGACCAATCTTTTCGTAGCTCAGTTCTTTGCCATTGGGCGCAATCACTTTTTTATGACCCAGTTTGAGAGAGGAAGGATCCTGGATGTCCCACATGACCGCAGCCTGTTCCAGTAGTTGTTTCTTGACCGATTCAGCCGTTTTTCGTACCGCCTCACCGGTTAAATAAGTGGTGCTGCTGGCGTACGCACCTTTATCAAAGGGGGTGAAATCGGTATCTGAGGAATAGACGATGAGATCATCGAGATCAAGGTTTAATACTTCAGCGGCAATCTGCGCAAGAACCGTATCCGATCCCGTGCCGAGATCCGTAGCGCCCATCAAAAGGTTGAAAGAACCGTCATCGTTCATCTTAAGAGTGGTGGAAGCCATATCCAGATTCGCCACACTGCTGCCATGCATCACCACTGCCATGCCCACACCCCGGCGGTAGCGCCCGGTCTGGTTGCGATATTTCGCCTTTTTTGCTTTGAAGTCCATGATCTTTGCGCCAATGTCCACGCATTGATCGAAGGCGCTGGTTTCCAGTGACTGTTTGACACCCGTTCTGCCCTCGCCCAGCTGCTCTGATAAGTACATACTCTCGCCGACCTTGATCCAATTCTTGCGTTTGAACTCGATCACATCCAGACCAAGCTTCTCGGCGATTTCACTCATCAGTACTTCAATACCAAATTCGCATTGCATGCTGCCATACCCCCTGAAGGCTCCGGCAACCGCGGTGTTGGTGTAAACAACATCGCTTACAAAGCTTGCAGCGGGTGAATTATAGAGCGTCAGCCCTTTGAAACCTCCCACCATATTGACCGTCAGACCATGGGTGGCGTAAGCACCGGTATCGCCGATCAAATAAAGTGAAGTAGCTGTGACCCGGTCACCTTTTACACCCACCTTATAACGGATGGTAGTGGCATGCCGGGTGCGTGAACTGGTGAATTCCTGTTCGCGGGTATATTCCATTCGCACCGGGCGCTGAGTTTTCAAAGTGAGATGAGCGCAGAGATCCTCGATCAATACTTCCTGTTTGTTGCCAAATCCGCCACCAATGCGCGGTTTAATTACCCGGATTTTCTTGATCGGCATCCCAATCAGCGGAGCAATGATCCGCCGGGTATGGAAGGGCACCTGCGTGCTCGTGCGAACCACCAGGCGGTCATCTTCATCGAAGTAAGTGATGCAAACATGAGGTTCCAGATGAACATGTTGCTGCTTTTGGGTATGGTATTCCCCCTCGAAGACATGATCCGCTTCGGAGAAGGCTTTTTCTACATCACTTACTTTGGCTTCGATGTGATACACAATATTATGGTCGCGATCGTAAATTCCTTCCGTATCCGCTTCATCATGAATGACCGGCGCACCATCGCGCATCGTCTCTTCCATATCCACAACCGCCGGTAAAACTTCGTATTCCACATCAATCAGTTCAAGGGCTTTATTTGCAATCTCGAGCGAATCGGCGGCAACTACTGCCACACGGTCGCCAACGAAACGAACTTTATCATCCAGGCTGACCTGATCGTAGGGTAAGGGTTGAGGATAACTCTGTCCGCCGCTGGCATATTTCACCCGTGGAATATCCTGATGAGTTAGAACAGCACGCACACCGGGCAAGGCGCGTGCTTTCGTCGCATCGATTCGTTTGATCCGGGCATGGGCATGCGGGCTGGTAAGCATGGCAGCATACAGCATTCCCGGAAGGCGAAAGTCGTCAGTAAAAACGGGCTTCCCCAATGCCAGTTTCCGCGCGTCCACTTTGACCTCTGATTTGCCAATGATGTGTGTCTTTTCCATATTGGCAGGGGTATAGACTAAAGGAGGAAGCGGATCTGTTTTCCCATCGGCGCGAAAGAATTCAGCAGGAATATCCACCCTGGCGAGGTCTTCCGGCAAGTCTCGGGCAATATGAGTAAAGGGAGTCGGTGTTTCGCCCCTCAGAACAGCTGCCGCCCGCTGGACGGCATTAACCCCCCGCACGTAGCCTGTACAACGACAAAGAACCGGGTTAAGGGCTTTACGGATCTCGGTATCCGTAGGAGAAGGATTCCGATCCAATAAGGCTTTGGAGGAAAGGATTAATGCAGGAGAACAGTATCCGCACTGAATCGCACCGGTTTCGATGAACGCCTGCTGAATCACACCGGGTTCACCGTTAATGCTCAATCCTTCGAGAGTTGTGATTTGTTTTCCATTCGCGTCCTTTGCTTTGACGGTACAGCTGCGAACGGGTCTTCCATCTATCAGCACGGTACAGGCGCCACATTCGCCAGAACCACAGCCATACTTAACGCTAAAGTAGGAGGCATTCCGCAGCGCATCGAGCAGGGTCTCTTCTTCACCCACCAACAAGGTCTTCGCTTCATTATTAATCAACAGGCTGATTTCTTGATTCACCACTTCCTCCATCTTTTGTGCAACTGGAATAGTCAGAATAAGTTTTTGTCAGGAATTTCTGCTTCTATTTTACGATAGATTAGAGCGCACTGCCAATTGAGGAAACCTCAACCTACAACTTTAGGATTGAATCTGTTTTACCATGGTGACCACCTGAACCCCTTTTACCTGAGGAAAGCCGGCTCCCTGTTGGATGGTTAACTGAGCAGCGGAGGGATCCACCACGCGCGAACCTGATAGGTAAGAAATACCGCGATCGAATAGCATGGGATGAAGAGGAGTGGAGGGACCGAGGATCATCACCAGGGCATCCTGACGGCAAAGTGGGAGCAAATTCTCAATGGTATGGTTGATGAAGGCAGTGCCGGTAATTGCCACCACATCCGCCCCGGGAACATATTCCTGGGCAGCTTCCTCCGGCAGATCATCGCCGTAGGGGTTCTGCTCCATCACCCATAGATTCCGCACCACACCCTTCAGGCGCTCAAGGAAGGGAAAATGTCCGATAACCGCCAGATTTTTCCCCCTGGCTTCCCTTTCGATCACCTCGGCAGCGTTGACTGGCTGCAACTGCTTCTCTGGAACTTCAATAATCGAATTCAATGCAGCCATGCCCACGCTGGCTTCAAGCAGATTGTCCGATTCCAACCAGCCGGCAAGTTCCTGGGCATTCTTGTTAAGCAAATCTCCAACATCCCGCATACGCCCCGAGCCATGCGGTCCGCTATTCACCAGAGTGGAACCTAACCCGCTAAAGCGGCTGGTAACCAACGTCCAGTGAACCCCGATTACGACATTTTGAACCGGGATGGGATCGCTGGGTAAGGTGGAAAGTAAATCGGAGATGATTGTCATATATCCTCGAGAAGATGGATCGTGATAGATTTTTGATGCCGGTAATCCAAATTATAAATTGGATTAGCGAAAACACCAATTTATATACCCACGATTAAGAAACCTGATTATTTTGAATATCCATTCCGTGAATATAGCGTGTTCAGCCTCAGATCATGATCGGACTGCCTGGGTAGAACTTCTTGAGTAACCCGCTCAACTCCTGCTATGCCCATAACCGATAAAAAGAAAAACCACGATCCTATCTGAAAGTGAAACTTACGCCTATCCTTTCGAAATTTCCCCCCGGAAGACCTGGTTTTTCATCCTTAAGTGCGCGTTTACGCCTGATTTGCACCTAAGAATCAAAACGCCGGGAATTCCCGGCGTTTTGATTGTTTGAAAGTGTCATGCCTTTTTCTGAAACCAGGGAATGAATGCGCTCGTACGTTCGACATATTCCTTATATCCAGGTCGAGTTTCAAGGGTTTTCTCAAGCAATTTCACGCCCGAAACCCGCACCAGCAAGGTTGTCATCAGGATTGGACTGAAAATCGTCCACCAGGCTCCGGCAGAAGCTGCCAGGAGGTAAAATCCCCACCATTGCGCCGCATCGCCAAAGTAATTTGGATGGCGGGTGTATTTCCAAACTCCCCGATCCAGGACTTTTCCTTTATTTGCCGGATCTGCCTTGAAGCGTTTAAGCTGCCAATCACCCACAGATTCAAAAAAGAAGCCGATCAGCCAGAGAAAAACCCCGGCATAATCCCCAACTACCAAATGAGACGGCGCATTGGGGCTCACCATTGCAGCCAGAAGAGGAACGGCAATGATCCACATCAGTCCACCCTGAAGGAGGAATACTTGCAGGTAACTGTACCACCACCAGTTTTTACCGTGTTGTTCCCGCCACTTTTGATAGCGAAAATCCTCCGGTTTTTTCCAGTTTCTAAGGAGTATGTAAATCGAAAGCCGCAATCCCCACAGAGTGACCAATGTAACCAGGATGAGTTTTCGGGGTAGAAATCCTTCAGGCGTCAGAAAAAATGCCACCCAGGAAAAGAGGACAAATCCGGCTCCCCAAAAAATATCTACAATACTGGAGTTCTTTAGCGCCAGGCTGACCAGCCATAATACGGTCATCATCCCGACCACCACGCCACCCAGGATCAAGTAAGGTTGTAAAAAGACCATGTTTACTTCAGCTCCATGTTAGTTGAAAAAATTAGCCGGCACTAACCACGGCAAACCCAACGGCACCAGGACCAATATGAGCGCCGATGACAGGGGTAATATCTTCACACCAAAGTTCTCCCTGTGGTAAAAGACTGGCTGCCATTCGTTTCAATTCCATAATTCGTTCAGGGGCGTGAGTATGAACCATTGCCACTCGTTCAATCTTCCCTACGCTGGCCAACAATTCCACCACTCGATGCATGGCTTTCTCACGGGTTCGTACTCTTTCATTTCCAGGCTTACCGTCATGCATGGTTAGGATTGGTTTAATTTGAAGCAAGGATCCCAGATTGCTTACCCAGCGGTTCATTCTACCGCTGCGTTTTAGGAACTCAAGCGTGTCTAAAGCTGCAAAAACATAGCTTCGCTTCATCTGTGAAGTGATTTCATTCAAAATCTCTTTCACCTTCACATCCATTGAAGCCAGTTCTGCGGCTTTTTCCACCAAAAAGCCTGTTCCCAGGCTTAACTGCCCGCCATCAATTACATGAACCTTCGTTGAATTTGTTTCCTGCGCGGCTGCACGAGCTACATTTGCCATCGCGCTCAGTGATTCTGAGATGTGAATCGAAATCACATCCGATGCTCCTTCCTCTGCCAGCGCATCATAAATTGCTTTGAATTTTAACGGAGAAGGAACAGCTGTTTTTGGGTGGCTGGGATAATCAGGGAGTCGTGTATAAAACTCCTCCCGTGTAATATCAATCCCATCAAGAAATTCCTTTTCACCCACATTGATATAAAGTGGTAACACCTTGATGTCATATTTTTGAATGACACTGGCAGGCAGATCACAGGTACTGTCAGTAACAATCCGAATTGTCATCTTCGCTCCTTATAAAACGAGTATCACACCAAGGACAATTTCAGTTACCAGGCTGATGATATTTGAATTTTCGAAGGAGTGATCAAAAATCATGGAAAAGATTCTGGCAAGCGCAATCGCCAGATAAGCGATTCCTAACATTTTGAAACCCTGTGGTTTAAGAAATAATGGGACTATCCCCATGGCAATAAAAAGTCCACCAAATATTGCCCTAATTTCCGAAATTCCGCGTACTCCAGTAGCGGTAAGACCGGTGAAACCATAAATCGCATCTGGTTTTACCAATGCAAGAAGACCAGTTGCTGCAGTGGCAATTGAAGCGATTACCTTTAAGATAGATAAAATCATAGAAGTTTCTCCTTAACGATTGTTAATTTTATCGAGTAGATCTAATAATTCAGCATTATCCGGTATATCTGACATGGAGTGCCCGTAATGCACAAACCGGGCAATTCCTTCTTTATCCACGATTACCTGAGCTGGCATTCGACCAAGCTTAAATAGATTGACTTCCTGACCGTATTTCTTAAGCACAGTGACCCCAGGATCGGGCAACCCGATAAATGAGAGATCATGTTTTTGCCAGTAAGATCGAAATGCCTCAGCATTTTCTGGACCAACAATGAGGATAGCTGTATCCCTTTGATTAAACAATTCTGCGTCTTGGCGCAACTGCGCCATATGCCTCTGGCAAAATGGTCAAGAAAAGCCTCGATTAAAAACAAGCAGTACATTCATCTTGCCCTTATAATCTGCTAACGAGATATTGTTTCCATCAAAATCCGCCAGAGTAAAATCAGGTGCAGGTCGATTTAATTCTATTTTTGACATTTTTCCTCCTCTTTAAGATATGTTGAGGGTTAATTCATTATATGCACACAGCATTTTGATAATCAATTCATTTCCTTGAATTAATTATTCTCTGATAATGCCTTCTTTTTTGGCATAATCAGAGCTCGAACTCCAGTGGTAATCACCATCAACGACACCAACCCAAAGGCGATCCAGGCAGCGGTAGCCACGTTCGCAGTGCCTGCATGTTTGACGCCGATACCCGCCACAGACCAAAGTATGACGAGATCATAAACAATATCCTTTTGAGTGAGCGTCATCACCCCGGTCAGGATAACCACGACACCAAGCACAATCCACAACCAGGTGATCGAAGAAATTCCCCAGGCATTCCATTTCCAAAAATCTAAAAGTGAAGTTATATTCGCCGTCGTGGCTACCGTTATCCAACCGAGATAAATGCTCAGCGGTACCTGCACCGTCAGTCGCTCCACTGTGGTTATCCCAACTTGATTTTGCCTGATACGTAAGTAACTGACAATTAACGACACCAGTAAAGCCAACATCACAACCAGTGTCAACGGGAAGACCTCATAATGCCAGAAGAAGATCCAGGCACTATTTGCGAGCGATCCCGCGACCATCCACCAGCCAATTACCCGTAACCGAGGATTCTCGCGTTGAGAAGGTAAAGCCTGGAAAATCGTAAAGGCGATCAGCCCGATATAGATCACCCCCCAAATCGAAAACACATATCCAGCAGGGGTAAAGTAAACCACAAAACGGTCTGAAATTTCAGCGGTGGTTTGCCCATTTAATGGCAGGGCATTGGCGAGTGAATTTACCACGATCGTGAGCAACGAAGAGAGCACAACTGCTATTTGTCTTATTTTGTCTTTCATGCCTAAACTCCTAAGATTGAGAAATTAATATATTATTCAAGGCATCCTCTAACAATGGATACTTGAATGTAAAACCAAGATTGGATAATCGCCGGGAAGATAAGCGCTGACCGTCAAGGACAACCGTACTCATCTCACCCAGTAGAAAGCGCAAAGCCAGGGAGGGAACCGGCAGAATTGCGGGTCTTCCCAATACTTTTCCAACAATTTGAGCAAATTCCGAATTGGTTACCAGGACGGCAGATAGATTGTAGGGTCCTGACGCCATTTCATGATTGAGGAGAAACTGAATGGCTCTTACTTCATCTTCGATGTGAATCCAGGAAAGCCATTGATCTCCACTTCCCAACCTTCCTCCAAGAAAAGCTTTGAAGGGGAGAACCATCCGCTTGAGCGCTCCGCCATCAGGTGAAAATACCACCCCAGAACGAATGATCACCCTTCTGACTCCTAGCGATTCAACCGCTTTTGTACTCTCCTCCCATTCTCTGGCGAGAGATGAAAGGAAATTCTTTCCATTAGGAGCATTTTCATCCAACAATTCAGGATTGGACACGCCATAATATCCTGCTCCGGAGGCTTGAATCAGAACCGACGGTTTTCGTTTAACCTTATGAAATGCCTCTACAACAGCTTGACCGGACTTTACACGGCTTTCAAGCAATTTGGCTTTTTGTTTTGGAGTCCAGCGCCCGGCGGAAAGATTTTCGCCGGAAAGGTGAATCACTGCGTCCACCTCTTCCAGCAAATGACCCCACCCCCTGTCTGTCATAGCATCCCAGGGAATATAAGTGATCTTTTCCGGTTTTGATTCTATTGAAGAGGTGTTTCTTGTGAGTACAAAAATCCGATCTGCATCCTGAAGAAGCAAATTGGTCAATGCACTGCCAATTAATCCTCGACCACCGGTGATTAAAGTTTTCATCCACACTCCTCTCCAAATTTCCACCAAATTATATCTAATTAATCTGATAATGTCAAGTATTTGTCGATATAATATTGACAAATATTTGACTTCGGGATATGATAAACAAGCAAGGTTTATTTGAGTTACAGGAATGAGGATGACCAATCTGGATAAAACACCCCGCTACAATCTAAATGCAGTTCTCCGTGAAACAGGTTTAAAAGCTGATTTGCTACGCGTTTGGGAGAAGCGCTATCAATTGCCAAAGCCGCAACGCACTGAAGGAGGACATCGCGTTTATTCCGACTACGATATAGCCACAATTCTCTGGCTGAAAAACAAAATTGCAGAAGGACTGAGCATCCGACATGCCGTAGATCTCTGGAACTCAATCCTCGAAAAAGGCGGCGATCCTTTCACCCAAACCCATCAACAGGCTACCCCCTTTTCTCCGGTAGCCTCCACACCAGAATTAACCCTGGCTACGCTTCGGGAGGATTGGCTTGCTGCCTGTTTGAGATTTGACAAACAAAAAGCAGACCTCATATTAGATCAGGCTTTTGCCATTTATTCGGTTGAAACCGTAGTGACTCAAATCCTTCGTCAAAGCCTGCACGAAATTGGTTCTGGCTGGTTTGAAAATGTCATCACAGTACAGCAGGAACATTTTGCTTCCATCTTAACCAGTCAGCGGCTTCAAACCCTCATTCTCCTTAATCCTCCACCCACCCGGAACCAAACTATTCTGATTGGTTGCCCGGCAGGTGAACAGCATACCCTTTCAGCTTTATTTCTTCATTTACTCCTCGTAAGGCACGGATTCAATGTTTTAAACCTAAGCGGGGACATCCCTCTGGATAAATTAGTGCCGACGGCATTACAAGTTCACCCGGATTTAATCATTCTTACTGCCCAAACTTTGCCAACAGCCGCAAGTCTGCGTGATGCCTTCCTCCTTCTACAGGAGCTTGAGATTCCATTGAGTTATGGAGGAGGTATCTTTAGTCTCATCCCGGAAGTGCAGCAAACAATTCCGGCGATTTATCTGGGAAATGATCTTGATCATGCCGTTCAGGAG
>JAGPFF010000002.1 GCA_018056725.1 Anaerolineaceae bacterium
AGGTAGTTGTAAGTTTTAGCAAGCAAGTGACCCTGCGGGAGAAAGTTCACAAACAATATGCCCGGGTCACACTGGATAAAGCAGGCAAAATGGTTAAACTGGCGGTCTCCAGGTAAAACCATCCTCCTTGAAAAAGCCGCGGTCACCTCCACCGCGGTTTTTTCTTTTAACCTCCTATTATTGGTTATAATTTAGCCTACTTTGAAAAAATCATCAGGTGAAAAAATGACGCAGAAAATGACCGGTGCGGAAATCAGGCAATCATTTATCAATTACTTCGCGGCAAGGGGGCACACGGTGGTTCCATCCTCGTCCTTGGTGCCGGGAGGGGATCAGACCTTGTTATTTACCAACGCCGGAATGGTGCAGTTCAAAGACGTTTTCCTCGGGCTGGACAAACGGGACTACCGGCGCGCAGTGGATTCACAGAAGTGTATGCGTGTAGCCGGTAAACA
Organism: Anaerolineaceae bacterium; assembly: GCA_018056725.1. Classification (GTDB taxonomy): domain Bacteria; phylum Chloroflexota; class Anaerolineae; order Anaerolineales; family Anaerolineaceae; genus UBA6107. The sequence continues at coordinate 456 of JAGPFF010000002.1, forward strand.
CAACGATCTGGACGATGTGGGCAGGGATGACTCCCATCATACATTCTTCGAAATGCTGGGGAATTGGTCTTTTGGAGATTATTACAAGAAGGAAGCGATCACCTGGGCATGGGATTTATTGACCAATGTGTGGGGGATTGATCCGAAACGGCTCCACACGACCGTTTTTCGTGACGAAAAAGAGCAGATACCTACGGATGATGAAGCTGCTGAAATCTGGAATCAGCAACCGGGGATCGATCCCACCCATATCCTCTATTTTGGACGTAAAGAAAACTTTTGGGAAATGGCAGAAACAGGACCGTGCGGTCCGTGCAGTGAAATCCACATGGATCGAGGTGCTGAATTTTGCAACCGCAAGAATGAACCCGGGCATGTCTGCAGGGTTAACGGGGACTGTGCCCGTTTTCTTGAAATTTGGAACCTGGTGTTTATTCAGTATAACCGGGTGAGTGAAACCCGATTTGATCCACTTCCTGCCAAACACGTAGACACCGGGATGGGTTTGGATCGTATTGTTGCCATTCTTCAGGATGTGAATTCGAATTATCGCACGGATCTTTTCTCTCCAATGATCAATAAAATTCGCGAGCTTGCCGGTGCGAGCGAAACCGAAATGAATGAAAATTTTACTCCTTACCGGGTCATTGCCGATCACACCCGGGCTGCTTCCTTCCTCATTGCGGATGGGGTCGTGCCGGGGAATGTCGGTCGAAATTACGTCTGCCGAATGATCATTCGACGGGCTGCCCGTTTTGCTTCAAAAATTGGCTTGAATGAACCTTTCATGGCGAAAATCGCCAGGGTTGTGATTGATGAATATGGGACTGCTTACCCTGAGCTGTTGAAAAACCAAAAAAGTATTTTGGATAACCTTACCCGGGAAGAAAAGCGCTTTCAAAGAACCGTTGAAGGGGGGCTTTTCCACCTTGAAGATCTTCTTGAAGAAATGAAGAAAACCGGTAGGCACGAACTGGATGGCGGAAAAGCGTTTGAGCTTTATGCAACGCATGGTTTGCCACTGGAACTTACACGTGATGTTGCCAGAGAATCCGGACTCGATGTTGATGAGAATGGTTTTAAGGCAGCGATGGAGAATCATCGAATTCAATCCGGTGCCGGTAAGGTCTTTGGGACCATGGGCGGTGAAATGGTGGAGGTGTACCGGAAAGCGTTTGAGGATTTGGCGCGCGAAAATCAGCTGCCAGCCACTGGCGTAGCCTATAACCCGTACGAGTGGTTGGAAGTGGACACCAAAATCGTCGGGTTGTTTTCAGAGGGTGAACCAATTGAAGAGGCGGAAGCTGGTACCACTGTAGAAGTCATCGTCCCACGCACAGGTTTCTATATCGAGTCAGGCGGACAGGTAAGCGATACAGGTTGGATTAAAGCTGCGGATGGTAGCTGGGAAGTTGAGGTGGAAGATGTGCGGCGACCAGCTTCAGGAGTGATCATTCATATTGGTACAGTGACGCGGGGGGTGGTTCGGAATGGAAGCCAGGCAAAATTAAAAGTTGACCGCGAGCGGCGTATGGATATTATGCGCAATCACACTGCCACTCATCTGTTGCATGCTCAGCTTCACAAAGTGCTGGGAGACCATGCGCGTCAATCCGGTTCGCTTGTAGCTCCAGACCGGTTAAGGTTTGATTTCACGCATCCAGAAGCGGTTACCCCTGAACAACTTGATCTGATTGAAAGTGGTGTAAATCAAGAGATTCTTTCTGCGCATCAATTATCCATTAAAGAGAAAAGTCTGCAGACAGCGATGGCTGAGGGAGCCATGGCATTATTCGGGGAAAAATATGGTGAAAAAGTACGCACTGTAACCATTGATGAAGATCATCCTGTATCTTACGAACTTTGCGGCGGCACTCACGTTGAAAATACCGCAGAAATTGGATCTTTTATCATCCTGAGTGAAGGTAGTGCAGCGGCTGGCATCCGGCGAATTGAAGCAGTTACTGGTCATGCTGCTTATCAAGTAATCCGGTCACGCAATAAGACCCTGCAACGGATAGCCCGTATGACGAATGCGTCCATAAATGAAATCATCCCAAAGATTAACGGCATTCTGGATGAAATTTCTGATTTACGGGCTGAACTAAGCCGGACGAGGCAGGAATTGGTGCAACAGGAATTTGATGCCAGCATGGGTCAGGCAATTAATGTGAAGGATGTTTCAATCCTCTCCGTACCTCTTGAGGGAGCAGACGCGGAGAGTCTGCGGCAAATGACTGATCGTTTCCGTCAAAAGTTTACCAGCGGCGTTGTCGCTGTTGGTTCCATCGTGAATGAAAAACCGATGATTGTTTGCGCCGTCACCGAAGACGTGGTCAAAAAGGGCATTCATGCTGGTGAACTTGTGCGTCAGGCAGCAGCCTTATTAGGTGGCAGTGGCGGAGGACGACCTGTTTTAGGACAGGCGGGAGGAAAAGACCCTGAAAAACTCTCCGAAGCCTTGGATCTGATCGCTAAAATGGTTCGAGAAAAACTCCAAAATACATAAGAAAAGACTCCCCTGATCAATTTCCAGGGGAGTCTTTTGGATTTCAATCTTAATTTTTGTCCTTCTTATTGAAGAGAGTCCGGTAACCAGCAGCAAAGGACCAGCTCTTTTGCGGCTTTAACTTCATCCAGGCGGCTTACAGGTGTGTTGTGCGGTGCTTCCTTCAATAATTCGGGGCTGGTTCTGGCTTCCTCGGCGATTTTCAACAGAGCATCCGCAAAGGCATCGAGAGTCTGCTTGTTTTCTGTTTCGGTTGGTTCGATCATTAAGGCTTCATGCACGATGAGAGGGAAGTAGTTTGTGGGTGGGTGGAAATCATAATCCATCAATCTTTTGGCAATATCCAGCGCATGAATCTCCGGCAGCGACTGCCAGACTCCTTCAAGGACGAATTCGTGCATGCAAGTCCGATCGAATGGCAGAGTGTAAACTCCCTTTAGACGAGCGAGAAGATAATTCGCATTAAGGACGGCATATTCAGCGATTTTTCGCAAGCCATCCGGACCATGCATGCGAATGTAGGTGTAGGCTCTGACAAGCATGCCAAATTGACCATTAAACGACTTCACTCTGCCAATGGATTTCGCTGGTGTCAGGTAGCCATAGAGCGGTGCCTGGTCACTGGTGGCTTCTTCCACAATGCCAACAATTGGGGCAGGCAGAAAATCTTTCAGTTTTGCTGAAACCCCCACTGGACCAGATCCCGGTCCACCGCCGCCATGAGGGGTGGAGAATGTTTTATGCAGATTGAAGTGCATGACATCAAAACCGATTTCGCCGGGTCGGGCAATGCCAAGCAAGGCATTGAGATTGGCGCCATCGCCATAAACCAGACCACCAGCCTGATGGACAATCTCGATGACTTCAGTCACGTGCTCATCGAATAAACCCAGCGTATTCGGATTGGTCAGCATTAACCCGGCAACGGTATCATCACACAAAGCGCGGAGGGCAGTGAGATCGACATTGCCACGAGTATCAGAGGGAACCGGTACAACTTCAAATCCGGTCATGGCTGAGGTTGCTGGATTGGTGCCATGAGCCGAATCTGGAATGAGCATGCGGGTCCTTTTATCATCTGACCGCGAAAGATGGTAGGCTTTAATAATCCTCACGCCTGTAAACTCGCCTTGAGCACCGGCAGCTGGCTGCAAAGATACAGCTGCAAATCCGCTTATTTCTTTTAAATATTCTTGCAACTGATACATGAGAAACAGGCTACCCTGTACAGTTTCGATCGGTTGAAGTGGGTGGGCTTCCGAAAACCCAGGCAGGCGGGCGGTGACTTCGTTGATTTTTGGATTGTATTTCATCGTGCATGAGCCAAGGGGATAAAACCCCTTATCGATGCTGTAATTCATTGACGAAAGGTGAGTAAAATGACGTACGACATCCACTTCCGCCAGTTCCGGGAAGGGAAGCTCAGAGCGGACGAACCCTTCGGGCAGGGCTGTCTCCGGGACATCTGATTCAGGAAACCGCACACCTGTTCTTCCGGGTGAAGAAAGTTCGTAAATGGTGGGTTCAGTCATGGGCAGCCTCCTTCAGAGCATCAACGAAATCTTCAATTTCTTGTTTTGAAAGCATTTCGGTGACAGCAACCAGCATATGGTTCTTAAGGGATGGGTTGACCATCCCAAGATCATAGCCACCCAGGAAACCCATCTCGAGCAAATGTTCATTGAGATGTCCCACATCCATTGGACAGCGCACCACAAATTCATGGAAGAAGGGGGTATCAGAAAGCGCCGTAAAACCAGGGAGATTGTTTATCATTGTTGCTGCATAATGAGCTTTCTGGTAGCAAAGATTGGCGACCTGCTTCATTCCCTGTTTTCCCAGCAGGCTCATATAAACTGTCGCTGCCAGCGCCATCAAACCCTGGTTGGTACAAATATTGGAGGTTGCCTTTTCACGGCGGATATGTTGCTCGCGGGCGGTGAGCGTTAAGACGTAACCACGCCGACCTTCCACATCGGTTGTTTCGCCAACGAGACGACCTGAGATCTTGCGTACAAATTCCTTCCGGGTTGCCAGGAAACCCAGGTAGGGACCGCCATACGAGAGAGGAATCCCTAAAGGCTGTCCTTCGCCGACCACAATATCAGCACCCATTTCACCAGGTGTCTTAAGAATCCCAAGTGCGGTGGGGTTAACCACCATGGCAATCAACGAACCTGCTTGATGGGCCTTTTGTATCAGGTTCTGAAAGTCGAAGAGACGACCGAAGAAATCAGGATATTGCACCAAAACGAGAGCTGTCTGATCATCGATCAGATCTGCCAGTTCGTCTGGATCTTCCATACATCCTTTTGCCCCTTCATGCGTAACCAACTCCAAATTCTCATACCCGCAAAGGTAGGAACACATTACTTCGCGATATTGAGGATTGACGGCTGAAGAGAGAAGGATTTTTCTCCTCTTCCCTCTGAAGTGATGGTATGCCATAATGCCCGCTTCAGCTGCCGCGGTTGCACCATCGTAATGCGAAGCGTTGCTGACATCCATCCCTGTGAGATTGGCGACCAGGGTTTGAAATTCAAAAATTGACTGCAAGGTGCCCTGAGATACTTCAGGTTGATATGGCGTGTAAGCGGTATAAAACTCGCCCCGGCTAATGATGGCATTAACGGCGGCAGGAATATAATGCCGATAGGCTCCGGCACCTAAAAAGCAAGCGAGATGGTCGGTGGCTTCATTGGCTTCAGCAAATTCCTGCATTTCAGCCAGAATTTCCATTTCTGTCATTACCTTTGGCAGTTTTAGATCTGGAAAACGAAAGCGCTCGGGAACATCAGTGAAGAGATCTTTAATCTCCTTAACACCAATGACCTTGAGCATTTCTTTGGTTTCAGCCTCGGTATGAGGAATAAACATTAGTGACCTCGAGTCTCACAAAAAGCCGCATAAGCATCCGCATCCATCAGAGCGTCCACTTCAGCCGGATCGGTGAGCTCCACCTTGAGCATCCAGGCAGCACCAAATGGATCGGAATTGATCAGCTCAGGTTTATCGGCGAGGTCTTCATTGATTTCGATCACTTTACCGGATACGGGAAGTTTCACATCGGCTGCTGCCTTGACGGATTCAATGGTTGCGACGATGGTATTTTTTTCAACCTGATCTCCGACATCCACAGTAACCTCAAAAAAGACAATATCGGAAAGTTGCCCCTGGGCATAGTCGGTCACACCGAGAGTGGCGATATTCTTTTCCACTTTCAGCCATTCATCCGTACTCGCGTATTTCAATTCTTTTGGTGTATTCATTGATCCTCCGAGTGGTAATAAATTTGAACAACCCCTTCAGCACTACAATTGTACCGGTTATTTAAGGAACTCTTGCCTATCCTTCTTTGATTCTACGAAGCCGCGGATAAAAAGTCAAGAATGGTCATCCGCTGGAGCGGTTTTTTTCAGGGTGAAAAAGGTGGAACCGCCAACAAGGAAAGCGATAAAACCGGAGAAACGCATGATTGCCGCTCCAATTAAACCCGCTTGAATCGAAATCGTATCAGTAAGCAATGTGCCGATCATTGGTGAAAATATTGCCGCCATGTACTGCATCATTTGTGCCACCGAAACAAAAATGGCACTGTACTCAACCGGAACGTTCTTCATCAATTCATCAAAGAAGACGAGATCCAATCCAGCCTGGAAAATTCCCGCAAATCCGGCAAAGATGGCAATTTGCCAGGGGACAGTTGTGAAGGTGAGCAATAAAGGATAAAACGAAATACCCAATGTTGTCCACAGTAAAACAGCCTTCGATCCCTGCTTGCGGGAGATTCTCGTCCAGAGGAAATAGCCAATAAAAAGGATGGCTGTTTGAGACATGGTAATGATTGAGATCCAACTATCCGTGGCGTGCACAGTGCGCACGAGATAGATCGGCACAAGAGGAGCGGACATTTGCAATCCACTCATCACCAGCAGTCTTTTCCCCATGAAGCTCAGAAAGGGCTTTTCTTTCTTTACCAGAGCGATCATATCTTTCATATCCGCGCGCCAACCGCGGGAGTAATTCAAGGGTGGTGGTGCGGTTGGAGTTAACACGATATGCGAGGAGTAGTAATAACTAAGCAAGCCACCCAACGATAGTCCAATAAACATCAACTGATAATTTAACGGAAAGATTACCCGATCCAACATTTGACCTAAAGCCAGTACCGCAATCGTGGTGGTGAGCCCCATCGTAGACCAGCGGCGAGACATGAGTTCAAATCGGCGATCCGGACCGGCGACTGCGTTCATCACCACGGAGAAAGTGATCGAGACAAGGGTTTGTGGAACTGTGGCGATTGCCCAAATGGTCAATATGGAATTGACGAGAATTTTATCGGGAAGAATAAAAGAGATGACACCGGTAATGGCATAGGAAGCGATAACGAGCAAACGGGCGATACTAAACCATTTGATAATATTCGATTGTCGCTGCAGGAAACGACCCAGAGGAATCGCCAGAATCAAGCCAGTAATTGCCGGCATGGAGGAAAGCAGCCCGATCTGAAACGTGGAGGCGTTCAGGTAAGTCAGAAATACCGGAAGGAAAGGACTAATGGCATTGGCAAGACCAACACCGATGGCGTCAATCTGCACATAGCGGAAGTTCTTTTGATCTTGATTATCTACAAGAATTGATCTAGAGTGAGCGGTTTTGTTTTCCAATTCTAAATTCTATTTGCTGGTCTTTCCTGCATTATACCAATGGCTTTATTATGTGATAGCAAAAAGGGGAAGCAAAAATTCATGAGGTATAATTTTGGTACAAAAGGAGTATGGTTCTACTTGTAATGATTATGAAATAGAGTAGCGCATGGACCGGCAATATTGCCAGGTTGACGAGGATGAGGGTTCTTTACCGCGAGGTAAAGTTAACCGGGAAGACCGGGAAAATCGAAAGATCAGCGGATGCCCTCCAGGATTGAATCCTGCTATTTCCAACAAGCAGACAATACACTCCTTTTGAACAGAGATGGATTCTCTCTGTAATTTTATGTTTACAATTTGGAGGAAGGCATGTGTGGAATTGTCGGCTATATTGGAGAAAGAAACGCAACTCCCATCATACTAAACGGTCTCAAGAAGCTTGAATATCGCGGCTACGATTCAGCGGGTATCGCTGTGCTGACGAATGGAAGAATCGAAGTCCGCCGAAACGCCGGGAAATTAAGCAATTTGGAAGGTAATCTTCTCTCAGACCCCGTTGCCGGCACAATTGGCATCGGTCACACGCGTTGGGCGACCCATGGTGAACCCTCCGCCCGTAATGCACATCCGCACCTTTCGAGCAGTGGTGAGGTTGTGGTGGTACACAATGGAATTGTTGAGAATTTCATTGAACTCAAAGAGGAGCTACAAGCGGAGGGGGTAAAGTTCCAATCAGATACGGATACCGAGACCATTGTCCATCTTGTGGACAAGTATTTTTCGGTAACCAATGATCTTGAAAAAGCGGTACGCAAGGCGCTCGAGCAGCTCAAAGGGGCGCATGGCATCGTCATTTTTTCTTCTCGCGAACCGGATAAGATCATAGCCGCCCGCATCGGAAACGCTGGCGGGGTGGTCATCGGGCTGGGAAACGGTGAAAATTACATTGCCTCAGATATTCCAGCGATTCTGGAGCACACCCGCCGGCTGGTATTTCTGGAATCACGCCAGATGGCAGTGGTAACACGGGATGGGATAAGAATATCCTCTCTTGAAGGAATTCCAGTCAAAGTGCAAACTTCAACGGTTGCATGGGATCCTGTATCGGCAGAAAAAGGTGAATACCGGCATTTCATGCAAAAAGAGATTCATGAACAGGTACGGTCACTCACCGACACATTAGCCGGGCGTGTAAATTTTGCTGAGGGCACCATCCGTCTACCAGAGCTGAACCTGAGCGTTGAAAAAGCCAGGGCGATCAAAAAGATCGTTCTCACAGCCTGTGGCACGGCTTCTCACGCTGGAATGGTTGGGCGGATGCTGATTGAAAGAATTGCCAGAATCCCCGCTACCATGGAAATTGCTTCAGAATTTCGGTATTCTGAACCCATTGTGGATGCGAATACAGCCATTATCGCCATCAGCCAATCAGGCGAAACTGCAGATACGCTGGCTGCGATGGAAGAGGGGCGAAAAAAAGGCGCGACAACCTGGTCAATCGTTAATGCCATTGGGTCACAGGCAATGCGCGTGGCGGATGGATTCATTTCTATGCAGACAGGTCCGGAAATTGGCGTGGCGTCTACCAAGGCTTTTACTGCACCTCTGGTTGATCTTTATATGCTGGCTGTTTTGTTGGCGGATATGCGTGGAACTTTGTCCGTAGAAGAACGCAAACATCTTGTGGAAGATTTGCGCTTGGTGCCGGAATTAGCAGGGCGCTGCCTCGATCGCGAAAATGAAGTAGAACAAGTGGCTGAATTATTAAAAGAAAGCCGCGACATGTTATACCTGGGTCGGGGAATCAATATGCCGATCGCGTACGAAGGAGCATTGAAACTCAAAGAAATATCCTATATGCACGCCGAAGCCTACCCCGCAGGCGAGATGAAACATGGACCGATCGCGTTAATTGATAAAGATATGCCCGTTCTGGCAATTGCCACCCGCGATCCCTGGTACGAAAAAATGATCTCGCAAATTGAGCAGGCGAAAGCGCGTGGTGGAGTAGTAATAGCAGTGGCTACGGAAGGGGATGAGCGGGTAAGGGAACTGGTAGACCGGGTGCTTTGGGTACCAGAATGCCCCTGGATGCTCAGTCCTGTGATTACTTCCATCCCCCTGCAAATATTAGCTTATCAGATCGCTACCATGCGCGGTTTGGATGTGGATCAGCCACGAAACCTGGCGAAATCCGTAACTGTGGAATAACCCCTTCCTGCCATTGGCATGGATCAGGCAATTCGCTCTTCAATCCGCATGATCATGGATTGAAGAGTTTTTTGTACCAGGTTTTCACCAGGCAAAAGTTGAGTTAATGGTTCTTTTACGAATGAAATTTTTGGACCGGTTCTGCTTGCATGCCAGATCATGGTGAAACCAAATCTGGATAATTCCTGGGTTAATCTGTTCAGCAGGATCGCTGGAGAAAGGCATTCCTCCTTCCAGGCAGGACATTGTTGCAAAAGAGCATTTGCCAGCCTTTGGGGGAATTCGTTTGAGATTTGCTTTCTTTGATCCAAATTGGAAAGTTGTTCATGCAGAAGAGCAATAATCAATTGGGCTGTTTGCGGTGAAATTGGTCGGACCAGAGAATACCGGCGGGCAGGTCTACCAGCACCGTTCTGGTAGGTACTCAGGCACACCTGCACCTGTTCGGTGTTCCGCAATTGCTGCATGTGATAATGAATATCTGCTTTGGAAAGAAAAAGCGCATGGCTGATTTGTTCGACCGTTGCGGATTCATGATTCTCGAGGTAATTAAGAATTTTTTCCGTGGTAGTTTTCATAGAAAACCGAATTAATTAATCAAAATAAATTTAGACTAATTATAGACTTGACACCTGAAAAAGCAAAGATAAAATGAAAATGAATCCCATAACCGAGAGGTAAATATGGACGAAAAACAGGATCTTAACAATTCAGGGTATGAAATTCCTGAAGAACTGCGTCATCAGGTAACCATTACCACGTTGGAAAAAATCTATAACTGGGGACGTAGCAATTCCATGTGGCCAATGATGTTTGGTCTGGCATGTTGTGCGATCGAAATGATTTGCACTGCCGCAAGCCGGTATGACTTTTCCCGGTTTGGGATGGAAGTGATGCGTCCCAGTCCCCGCCAGGCGGATGTGATGATTGTTGCCGGTACGGTAACGAAAAAAATGCTTCCACAGATTGTCCGTTTATACAATCAAATGTCGCTGCCCAAGTACGTGGTGGCGATGGGTGCCTGTGCCAGTGGCGGAGGTCCTTTCAAAGAGGGATATTCTGTTGTACCCGGAATTGATACTTATATTCCGGTGGACGTTTACATTACCGGCTGTCCGCCAACACCACAATCCTTAATTAATGGTCTTAATGCATTACAAAAAAAGGTAATGAATGAAAAAATGAGCGAGAGCGGCTGGTACGCCAAAGAACCTGCCAAGGAAGTACCCATCCCTGTCCTGGGTCCTGATGTGTTTGATCCACGAAAGAGCGATCTTATTTTCGCCGAGACTCACAAGCCGGCAGAGACCGGTGATGAAACTGGGGAAGAAGGAGAACCAAAATGAGCGATTCCTCCATTCAGATAGAGCCATCCTCTGCCGATTCAACTTACAACGACTTAATCGCCCAATTTCCCGGACTAATTGAGATGGAAACACGCCCGGGTTTTACCGGTGTGGTTGTCAGCACTGTGGCAATCAGGAAGGTGATGCTCTATTTAAAAGAACAATGCGGATTTGATTACCTGACCTCCCTTACTGCGGTGGATGATTTTCCAGAAGACAAGATAGAAATAATCTACCATTTGTATAAGACCACAGGCAGTCCGATAATTGAACTGAAAATATTCACTACGAGAGAGTCACCAGTTGTTCCGAGTGTCATGCCTGTCTACCCTGGAGCTGATTTCCAGGAGCGCGAAGTTTGGGACCTTTTCGGTGTCCATTTTGAAGGTCATCCGGATTTACGGCGGCTGTTACTGTGGGAGGGATTTGCCGGTCATCCACTGCGAAAGGACTGGAAAGAACCTCTCTTTGAAGAGGATGTAAAACCTTTCAAAAGCCGTTGGCCAGAAGGTAAAGGAATTCATCGGGAGTCGTTGAATCCCTTCAACGATAATGTTCAGTACCCAAAAGAATTTGATCCAAACGGCTTTACTCCGGACAATGATGAGAGCGTTTACAAAATCCTCCAATCCAAGATTCCAGCTGGTTCGGATGATCTGAAAGTTGAACATATGATTGTCAATCTGGGACCACAGCATCCATCCACTCATGGCGTTTTTCGTATGGCTGCCTTGCTGGAAGGCGAGAAAGTACTGGCATTGAAACCAGTCATCGGATACATGCATCGAAACCACGAAAAAATTGGTGAACGCAATACCTGGCTGCAAAATATGCCATACACTGACCGCCTGGACTACCTTTCGTCCATGAGCAATAATTTTGGATATGCTCTTGCCGTTGAAAAACTGTTGGGAATCCAACCCCCGGAGCGAGCGGAATTTCTGCGGGTGATGATGGCGGAACTGACCCGAATTGCCTCGCATGCCATGGCGATCGGTTTCCTTCTCAACGATCTTGGCGCCTTCTTCACCCCTTCACTTTATGCGCTGGAAGAACGTGAGTTGATCCTGGATATTTTCGAATCTGTTGCCGGTTCACGTATGATGTGCAACTACTTCCGGTTTGGCGGCGTGGTACGGGATATTACAGAAGCTGATTTTAAGCAGATAAAGAAATTAGTGGAAGACCGGCTGCCGCGAAAAATTGACGATATTGATCTCTATCTGACCGAAAACGAAATTGTGCAGGCACGTTGTGAAGGGGTGGGAGTTTTGACCGCCGAGGAAGCGATCGCATTCTCGGAAAGTGGTCCGATGTTGCGAGCTTCGGGTGTGCCGTATGATATTCGTAAAGCTGACCCGTATAGCATTTATGATCAGCTTGAGTTTGATGTCTGTTACCGGCAACATGGCGATGTCTACGACCGTTACCTGGTCCGGCTGGATGAAATCCGACAAAGTATACGAATATTGCAGCAAGTGATCAAGTATATGCCACAGGGTCCAATTCAGACAGGTAAAGTTCAATATGCGGTAAGAGTGCCGGCTGGTGAAGCTTACGGTCGGGTGGAAGGACCGCGCGGCGAGCTTGGATTTTATGTTGTCTCAGATGGAAAAGCCAATCCTAAACGTTATCATGTGCGGGCGCCATCCTTAATGAATTGTACTGGACTGGAAAAAATGTGTGTTGGTGGAAAAATCGCGGATGCAGTTACGATCCTGGGCGCGGTGGATGTCGTCCTTGGCGAAGTGGATCGATAGGATGGAGGAAAAATGAACGGCAAGGGTTTACTTAAAGGCTTGGGACTTACTTTCAGACACTTTTTCGCCACTTATCTTGTGGATCTCTTCGATAAAAATGCCAAGAAACGCCGGGGAACGATTGACGCAGATGGACTCTTCACTGTTCAATTTCCTGAAGAATCCCTGGTCATCCCAGAAGAATTTCGGGTGATCCCTTTCCTGATCTATACATTGGATGAAAATAATCAGCGTAAGTACCGTTGCACTGCCTGTGGGATTTGCTCCAAAGTATGCCCGACGCAATGCATTTGGATTACCCGAAAAAAGGACCCGGAAACTGGAAAACCGGTTACGGAATCGGAAGAATTTTATATTGACATCGACAAATGCATGAATTGCGGCTCCTGTGCTGAATTTTGCCCCTTCGATGCGATTAAAATGGATCATAATTTCAAAATTGCCACCTATGTACGCGGTGAGACCCATATTCTTCCGAAAGAAAAACTGGGAAGACCACTGGAATATTATGCTAAAATTCGTCCGAATAATTATGCTGCAGAAGAAGCGGAACGAGCTGCCAAAGCGCAACCGGCTCAAGTTTAACCAAGATGAACGACGACACCGAAATTCTCTTTCCTTTTCGTGTAATCCCTTCGTTGAGAAGTTTGCGTGGAGAACCCTGGAAGAACCTGATTGATCACCTTTGCCTGCCTGATGTGGATGAAGGAGACCGGGTCGGTTTTAGCCTGATGATGGTGCGTTTGGGGGGGTGTGGGGGATGCAATGCGGATTCATTTCGGGCAATGAGGGGATGTACCCATTGTGCCAGGCTAACGATCCGTCGGTTTAAGAATAGTGACCAGGAATTATTGGAGCTATTCAAGGAAGCCCGGTTAGAGGCGGCTGAATATCTGGAGCGTTATAAAGAAACGATCTAAACAGATCCCATTTTGTCAGGTTGACTGACCCTGGCAGGAGAAATAAAGGAAACCTTAATGACCGAAAATGGTTCAATAATGAAGATTGTGGGCGTTCGATTTTCAAAAGTGGGAAAAATATATAATTTCGATGCCTCACAGGTGGAGAATATTCAAAAAGGGGACGTAGTAGTTGTTGAAACCAGCCGCGGATGGCAGCTTGGCGAGGTAATTGTCCTGAGCACTGCAACTCCTCAGGATGCCAAAACAAACAGCTGGAAAACAATCGATCGATTGGCTACTCCAAAAGATCTCATGCTGCGACAATCCTGGCAGAACCAGGAACCAGAAGTGGTGGAAAAATGCAAGGAACGGGCTGCTGAATTGCATTTGAGCCATATCAAAATTGTTGCCAGCGAGTACAGCTTTGATGGCTCCCGGTTAACCATCCTTTTTAGCAGTGACATTGAAGAAAAAGTGGAACTCAAATCCTTAAGAACGGATATGCAAAAATTATTTGCCCCTGCGCAGGTGGAAATGCGTCAGATTGGACCGCGTGACGTTGCGAAGATTATGGGTGGTTTGGGAGCATGTGGTCTGGAATGCCGATGTTGCACTCGCTTCATCACTGAGTTCAGCTCTATTTCCATCAAAATGGCAAAGGAACAAGGCATTTCACTTACTCCAACAGAGATTACCGGGATGTGTGGACGCCTGCGCTGCTGCTTGATCTATGAATACGAAAACTATGTGGATGCGCGCAAGGTGCTCCCCAAGAAAAATCGGCGCGTGCTTACACCTGACGGGGAAGGGAAAGTTGTTGATGTGCAGCCTCTAAACGCTGTAATCATCGTGGAAATACCCGAGCGTGGCAAACGCGAATACCATAAAGATGATATCAAGCTGCTTGATGAGCCAGAAAACATGCCTAAAAGTTCCAATCCGGCGGGTGGAAAACAAGGTGGTGGGGGAGGTTGCGGTCAATGTCGCTGGAGACAATAAATGTCATTTGACGAAGGATGGTTGCAAAAGAAAAAAATCCTTGTCGTCCTGGCTCACCCGGATGACCCGGATTTTTTTTGCGGAGCGATGATTGCCCGGTGGTGCGCAAAGGGGCATGAGGTTTCATATTGTTTGCTCACAAGAGGGCAACGCGGTTCTCAGAATTCCAAAAATGATCCACTTGAACTCGGCATCATCCGTCAGCAAGAACAGACGAATGCTGCGAAAATTCTTGGCGTCAGCTCCATTCATTTTCTGAATCATATGGATGGCGAATTGGTTTCGAATCTAGGGTTAAGGAACGAAATTATTGCCGAGATCCGCAAACTGAAACCTGATATTGTGGTATCTTGTGATCCCACCAATCTGTTTCCTTCTGAAAACCGGATAAATCATCCTGATCACCGCGCAGCTGGTCAGGCTGTTCTCGATGCGGTATTTCCTGCTGCCGGGAATCCGGCATATCCACTCATGACGGAAGATGGCATGCTCGAAGCGCATGCGCTAGAGGAAGTATGGTTAAGTCTGACGCAGCAGCCCAACACCAAAGTGGAATTAAGTGATTTTCTTGAACCAAAGATCTCGGCAATTTTGGCTCATTCCTCACAGACAAATATGAGCCGTGAGAGTTTACGGGAAAAATATCGCGACGGGTTTGAAATTAACTCTGAAACCAATTTGCCGGTTTATGTCGAAAAATTCCTGCGGATTCGATTAAATCCGAAATAATCCGATTAATCTGATTAAATAGCAAATAATTACTCCTTTTAAGGATTGCCCCATTTTACAGACACTGTTATAATAGAAATCATCAGAATAATCATATTATTCATATGAGCGCTGAACCTTTCACTTTATCTGAATTCCTTCTATACCTTGCGGCAATCCCGCCTGAGGGAGATCAGCGAATTCCCCCGTTGAATGTCTTAAGTAAAGAATTGGGTTTGAGCGTTGCCACTCTCCGAGAGCAGTTAGAAGAGGCTCGATCGATGGGGTTAGTGGAAGTGAAACCCCGTGCAGGAATTCGAAAGTTACCTTTCGATTTTGCTGCTGCCATTCGTCCGGGTCTTCTTTATGCCGTACATTCTAAAAGCATCTTCTATCGTCAATTTTCTGACTTGAGAAAACACCTGGAAGCCGCTTATTTCATTGAGGCGGCTCAGTTATTGACTCTTTCCGATGTCAATCAATTAACCGATCTGGTCAGTGAAGCCCAGAAAAAAATAAATTCCCTTCCTACTCAAAATCCTGCCACGGAACATCGGCAATTTCATCTTTTGATTTACCGGAGACTGGAAAATGAGTATCTGCTTGGAGTACTAAGAGCATTTTGGGATATCTACCACATCAGTGGCATGGAAATCTACCCCGAAATTCATTACCTAGAGCGCGTCTGGTATTACCATGCCAGCATTGTAGACGAGATCCGGGCAAAAAATTTTTCTCAGGGTCTTGCAATTTTAATGGAGCATATGGACATGCTTTCTCAACGTGAAAAAAGCCTGCCCAAACTCAATTTTGAATAAATTTCCTTAATGGAGATAAAACTTTAATGAACAATACAAAGATGATCGAAAATGATTTTTGCATCACTTTTAGCACCATCAATGGTTCAGGAAGTGCAACCGCCAACATTACCCTAATGCGTACACTCTTCCGCATGGGCATACCGGTTTCAGGCAAGAACATTTTTCCATCCAATATTCAGGGACAACCAACCTGGTTTACGCTCCGCTTAAGTAAGCAAGGCTATCTTGGACGAGTAAAAGAGGATGATATCGTTGTGGCGATGAATCCTGCCACTCTCGAAAAAGATATTTCCTGCCTTGTACCCGACGGAGTCATGCTTGTTCCGGATGATTTCACGCTTCCAACTGTAAGGGAAGATATCATTCTGTATAAAATGCCAGTTCGAAAGATCCTCAAAGAGGCAAATGTTGTTCCAGCTTTGCGTGAATATATTGCCAATATGGTGTATGTAGGTGTTTTGTGTTCAATATTAAAAATTGAAATCAATTTAATCCAGGAATCCTTAAATTACCATTTTAAAGGCAATGAAAAAGCCGTCGAAAGTAATTTCAGTGTAGTCAAGATGGCTTTTGATTGGGCGGAAGCGAATCTTCAAAAAATGGATCGCTACGTAACAGCCAAAATGAATGGCACAGAAGGGTATATCATGACGGATGGAAATACTGCCGCTGCCCTAGGCGCAATTTTTGGCGGTGTGCAATTTATTTCCTGGTATCCGATCACACCGGCTACCTCGCTGGCAGAAACACTTCATGAGTATCTGCCGCAGCTGCGCAAGGATCCTGAAACCGGTAAAGATACTTTTGCTATTGTTCAGGCTGAGGACGAACTGGCGGCGATTGGGATGGTTATCGGCGCAGGGTGGGGCGGTTTGCGGGCGATGACCTCAACCTCTGGTCCTGGATTATCCTTGATGACCGAATATATTGGATTGGCTTATTACGCCGAAGTTCCAGTTGTCGTTTGGGATGTTCAGCGGGTGGGTCCGAGTACAGGAATGCCTACCAGGACCTCTCAGGGTGATTTGACCATGGTGAATTTTATGAGCCATGGTGATTCACAAATGCTCATCCTGATTCCGGGAACGATTCAGGAGTGCTTCGAGTTTGGCTGGCGCGCGTTTGATATTGCCGAGCGCTTTCAGACGCCCGTGATTGTCCTTTCTGATCTTGATTTTGGTATGAACCAGTGGATGACCAAGAAATTTGAATATCCTGACCAGCCAATAGATCGCGGAAAGATTCTTTGGGAAGAAGATCTGGAAAAACTGCTACAGCGTACAGGTGATAATTGGGGACGGTACCTCGATTTAGATGGGGACGGGATTCCATACCGGACTTTGCCAGGGAACCAGCACCCAAAGAGCGGGCATTTTGTCCGCGGAACCAGCCATGATGAGTACGCAAACTATACTGAAGATGGAGACGTCTGGCTGAGAAACTTTGGCAGGATTAAGAAAAAAATTGATTTGGCGAGAGAATCTCTACCTGTGCCTGTGGTTGACACCATGGCTGACGCTGAAATCGGCATTATCGCCTCAGGATCCGTGGATTCAGCGGTTATCGAAGCCCGTGATCTCTTGCTGGAAGAAGGGAAAGCCACTGATTATCTGCGCATTCGCGGAATTCCATTCTCTGAAGAGGTAAAGAAGTTTATTGATCAACACAGAGTAACCTATGTGGTTGAAGTGAATCGAGATGGTCAGCTTTCACAGCTTCTGACCATGGATTTTCCGGAAGTCGCCTTCAAACTCAGGAAAGTAGCTCAAATGGATGGTTTGCCTTTGCCGGCAAAATGGATTGTGGATGAAATAAAGAGCTATGAGGAGAAAAAATAATGGTTACTGCCCTAAATCAAACCACCAATTCTGTAGGTCTTACCCGAGCAGATTATCGAGGAGCTCCTTCCACCTTGTGTCAAGGATGTGGACATAATAGTATCGCGGCTCAGATTACCGCAGCTTGCTTTGAAATGAATCTCATTCCTGAAAAGGTGGTGAAATTCAGCGGAATCGGCTGTTCCAGTAAAAGCCCCACCTATTTTCTGAGCCGGTCCTTCGGTTTCAACGGGCTTCACGGAAGGATGCCATCCCTGGCGCTCGGCGCCATGTTTGCTGACAGGACGCTTGAAGGGATTGCGATCAGCGGAGATGGCGACACTGCCAGTATTGGATTTGGACAATTCAAGCATCTCGTGCGGAGAAATTTGCCTCTTGTTTACATTATCGAAAATAACGGAGTGTATGGTCTGACCAAAGGTCAATTCTCTGCCACAGCAGAAAAAGGATTGCAACTGAAGCGGCAGGGAACGAATCCATTTCTACCGGTAGATCTGGCGATGGAGGCACTGATTTCGAATGCCACCTTTGTTGCCAGGTCTTTCGCCGGAGACCCAAAGCAGGTAAAGGAACTGGTCAAGGCGGCGATCGCTCATCAGGGGATTGCCGTGATCGATATCATCAGCCCATGCGTGACGTTTCACAACCATGAGAATTCTTTCCATTCATACTCCTTTGGAAAAACGCATGAAGAACCATTGCATGAAATTTCGTTGGTATTAGCCCGTGATGAAATTACGGTTGAGGATTTCGAGCGTGGCACAATCAAAGAAGTGACCATGTTTGATGGCAGTACGGTGGTTTTGAAGAAACTGGAAAGTGATTATGACCCTACTGATAAATATCAGGCTCTAAACAAGTTGCAGGAAGCTGAAGAAAACAATTGGCTGCTGACCGGGCTAATCTATATAAACCCAGAAGTGCCAACTCTTTTTGACACCTATAATATTCCGGATTCTCCAATGAACCGCCTGGGAGTTGAGAAACTTCGACCGGCTCCAGAGGCTCTCCAGCAACTCAACGATTCCATGTTCTAACGGACCCAAAGGAATGGGTGGACCTATAAAGCTTTAGAATAAGTGCGATGGATTTTTGAAAAACGGATGCCGAGCGCTTCCAAATCCGACATGCTGCGGAGATTTCGTTCATCTACCTGAACAATCTCCGCTCTTTTTATCCGTCGCGAAAGCGTTACCACTTTGTCCAATTCTGAATAAAGAAGCGCATTTCCCCCCAGTCCCTGGTACTGTGGCAGGAGACCTACACCATTGATATCGAGTATGGTTGGATGTTGCTTTTCATGCAAGAGGAACATCCATCCAAAGGGGAACAACTTGCCCTTGCATCGAATGAGCGCCTGATTCAGATTGGGGTAGGCGATAATAAAACCAGCCACATCGTTTTGGTGAAGGATGATCTTGATAAATTTAGGATCAGTAATCGCCAAAATGTTTTGTGCCTGAAGTGCCAGTTCTTCTGGCGAGGAAGGATATTCGTTGGGATTAGCTGCAAAGGCTTTCTTCTGAGTATCTTCAATGAGCGGCAGCCATTCGAGGAGCTGGTCTTTCTTCTTAAAACTCAGAACGCGAAAATTTCCGCGTGAAAGGACTTTCGCTGCTATAAGGTGAATTTTGGAATCAGGGTGGTGATCAAGGTAGCCAGATAGGTGATCATGGCTTTTGATAAAACCGGATGCTTCAATCAGCTCCTTATAGTAAGGTGGGTTGTAGGGAATCCCGACAGCCGGCAGTTGATCGAAGCCTTCAACGAGTAAGCCCATACCGTTTGAGCGCAAGAACCCCCGGGGTCCCATTAATTGGGTTAAACCACGTTCGCGGCACCAATCCTCAGCCGTGTTAAACAACCGGTTTGCTACATTTGAATCCTCAATCGATTCAAAAAAATAGAAAAAACCTGTTTTGACCTGGTGATATTCACAAAAATTTCTGTTATGAAGAACCGCAATTCTCCCCAGACAGTTTCCCTTATCTTCAGCAATGAAGAAATCTGCCTCGGAATGGGCATAAAAGGGGTGTTTATTAAGTCCCAGTACTGATTCAATTTCGCCCGGTAAAGGTGGAACCCAAAATCGATTCCCCTGGTAAATTCGCGTGGGAAGCTGCTTGAAGAGTTTGATATCCTCTGCGTTTCCTTTTTCCAGCTTGCGGATTTCCATTGAATCTTTAGACTTCTTCACCTACAGAATGTAACAGTGCTAAATTAGGAAGGCGCATGGCTCCGACAGGGAAGCCGGAGATCAAGACTACTTGCTCACCCACTTTTAGATTCTTATGGGTAATCAGATAGTTGTCAACACTATGGACCATTTCTTCAAGACTATGAGCAAAGGGAACCAGAACAGGGCTTACTCCCCAGAAAAGACTGAGAGCAGATAATGTGGCAGGTTCCGGGGTAAAGGCAATAATCGGTACACGGGGACGCGTCTTGGACATGAGCAACGCGGTCTTGCCACTCTGCGTGAAGACGGCTACATGGGAAACGTCTCGGTCATGGGCAAGTGTTTTGGCGGCATTTGAAATTGCCAGCGCATCATCACGTAAAGCAGCCTCCGGAAAGTCGCCGGAATGGCTCCATTCAAGGAAATGTTTTTCGGCTTCCTGAATAATCGATACCATCATTTTTACACTTTCGATCGGATACTGCCCGGAAGCAGTTTCGGCTGAAAGCATCACCGCATCCGTACCATCAAAAATCGCATTTGCCACATCCGAAGCTTCGGCACGGGTCGGTCTCGGGTTTTCAATCATTGATTCGAGCATCTGGGTGGCGGTTATGACCAGCTTGGCATGTTGGTTTGCCATTTGAATGATTTCTTTTTGCACGATTGGCACAAGGGCTGGAGAAGTTTCCACGCCCAGGTCTCCCCGTGCCACCATAACGCCCTCCGCCGTATGGATGATCTCGTGTAAATTCTTAATCGCACCGGGTCTTTCCAGTTTGGCAATAATGGGAGTATTCTTGCGGGAGGGATCCATCTCTCCGATAATTCTTTTTACTTGACGGATATCTTCAGCCGTTTCCACAAAGGAAATCGCAATGTAATCCACATGGTTTGCCAGACCGAATTGGAGGTCAATATGGTCTTTTTCTGTAAATCGAGCAATACCCAGGTCAGCGCCAGGTAAATTCACGCCTTTGTGTGATTTCAGAATACCGCCGATGATAACTTTGGTTTCAATATCTAAATCATTCACCCCGGTAACCATTAATTCGAGTTTGCCATCATCAAGGAGAATTCGATTGCCGGGTTTTACCGCTTTGGTTAGATTGGGCACATCCAGTGGGAGGGAAAGATTCTCGCCTTCGAGTTGTTCCTCTCCTTCGCCAACCATAAAGAACCGTATTCTTGCGCCTGAAGTTAAAGGGATTCCCTGGGGAGGTAATTCACCAACCCGCAACTTGGGACCTTGCAGATCCTGGAGAATGGCAACAGGTTTTCCTAACTCTGCCGCGCATTCACGCACCAGATGGATCGCCTCGAGTTGAGATTCATGGCTGCCATGTGAAAAATTTAATCGGGCAACATCCATACCCGCCTGAATTAATTGCCGGATCTTGGCACGCGAGGAGGTGCTTGGTCCAAGAGTGCAAACAATTTTCGCAAAACGAGGCATAAGAAATCCTTTTTTGTCTATTTGAACAATGAATTTATTTGATTATAACGTTTCAGCGGAAAAATCAAGAAACCAGGTTGATTTCACCTGGTTTCTAATTTAATTTGCGACTTTGCTTAGGGAACTAAGAGTTTATACAGAATTGCTTTTTGCGCGTGAAGGCGATTGTGAGCCTGAGGGAAGATGACCGAATGAGGTCCATCCGCAACCTCGTCTGTGAGTTCCTGTCCACGATGGGCAGGCAGGCAGTGCATCACAATGACATCTTTATTGGCTTCACTAACAAGTTCGTCATTGACCTGGTAGGGAGGGAATACAGACTTGCGTTTTTCTGCTTCTGTTTCCTGCCCCATGCTCGTCCAGGTATCGGTGTAGATGACGTGAGCATTCTTAACCGCTTCATGTGGATCCCGGACGAAGTTTACAGTTGCTCCTGATTCTTGGGCGAATTTCTTGCCTAATTCAATGGCTGCAGGAACCATATCGTATCCTTCAGGACTGGCAAGGGTAAAGTTGGCTCCCAGCTTGGAGCAAATATGCAGCAGAGAAACAGCAACATTATTTCCATCTCCAACAAAGGTTACATTCAAACCTTTAAGCGTACCGAATTTTTCAATAATCGTGAGCGCATCCGCCATCGCCTGGCAAGGGTGATTGTAATCACTCAGTCCATTGATCACCGGGATGGAAGCCCATTTGGCAAGCTCGAGCACATGCGCGTGTTCAAAAACGCGCGCCATAATGGCATCCACGTAGCCGGAAATTACTCTGGCAATGTCGGCAATCGATTCGCGCTGACCGAGACCGATTTCAGCCGGGGAGAGGTAAAGGGCATCTCCAGCCATGTGGCGCATGGCCATATCGAAACTCATTCTGGTTCGCAAACTGGGTTTTTGAAAAATCATGGCGAGAACTTTGCCTTTGAAGACGGGCTTGTTGCCCCCTGCAAAATGCTCTTTCTTCAGGTCAATTGCCAGATCAAGCATTTCCTGAAGCTCTGCTGGAGAATAATCGGATACCGCTAGGAAATCTTTCTTCATGTCAACCTCTTCGTGATTTGATTTGGAAAGCGACTTCAGTATAACATAGACAATTTAATCAAAACTTCGCATAGCAATTGTTAACGACCAAATCTTAACTTTTTTATGGCACCCTTTACCATCATATCAATGATTGGATAAAAGTTTCTGCCGGTGAGATTCTTTGCCAGATAGATCAGTTTTCCTTCCGTACCGGGTATGATGATGTATCTGCCACGTGCAATTTTATTAAGCACTTCTTCTGCGACCGCATCGGCAGTCATCAGACTCGCAGAACCAGCGACTTGCTGTGTAATAAATGGTTTGAATTTTTTCTCATATTCAAGTTGCGGAGTCTGGGTATCAGGTGGAAAGACGATAGAAACCTGGACGTTGTACGGTTTTAACTCAGAACGTAAGGCATCGGTAAAACCAGTCACTGCAAATTTTGATGCACTGTACGCTGTATAACCATACACGCCAATAAAGCCAGCCATGGATGAAATGTTTACCACGTTGCCTGAACGGCGGCTTTTCATTTTCGGCACAATGTTTTGGAGAACGTTTACCGTGCCAAAATAATTTACATCCATCAACCAGTGGAAGATCTCTGGCTTTAATGTGGTGAACGTCCCTGGATGGGTCACTCCGGCACTGTTGATGACAATATCAGGGAGACCATGAAGTCCAATGTAGCTATCTAGAATTTCATTGAGGGCTGAGGGTTCCGTAACATCTGCCTGAAGGAGCGTAACCGGTTGATCTGAATTAGGATTTACTTGTTGCAATTCATTGCGGGCATTTTCGAGCAGCGATTTTTGCCGTGAAAGAATGGTGACATGACTATTAAGTTTCACTAATTTCTTCGCGAGCGCCAATCCAATTCCGCTCGAACCGCCGGTAATCAGAACGGACTTGTTTCTGAAGAAATCCATTAATTCCTCCTGACCTTTGTTATGAATGCCCACAGGTTGCACAAGACCCACCTGAACAGCCGCTGCAGCCTGATGCGCCTGATGAATTGACACTGTGCGAATCGGAATGGCAGAAACAGGTTGACAGGAGACGAACGGTTTGCCCCGATTGGCATTTCGTGCAGGGAAGGGGCGAATCGGCATCCTTGATTGAACGCAAGGCATCAAATTTGTAACCACAATCTTGACATTGATACTCGTAAATTGGCATCTGACCACCTGATTAAGTGATGATGGCGATTTTAACCGAAAACAAATTATTGTGGGTACCCATGAAAACTTCCCAACAGCCAGTAGATCGTAATGCCTGCTGAAACCGCCACGTTAAGAGAGGATTTAACCCCCGACATTGGAATGTGTAATTGAAATTGACAAATTTCCAGAATTTGCGGATCAATTCCAGAAATTTCATTGCCATAAACCAAAACGAGATCTGATTGCCTCCAATCTTCCGGATGAGTCTTAAAAAGAGAATGTGAAGCCATGGTGGATTCCACGCCGACAAGAAAGGATCCGTTTGAGATCAACTCTGCAGCCAGGAGGAGACCATTGGGATGGTACGACCAGGGTATCGATTCTTCAGCATGCAGGCTGGCTTTGTGCACCCGTGGGTGAAGGGGAATTGGCGTTGTGCCACAGCAATAAACATGGGCGACCCCGGCACCATCCGCGGTGCGCAAAATTGACCCCACGTTTTCCGCACTGCGCAGATTATCCAGGAGCAGACTGATTTTACCGGTGAAGTTTCCGGAGGTTTCTGCTGCATGCTGAAAATTTGAATAAGGGTTCCCGACAGGTTCCATTTTGGCATGGCAGTGAGGGCAGGTTGTGATCTGTCGGACGGAAAGATCATTGGGGAACCGTAACCGGCAGGCTGGGTTGGTGCACTCAAAAACCTGAAACTGTGGCGGATTCATGTTATTGGCTAAGGAGTAAACCTGTCCTTTCAATGGTCGTTTCCTGCCAGGGAATGCCAAGCTCGTCAAGGACTTCCTCCGGGCGTCCGGTTGCGGAGGGAAGGGTGGTGAGGGTCATTTGCAGGACAGGTGATTTTTCCTGAAGGATCTTAATATTTTCGATTAAGGGTCGAAGATTATACAATTTTCCACGCCGTTCACGCTGGATCCCTTCTCTAGAAAGAACGGCTTCGATGCGCTGTTGAAGGTTCGTAAACCAAATTTCATCCTCAATTTGAACGCGATAGACAGCCGCTTTGATCCTCGTTTGCAGAGGTTTTTCCTGCAAGGGTATCAGCAAAATATCTTGAACGGTAATTCCTGGCTGCAGGACTGGCAGTAACCTGGATCGAATCATCTCGATGGATTCCTCACCATTTAGCCAAATGTCGATCAAATCGTTTGAGCTTAGAAAACCGAGAGGGAGAGGGCAAGCCTGATGAATACGCGGTTGGGGATGAAAGCCTTGCGAATAAGCCAGAGGCAAACCTGAACGGCGGAAGGATCTTTCCCATACTTTTTGCATATCCAGGTTGCCAGTGAATTGCAATTCACTGCCCTTGGAATAGATCAGCCGGATACGTTCCATCACATTACCTCCGGACAAAACCACTCGTTTTCAGACACCGACCGGCGTTCGGATTCAAATTCGGTCAGGATGCCGCAGGCATGGCAAACCTCCCTGCAATCTGAAGTGAGCTGCCCATTTTGTGCTTTCAAGAATTCCGATTGGAGAAAACGGCGGCTGACCCCACTGTGAATATGATCCCAGGGAAAAACCTCATTTAACGCACGAACCCGGGATGTATAGAAATCTGGGGAAATCTGGTGAGCGTCAAATGCATCCATCCAAATGTTGTAATTGAACTGATCCTGCCAGGCATCAAATTTTGCGCCTTTTCTCCAGGCTGTTTCGATGACCTCAGAAATTGCTCGATCACCACGAGATAGAGCTGCTTCGAGGATGGTTTCACGTGGATTTGACCAGGTCATTTTCATGCCGGGACCGCGAAGTTGATCTTTGAGCAAATTCTGTTTTTCCAGTACCGTGGGTAAGGGATCCAGAGCCGCCCATTGGAAAGGCGTGTGTGGTTTTGGGACAAAGGTACTGACTCCGATGTGCAGATTTGCGCGTTTACCGATGGTCTTGCGACCCTCCACAATCACTTGCTTGCACAGATTGGCAATTTCCTGCACATCTTCCATGGTTTCACCGGGTTGACCGATCATGAAATAGAGTTTGATGGTGTTCCAACCATGAGTGTAGATCTCTCTGGCAGTTGAAAGCAGCAGTTCCGTTTGGATGGGTTTGTTGATGATCTGACGCATATGATCGGTAGCAGCCTCTGGGGCGAGGGTAAAACCTCCAGGTCGGGTGCCTTTCAATTTGTTCATCAAATTAACGGAAAAAGATTCGATGCGCAAGGATGGAAGGGAAATTGTGAGATTACGTCCGGCAAAACGGCTGGTGATTGATGAAATTAATTCCTCGATTTGCGTGTAGTCGCTTGAGGATAAAGATAATAAAGCTATTTCCTCATACCCTGTATTTTGGAGTGCTTTTTCAATTGAATCAATGATCATCGTCACCGGCCGTTCACGAACCGGGCGGTTAATCATCCCTGCGTGGCAAAAACGGCAACCTCTGGTGCAGCCGCGCATAATTTCGATGGCGATGCGGTTATGAACGACATCAATCGACGGAACCAAAAAATGTGTGGGAGGAGGCGGGAGCTGAGCGCATAGCCGTTTGGTGACTTGAGCGGGAAATTCCCCCCGGATAGTGCTCACTGAAGCAATAGTTCGGTCGTCATGATAAATGGGCTGGTAAAAGGAAGGGACGTACACCCCTGGAATTCGGGCTAAAACAGCCAGTGTTTCCTCGCGGGTCGCCTCTGGCGCACTTGAATGCTGCAAAGCATCAATGATTTCGTGAATCACTTCTTCGCCTTCGCCGATGACAAATGCATCGATGAATGGCGCCATAGGTTCAGGATTGTAGGTGGCATGTCCGCCGGCGATGATGATGGGAGACTCATTCCCGCGCTCAGCACTGCGCAAAGGGATACCTGCCAGATTGAGCGCATTTAGCACGTTGGTATATAAGGATTCGTACGGGATAGTAAACCCAATGAGGTCAAATTGTGAAAGAGGAATTTTCGATTCTAATGAGTAGAGAGGGAGGTTATTTTCCCGCATGGCTTTTTCCATATCAAGCCAGGGAACGTAGGCTCGCTCTGCAAGAGCATCGGTACGATTGTTGATCGTCTCATAGAGGATCATTAGCCCAAGGTTAGGCAGACCAATATCATAAATGTCCGGGAAAACGAGAGCCACATGCGTCTTAACCGCAGACCAATCTTTTTTAATCTGGTTATATTCCCCGCCCACATAGCGACCAGGTTTTTGCATAGTGGGCAATATTTTGCGTAAGCTCTTTTCGATTTTGATTGAATCAATCAATGGATAATCTCCGATCCTTAACGAATTTCAAAATTAAACTCCTCAATCTCTAGCTCGGGAAAATTCTCCTCGATAAAAAGTTTTAATGCCTCAAATTTCTCTTTGTTGAACCTTTGGCTGTTCGATACACTTACGCAGGAGATCCACGCGGACTGCAAGTAATCCTGTAGACCGGTTTCTGCGCTGGAAACGTTAAACTCCTTTTGCATCCGGTGAAGAAGAGGAGACAATCGATGACGTTTCTCTTTGAGTGAAGAGCAGCCTGGTAAGAAGATTTTAATATTTACCATAGCTACGGATTCATTAGGAGAAAAGTCGGGGAAAGTTTCTCTTGTCATAACATTCTCGTAAGATTACAATGCCTGGGTAAATATAATATAGAATGGGTAAAAATCAATGATCGAATCTGATCAGAAATACCAGTCAACACTTGATTTTCTTTATTCCTTTGTCGATTACAGTCTGACCCGGCAATTAAGATATTCTCCTGAAAAGTTCAATCTGGATCGGATGCGGCGATTGATGGAAGCTCTTCAGAACCCACATCGTAACTATCCCATTGTGCACGTAGCGGGGACGAAAGGAAAAGGCTCCACGGCAGCCATGATTGAAAACATCCTGCGTAAAGCGGGTTATCACACCGGATTTTATTCCTCCCCGCATCTGCAGGATTTTACTGAGCGGATACAGATTGACGGCGCGCCAATTTCACACGAGGAGCTGGTTCGCCTGGTGGATCAAATTCGACCCCATCTTGAAGCGGTTCCCGAGATTACTACATTTGAGATCACCACAGCACTTGGGTTCTTGGCTTTTGCGGAGGCAAATGTTGATATCGCCGTCATTGAAGTAGGCTTGGGAGGGCGTTTGGATGCGACCAATGTGGTGGATCCGTTGGTTTCTGTCATCACATCCCTATCTTTTGACCACATGAATGTGCTGGGTGATTCTATTCAACAAATTGCAGCGGAAAAAGGGGGAATCATCAAGCCGGGAAAACCGGTCGTTCTCGCGCCACAATGGAAGGAAGCCCGGGAAGTGATTGAAAAGATTGCCCTAGAGCGTGGAGCCCCTCTGACCGTTATTGGTCAGGATTATTTTTATGCCGAACAAGCCCATTCTCTCAGCGGACAGACATTTATCTTATGGTCGAAGGAAGAACAGGAACTGATTAACGATTTCATTTCTTCCGCGGGTCGTACGGATTGGGTACCGGAACATTACACGATTCCACTACTGGGGCTGCATCAAATTGAAAATGCTGCCACTGCATACGCGGCAATCAAGAATTTGCAACAGGCTGGTATTCATATACCCAAAAAAGCAATTTCAAATGGGTTTGAAAGCGTCAAATGGCCTGCCCGGTTTGAAATTGTCAGCAAAGATCCATTAATCATCATCGATTCCGCTCATAATCAAGACTCTGCCTTAAGATTGCGGCTGGCGATGGACGACTATTTGAATGGCAAACCGATCATCCTCTTGTTCGGTTCTTCAGAAGACAAAGACGTACGGGGAATGTTTTCCCACTTACTGCCCCGTGTGAAAAATATTGTCGCCACAAAAAGTGAACACCCGCGAGCCATGTCACCGGATATGCTGGTAGAATTAGCCAATCAATTTGGTAAGCCTGCAATCAAGACGCAAACGATCGAAGAGGGGCTTTTTGAGGCACGGCGGCTGGCAGGAAAAGATAGTGTAATTATTGTGGCTGGAAGTATTTTTGTCGCCGCGGCAGTTCGAGAAATTATCCATGAAGAAAATCAACTAACAGGGATGCCATGAAAGAAGACTGGAAAAAACGACAGGAAAACCCCGAAGAATTTAACACTGCCCTTTATCAGAGGACAGATGAACTTTATCAGGTGAACGATGCTGTACCTGATGAAAACGGAGAAATCTACTGCCCGGTGCTGATCATGCGGGATATTGTGGTTTTTCCGCGCATGGTTTCACCGATTTTCATCACACCCGGAGCCAATCTTGATGCCATAAATCATGTGCAAAAAATTGGCGGCACCATGATTGCTCTGATCTTGAAAGATAGTGATATTGAAAACCCGAACCCTATCGACTTTTTGGAAATCGGGATCGAAATTGCCGTCGGGCGTCTATTGAGTCTTCAGGACGGAAATGCCTCAGCACTGGTGCAGGGACGCCGACGCATCAAAATTCGTGAGATTAAGCAGGAAGGGAGTTTCATGTGGGCGCGGGGTCTGGTAGTTAAAGAAAAAACAACAGTGGACCGCCAAACCGAAGCTCTCATGAGAACAGCTCGGGATTTGTTTGAGCGCTGTATTCAACTGGATCGTAGTCTGCCGGATGAGGCGCACCTCTTCTCGGTGAATATTTCTGAACCGGGCTGGTTGGCGGACATGGTTGCTACCGCTATATCGTTACCTTTTGATGAGCGGATGAAACTGGTAACAATTATCGATCCCAAAGATCGGTTAAAACGGGTGAACTGGTTACTGGCTCAGGAACTCGATGTGCTGCAACTGGAAGACGAAATCCAAAACCGGGTGCAAAGCGAGGTCGATCGATCACAACGGGAATTTTACCTTCGCGAGCAACTGCGGGCAATTCAAACCGAGTTGGGCGAGGGGGATATTTGGTCGAGAGAACTCAACGAAATTCGAGAAAAAGTGGAAGCGAAAAAAATGCCTGAGGAAGCAAAGAAACAGGCTTTTAAGGAAATCGAGCGCTTGTCTCAAATGCCTTCCATGGCTCCTGAAGTAGGGATTATCCGTACTTATCTGGATTGGATTCTCGAATTACCTTGGGAGGAAAGAACTGAAGATAATCTGGACGTTAAACATGCTGCCAGAGTACTTGAAGCCAACCATTATGGATTGGGAAAAGCAAAAGATCGCATTCTCGAGTACATCGCCGTTAAAAGCCTCAAACCCAAGAAAGAACGGCAACCAATCCTTTGTTTTATCGGACCTCCTGGCACTGGGAAGACCTCGCTGGGCAATTCAATTGCCAATGCGTTAGGCAGGAAGTTTGTTCGGCTTTCACTTGGAGGAGTTCGAGATGAAGCTGAGATTCGCGGGCATCGCCGTACCTATATTGGTGCCCTGCCGGGGCGCATCATCCAAACGATGCGGCGAGCTGGAACGATTAATCCCCTATTCATGCTGGACGAGATTGACAAATTGGGCGCTGATTTTCGCGGTGATCCTTCATCCGCGTTGCTTGAAGTTTTGGATCCAGAACAAAACTACTCCTTTTCAGATCATTACCTGGAATTACCCTATGACCTTTCCAAGGTGATGTTCATCACCACTGCCAACAGCTTAAGCAGTATCCCACCTGCGTTGCTGGATCGAATGGAAGTGCTTGAATTTCCGGGATACATTGAAGAAGAAAAGATCGAAATCGCCAAACGTTTTCTAATCCCTCGACAATTGGAGGAAAGTGGATTTGAAGCCGGTGAGCTTGTTTTCGATGATGAGGCAATTAAAAAGATCGTGCGCGAGTATACCTATGAAGCCGGTGTACGAAACCTTGAGCGGGAAATTGGCAGGCTTTGCCGCAAACAGGCAAGATTAAAATCTGAAAAAAAGAAGTTAGTTGATACGCTTTCGGTCAAATCAGTAGAAAAATTCCTTGGACCTCCACAGTTCTTCATGACTGAAGCAGAACGCCAGGATGAAGTGGGTGTAGCCACCGCGATTGCATGGACGGAGAATGGTGGTGAAATCATGCCGGTTGAAGTGCTGATCATGGAAGGCAAAGGTAACCTGCAGATCACTGGGCAGATTGGAGACGTAATGCAGGAATCCGCTCAGGCTGCACTTTCTTATGTTAAATCTAAAGCCACTACCCTTAAAATAGATCCAGACCTGTTCGAAGAAGTCGATGTGCACATCCACATCCCTGAAGGTGCGATTCCGAAGGATGGTCCGAGTGCGGGCATCACCATGGCAACAGCCCTTTTTTCGGCATTTACCGAGCGCAAGGTCTTCAAAGAAATAGGCATGACGGGTGAGATCACCTTGCGCGGGAAAATCCTCCCTGTGGGGGGTGTGAGAGAGAAGATTCTTGCAGCGCATCGCAGCGGTTTGAGAACGATTCTGTTACCTGAAAAGAACGAAAAGGACCTGG
Source organism: Anaerolineaceae bacterium (assembly GCA_018056725.1). Classification (GTDB taxonomy): domain Bacteria; phylum Chloroflexota; class Anaerolineae; order Anaerolineales; family Anaerolineaceae; genus UBA6107. The sequence continues at coordinate 31,356 of JAGPFF010000002.1, forward strand.
TGGAGGTACCTAAAAAGGTGCGCGATGATTTGAAGATTATTTTTGTAAAACACATGGATGAAGTCGTCAAGCTCGCCTTGCATGTGGAACAGGAGAAGTCGAATCCTTCACTTAGAAGGGACAAGAGCAGGAAGAAACGGGCTTCAGAAGAATAAGCATCAAAAAGCGGTCAGGTGGAAAAAATCATCTGACCGCTTTCTTATTGACACCCCGGTTCATTAATCAGAAATATTGTCTTTAGTATTAACCGAATTTATCGCTAGAATTCCATTCTTGACCTGATTTGATATTTTTTCGATTTCCTCTTCCATGGTAGTCAAGATTTGTAATACGTATTCATCGGCTTCTTTTTTGGTTTTTTCGCTCTCAGCACGTGCCTCGGCGATAATCTCTTCCGCTTTGGTTTTTGCAGCGGCTGTGATCGGATCATCTTCGACGATTTTTTCGGCTTTTTCGCGGGCGAGAGCGATCGTGCGGCTGGCTTCTTCCTGCGCTTGTGCGAGGATACGATCACGCTGAGCCAGCAGTTGCTGGCTTTTCTTAATCTCATCGGGAATGGTTACCCGCATTTGATCGATCAGATCCAGCATCCGATCTTCATCCACAATAACGTTATGGGTAAACCAAATTGGTTTACTCTCATTAAACAATTCTTCCAGGCGGTCGACCAAATGTAAGATGTCCATACCCTCACTCCTGCAGATTCAATATGATTATAACGATAATCATCAATTATGTATACGCAACTTAATGATCAATCACGTGTATTTTGGGTAGGGGGAACCAGGAAGGTATATCCGGGTTGACTAAACTTAAGATCGAGCGCTTTTTTTACCAGTTCCGGGACCATGGTTGTTACATCTCCTCCCAGAGAGGCGATTTCCCGTACGGTGGTCGAAGAAAGAAATGTATGTTCCTCGCTGGTGATTAATGCCATCACTTCTATTTCCGGTTCCAAACGGTGGTTGGCTAATGCCATGCGGAACTCATACTCAAAATCGGAAAAGACGCGTAACCCACGGATCATGACCTGGGCTCCGACCTGGCGGCAAAAGTTCACTGTAATTCCGCTGTAGCCGGTTACAGTAATTTTGGAATCTTCAGCAAAAACTTGTCTGACCATCGCAATTCGTTCTTCAGGGGTGAATAAAAAGGTTTTCAATGGCTTATCATAAACAGCTACGATTAACTCGTCGACCAGTTTTGCAGCACGCCTGGCTATATCTACATGACCATTATGGACTGGATCGAAGGAACCCGGAAAGACAGCTCGTATCATCTTTACTCCTAACTGAGATCTCCTGCTGAACTGGACCATAACTGTTGTAATTTAGTAGAGATCAGCAAGTGTTCTGGCTTTTCTAAAGATGGATCATCATTTAAAATTTCCTGGGCGTAATGCCTGGCTTTTTCGATGAGATGGATATCCGTCAAGCTAGCCATACGTAAGTCAGCATAACCTGATTGCCGGTAACCAATGAAATCGCCCGGACCACGTTGTGCCAAATCTTTTTCGGCAAGAACAAATCCATCAGTCGTCTCCGTCATCACAGCAAGTCGTTCATTTTCCAGCGCGTCTTCATTTTCAGGGACGAGGAGGCAGTAGGCTTTATCTTGACCTCTCCCTACCCGCCCGCGCAACTGGTGCAATTGGGCAAGACCGAACCGGTTGGCGCCTTCGATCATCATTACGGTGGCGTTGGGAATATCCACTCCGACTTCGATGACGGTCGTGGAGACTAAAATATCATATTTTCCCAACCGAAAGGCTTGCATGATACGGTCTTTCTCATCAGCAGGCATTCTGCCATGGAGTAACCCAAGCTTTAGCGAGGGAAAAATTTCTTTTTCAAGGTAGGCATGTTCATCCACCGCGGCTTTTTTATCTTCATCATCCCCTTTATCAATGAGCGGATAAATGATGAAAGCCTGATGACCATTCTTTATTTCATTCTGAATCAATTGATAGGCTTTTTCGCGTGCAAATGGATGGATGATCTGGGTGTCTACAGGTTTACGACCCGGTGGCATCTCATCGAGGACGGAAATATCCAGATCGCCGAAAATGGTCAATGCCAGGGATCTTGGGATGGGTGTGGCACTCATGACTAAAAGGTGTGGATTTTCGCCTTTTTGTCGTAAAGCAGACCGTTGGGAAATACCGAAGCGATGTTGTTCATCGATAATCGCCAATTGCAGGTTCTTGAAGTTTACCGTGTCTTCTATCAGAGCATGGGTGCCAAGGAGTAATTTCACGGTGCCATCCTGACAGCCTGTAGAAATCTCTTCACGTTCTCTGGCGGATGTATCACCGGTTAACAGCCGGATTTCACTCTCGTGCAAGGGCAAACCTGTATCTTCTCCTCCGGAAAGAATGACGCGAAGGGAGCTGAAGTGTTGTTCCGCCAGAATACTGGTGGGTGCCATAAACGCTGTTTGTCCATCATTAAGGTTAACCGCAGCAGACGCAATCGCCGCCAGGATGGTTTTCCCGGACCCTACATCGCCCTGGATGAGGCGGTTCATTGGCTTTCCAGAAGCGAGATCAGACCGGATTTCAGCAATCACCCGTTCCTGGGCATGAGTTAACGAGAAAGGCAGATGGAGTGTGATGGCGCTAATTTGCTCGTCGGTAATTTCATATTTTCTTGCCGGCAATCCTTGCCAGGATTGTTTTTGTTGCTGAACACCCAGTTGGAGGAAGAAGATCTCATCGAAAGCGAGTCGATCCTGGGCTTGTCTTAATCGTTCGAAATTATCCGGAAAATGAACTTGCTGCAGCGAATCGGATAAACTGATTAATCCTATTTGCTCACGCATGGAGTCTGGTAAGTGATCCTCTACGCGAGGGGTGTTGATTAATAATGCCGCGCTGATAGACGCGCGCAAATCCTTTTGTGTCAGACCGGCAGTAAGGGGATATACCGGCGTGATACGGTTTGTGTTGAGGTGTGATTGATCCAAAGGTTCAAAGGCTGGATCGTTCATTTGTTTTCTTCCCAGGTACATCGTCACTTTGCCGGAAATCACCAGCTGTGTTCCCCGGCGGAAGTGATTCTCAAAACTCTGGATGTATTTCAAGGAGCGGAAAAAAACAAGACGAAGGAATCCAGTGCCATCGCTTACCACCACTTCAACTCTAGCCTGGTTTCGTCTTCGGATGGGAGTGGTCAATAAACTCTGAACGGTAGCTACAATGGTCAGTTCATCTCCAAATTCAAGACGGTTGATGGTCTTCAATGTGGAGTAATCCACATAACGATGTGGAAAATAATAAAGTAAGTCCTGAACCCTATCGACACCAAGCGTATGAAAGGTCTCTTTTTTAACCTCGCCGATACCAGGCAAGACTGTCACTGGTGCCAGAAGACCACCCTGATAACGCGGCTTATCTTCTTTATGATGAGGGTTCGAAGGGGGATTAAGCGATTTGTGAAAGTAGGGGGTGGAAGTCGTTGAAGAATTCGATGCCCTTGAAGAATTGACAGGTTCCAAAGAATTGTCTGGAAGTTCTTTGATCGCGGAGACAATTTCTTTGATCGATTCTTCCCGTTCACTTATACTCATTTGAGCATAGGTCGAGAAGGTATGGTCGATTTTAGCCAGAATGTCAGGATCAATAGGGTCATTTTTCGCTTCAATCAACCAATTGGGGTAGAACTTATCCATCCCGCCAATAATGGCTTTATTCCCGTAACCGCTCTGCGCTTCAAGGCTGAAAATCTTTAATAATTTTTCCAATGATTTGAGCATGGTCATATTTTACAGCATTCAGCGTAGTTGTAGTTTTGTTCTGCTATTTTGTTTAATACAATTCTCGTTCAAAGAGAGATGGATTCGGTAATAATAATGCCTGTTCCTTGAGGACCAATTAGAGAAGCTAGAAACGGGTTTATGGGATGTTCTGAATAACTGGTCTCTGGAAAAAATTCATCGATATGCTGGCGAATTAATTTCGATTCGGAAAAGCCATTAGGTGAAGGTTGAATCATGGAAATATTGGAGATATCTTCAAATTCATCTATGAATTCGATGAAATAATCAATCACATTGCGGACATTTTTTACTTTCTCGACGGGATTTAATTTCCCGTCTTCCAGATTAAAAATTGGCAGGAAAGAAAGAATCTCGCCACTGACTGCCTGACCTAGATCAAGGAAGCCTGAGTTATATAAATAGGAATAATTTGGAGTGCTGAGAAGTGTATAAACATGAGGAATAGCAACCCTGAGTTGCTCTTCAATCCTCATGCCATTTCCACCTTTTTCAACCAGATCAGCCGCAATTTGGATGATCTGACCTTCGCCAATTGCCACGCTTTGAGTGTCGAGAAGGTGGATCGTCGCACGTCCGTGGATGTTTTGAATCAGGTCCTCGATGATGTTATAAATCGGATGCAGATCTCGAGAAACGAGAAGGATGAAGATATCATCATAAGTCTGTGAGAACAGGTGTAACTTCTCTTTAATTTCTTCAGGGGATAAGGGGAGCAGGCGGACGGGAAAAGCCGCATTGATATGTTTGGGAAAATCACTGACACGCGCCTTACGCAGATCTAGAATGACATCCTTCTGAATTTCGACATTTTCTTCTAGAAATAGCAGATTTTTGTACCCGGAAAATATCGGACGGGTAAACTGAGCAGCATTATCTGTCAGGATGCAACTTCGTCCCATGCCTTACTCGAGTGACATAATAATTGGATAAAGGGGTTGACCGCCGAAGTGTACTTCGATCTCATGGTCAGGGTATTTATCCTCGATTTGTTTCGCAATGCTGTTGGCTTCTGCTTCGGTTAATTCTGAGCCATAAAAAATGGTAATTCTTTCACGGTTGTCGAGATCGGTTTTTTGGAGTATCTCCAGTACTGCATTCTCTACGGCATCCGCCGCCACCATCAATTTTCCATTGAGCAAGCCAATAATTTTGCCTTTTTTAACCTCAACGCCATTCAAGATCACATTGCGGGTGGCGGTAGTGATTTCAACGCAATCCGCCTCCTCAAGAGATTCATTCATATCATCCACGACTTGTTGAAAATCACCTTCAGGGTTCCAACGCAGGATCGCAGAAATTCCTTGCGAGACATTTTTTGTCGGAATTACTTCAACCTGTTTGACACTTAATGTTTTAGCAGTGTTGGCAGCGAGGATGATGTTCTTGTTATTCGGAAGGATGATTACTTTATCCGTTGGGAGGTCTTCAAAAGCCTTTAAAATCTCCTGAGTAGAGGGATTCATTGTTTGACCGCCGGAAATAATGGCGCTGGCTCCCTGACTGGCAAAGATTTGGGAAAGACCGATTCCTGGTGAAACTGCTACGACAGCAATCGTGCCAGGGGTAAGTGGATTAAGCGTAATCTCATTTTTCTTGGCTTCGATTCGCTTCATTTGTTCCACAAGGTCTTCTTTGTAAACCTTGTAAATCTCTCCCATTTTTTTGATCAATAATTCCGGTTCATCCTGCTTTTCAGTTTCAGTATGGATATGCATGCGGTACAATCCATCGCCTTCTCCCACCTGAATCGAAGTACCAATTTTTGATAAATCTTTATAAAAGGATTCAAGGTCGAGCGTCTTGTACGGAGCAAAATCGATAACTACTTCCACATCCTGCCCATCTTCCACAGCATCCATGGTTTCCGCAAATTTGATCGAAGATAGATCTTTAATGACCACGGCGGAATCATCCAGTGTCAACCCTTTCGTGAAGCGCAAGGCTCCTTCCAACAGGAAGAATAACCCTTTCCCGCCCGAATCAACAACTCCTGCGGTTTTTAAGATCGGAAGCAATTCCGGTGTGTATTTTACGGATTCATCTGCACTTTTTACTGCTTCTTCCAGAATAAGGGCAAGATCCGAAGTACGGCTGATCGTATTTTCAACAGCAATGGAGACATCTTTGATTACGGTAAGGATCGTCCCCTCGACAGGTCTGACGACCCCTTTATAGGCTGTATTTCTGCTTTCAGAAAGTGCCCGGGAGAATAGTTGCGCATCCATTTCGGGCAGATTGTCAAGCACGCGCGCGAACCCACGCAAGATCTGCGAAAGGATCACTCCTGAATTACCCCGGGCGCCCATCAGGGCTCCCTGAGCCAGGTTCTTGGATACATGTCCAATGTTCAAATCGGTCGATTCGGCGATCTCGTTATATGCTGCTTGCATGGTCAACAGCATGTTGGTTCCAGTATCCCCATCGGGAACAGGGAAAACATTCAAAGAATTAACCAGTTGCTGATTAGCTTTAAGCCAGCGCAGGGAGGCTTCGACGAATCGTTTGAATTGTTCGCCATTTATGGAATAGATAGAAGTTAAAGGAGTATTGCTGCCAATTGTTTTTTCGTCCACGGTAATCCTATTAGATAACATAAATATGTCCGGTTAATCAGTATTGCTAATGCGCAAGCCTCGAATATGCACATTCACATTCTTAACGCGCAAACCAGTGGTATTTTCCACCTGATATTTGATTAATTCTGCCACGTTATTTGCCACTGATTTTATCCGCGTGCCATATTCAACGATAATATAAAGGTCGATTATAACAGCCGAATCTTCAAAGTTTATGTCAACTCCCATGATTGGATCTTTGACCAGAGACTGGGTGATCCCTTCAGCCAGATTCTTGGCTGCGAGACCCACAACCCCGTAAGATTCGAGTGCGGATTGGCTGGCAATAGAAGCAAGCGCGCGATGGGAGATAAAAATGCTGCCTAATGGATTTTCAATCGGGTTCATAAAATTATCCTTGTTTTATAACATTGTTTCTTGTAAAAAGATACGGTGTGTGTTAGAATTTACGGCTGTGTTCAGAGTATAGCTGAACCTTATTTTACACAATAATAGCTGTCTTGTACGGAAAGGATTTTATCATGGCGAAGTGTGATGTTTGTGGAAAAACGACTACGTTTGGTCATAACCGGAGTTTCTCCTTGAGGGCAACAAACCGAGTCTTTAAACCTAATTTGCAAAAAGTTACTGTGATTGAAAATGGGCGCAAGGTTTCCAAAACGTTGTGCGCAAAGTGCATTCGATCAATGGTCAAGACTGCATAGATTATTATATAAGGCAAATAAGATACGGCTTCGGCCGTATTTTTATTTTAATGCTTCACGCAAAACACTTACTCCACCCGCAATCCCTTGCGGATGTTGAAAGATTGCCGAGGCGCTTACAAATACATTGGCTCCGGCATCCTGCAAAGACCTGATGTTGGAAGCATTGATTCCACCGTCGACTTCGAGATCAATCTTCAAACCTGACCCCAGGATCATCTTCTCGACCTGTTCAACCTTCTTCAGGGTTTGCGGCAAAAAGGATTGCCCCGAAAACCCCGGATTGACTGTCATAACGAGGAGCAAATCAATATTCTCTAAAAGCGGTTCAATCAAAACCGGGCTCGTTCCCGGGTTGATGGCAAGACCCGAACGGCAGCCCAACTGCCTGATCATTTGCAAAGTGCGGTGAACGTTCGGATTATTTTCCGGGTGAATGGTGATCGAACTAGCGCCAGCCAGAACAAATGCCTCTACCAAGGACTCGGGTTTTTCCACCATCATATGGCAATCGAGAGGGAGTTGAGTGACCTTGTGACAGGCATTCACAATAACGGCACCCATGGTGAGGTTGGGAACAAAATGACCATCCATTACATCCACATGAATCCAGTCCACACCGGCGCTTTCACATTCTTGGATGACAGCCTGGATGTTGGAAAGGTCCGCAGATAATATTGATGCTGCAATTTTGGATTTCATACTTTCACCGTGTTCCCGTACTCAATTTTAGGAAAACAAAAAGCCAGAAGGGAACCAACCCTCCCACCATAAGCAGGGTCAACAGTTGCAGTCCTATCAATTTCCAATCCATTCCCGGACGGGCTTGAGGATGGTTATCTTCAGTGGTGATAGGTGGGAGAACTCTGACTGGTTGCGTGATCGGACGTTGCACGTTTTCAATGGGAATCCGCTCAGCATTCCCTTTTACAGGTTCAGTTTTTTGTTCCACCAATCGTGAAAGGACGTGACCGAGTTGGTCTGCGGTGCGATAACGGGACGAGGGTTCCTTCGAAAGAACTTTCAAGATGATCTGGGCTAAATCTTCAGGAAGATCGGGCACATAAACCCTGGGATCTGTGGGCGGTTGGGTGCGGTGATACTCAATCATCTTCTCAACGGTCTCAGCCTCAAATGGTAGATGACCGGTGAAGATCTCATAAATCACTACACCAAGGGAATAAACATCTGCCGCCGGGGTTGGGTTTTCGCCTGATGCCTGTTCAGGGGCAAAGTACTGGGGGGATCCCCAAACGATTTCTTTTTCCCCTTCCTCTTCCAGGCTGGATAAAGCTCTGGCAATGCCAAAATCAGTGATTTTGAGACGTTGATCACTGGTAACAAGCATGTTATGCGGTTTTACATCACAATGGACGATTCCTGCCCGGTGAGCGTAACCTAAACCAGCACATGCCTGAATCATCAACGGCAGACCTTCTTCGACACGAAAAAACCCTTTTTCCTTAATTTTGGTCTTTAGATCCGTTCCGGGAATATATTCCATGACGATGTAGACCCCGGTTGAATCGATGCCAAAATCATGGACGGTTACAATGTTGGGATGGGAAAGGTTTGCTGCAGCAGTGGCTTCTTTCTTGAAGCGTTCGCGAAAACTCTCATCCTCAGAAAAATCTTTCTTAAGTAATTTCACCGCCACGGGACGCTCAAGCAATTGGTCGTAAGCTTTGAAAACATAAGCCATTCCGCCTCGACCTATCTGATGGATGAGACGATAACGACCTCCTAGAAGGCTATTGGGCATAGCATTCAAATCCATAGATTGGATTATAACATGTCAAATTTTCCCAACCTTGGATATAATCTTATCCTATGAATTCTATCCTCCGATATTTGAAACAAAAACCACTGACGCTATTGTTGGTTGTTTTTCCAGTTACCGCTGCCGGATCATTTTTAGGATGGAATGCAACGGTCCTTTTTATCCTCTCGGCGCTTGCTGTAATCCCACTTGCCGGGCTGATAGGGGATGGTACGGAAAATCTGGCAATGCATACTGGTCCAAAAATGGGGGGCTTGATCAATGCAACCCTGGGCAATGCTGCAGAATTAATCATTACACTTCTGGCGATCAATAAAGGATTACTGGAACTGGTTAAAGCCTCCATTACCGGCTCTATCATTGGGAATCTGCTTTTTGTCCTGGGTTTATCTATCCTGGTTGGCGGGGCAAAAAATGGAGTGCAAAAGTTTGATCGCCGGCACACTGTGAACAATTCGATTTTGCTTAGTATTGCTCTCCTGGGACTTATCATTCCCTCCCTCTTTAGCCATTCTACAGCGTCGGGTGTAAATGAAAAAGTTGAAACTCTAAGCCTTTGCGTTGCTGTGGTTATGATTGGTTTGTACTCGCTGGGGATCCTTTTTTCTTTCGTTGAAAAGAAAAATGAAGAATCTATCGTCCCTGTGGAAGCCCTAATTGAGCATGGGGCATGGAGCGTCCGCAAATCCCTCCTCATTCTGGCGCTGGCTACGGGTGGAATCGTCTGGATGAGCGAAATTTTGGTTGGGAGCGTGGAGGCGGTTGTTGCGGGTTCAGGAATTTCAGAATTCTTTGTAGGCATTATACTGGTGCCGATTATTGGCAATGTGGCGGAACATCTTGTGGCAATCAATATGGCAATCAAGAACAAGATGGAATTGAGCATGGAAATTGCCATTTCTTCGAGTTTGCAAATTGCCTTGTTTGTGGCACCTGTTTTGGTTTTTATCAGCCTGCTTTTTGGCAATCCGTTAAATCTGGTTTTTAACCCCTTTGAACTGGCGGCGTTAATGTCGGCAGTAATTGTGACCTATTTCGTTTCTGCAGATGGTGAATCGAACTGGCTTGAGGGGGCAGCGCTGATCGCCGTGTACATTATTTTTGGCTTAGCCTTTTTTATCTTCCCTTCATAATATATTTGAGTCACTATGAAAACAAAAAAGAAAATCCTAATTGGCGGAATTGTAGCAGCAGGAATTATTCTTTTTTACCTCTATTTGCTGCTCAACGGGATTGCCTACCAGGAAGAAGTCGCGGCAACATCGAAAGCCAATCTTGAGGTGATCCCTGCAGATCATATTCCCACGCCAGACCTCGGACTACTGGTAATTCCTCCAACGGCTACACCGAAGAGTGATGGAGAGGTAAATGGAATCTCCGTGCAGCGGTTTGTCAAGATTGAGGGAACGGGCGGCATTGGATTGCGCATTCGTAAAGAACCGGGGATGGACACTGAAGTGCAATTCATCGCCAATGAATCCGAGGTGTTTATCGTCATCGGCGGACCTGAAGAGAAAGACGGGATTCTTTGGTGGCAATTATCGACACCTTACGATGAAACCCGTAGCGGTTGGGCATCCTCTGAATACTTATCCGCAGTAGAAAAATAAATCCCATCCGCTAATAAATTTGTTATACTCACCTTACAGGCGATCAAAAACCCGCGAAATTTTCTGTACTATAATCTTCTGGTAAGTTCATCATTCCTGTTTTCTTTCTTGGAGGAACCCTGGAACGAAACTCCATTCCCAAACCAATATCGATTAACAATATCCAGCTTCCCATCGGGCAAGTGCTGATGGAGCGCTATAAGATTATGGATATTGTGGGGGTTGGGGGAATGGGATCCGTTTACCGGGCGAGAGACCTTCATTTCCCCAACGCAATGAAAGTTGTTGCAGTAAAGGAGATGGTCAACAACACGACGGATCCCCAGGTCAGAGAATCAATTAATAAGAACTTTGAACGAGAAGCGAATATCCTCGTTTCGCTTAGCCATCATTCAATTCCGAAAATATTTGACTTTTTCATCAAGGATGAGCGCAGTTATCTGGTGGAGGAGTTTATTCAAGGAAATGACTTGGATGAAATCATGCGCCGCACGCCTGGACCCTTTAAAGAAGAACAGGTCATCAATTGGGCGATTGAGATTTGTGATGTGTTGGATTACCTGCATCAACATAAACCTGACCCCGTGATTTTTCGTGATATCAAACCCTCCAATATCATGATTAATCCTCAAAATCACGTGGTTCTGGTGGATTTTGGGATTGCGAAAAATATCATTGCCGGTCAAAAGGGCACGATGATCGGCACGGAGGGATTTTCACCGCCGGAACAATATCGTGGTGAGGCATCCCCGAGGACGGATATTTATGCCCTGGGTGCCACGATGCATACTCTTCTCACCCGCCGAGACCCCCGCCTTGAACCTCCATTTTCTTTCAAAGATCGTCCGGTTCGGATGATCAACCCAAGCGTTTCCACCGAGTTGGAAGCAATAGTCAACAAAACGTTAGAATACAATCCTGAAGACCGCTATCGCAACGTTTTGGAATTGAAATCAGCATTAATCTCTGTGGCGCGACGAACTGGAACGCTTCCCTTTGTTTATTTTGAGCCCGACGGATCGAATACGGAGAGCCGAGATATTGAGTGGGTTTTCAAATGCAAGGATGAAATTCGGGGTACGCCATTATTTGACCGTGGGACAATCTATGCAGGTTCCTATGACAAATCACTTTACGCCTTGGATGCAAAAAATGGTAATCTCAAGTGGAGTTATGAAACCCGGGGAGGTGTGGTCACCCGACCAGTGATAGCGGATAATCTGCTGTATTTTGGAAGTGAAGATGGGGGTTTGTACTGTATCAATAAAGATACCGGTCAGCAAATTTGGAATTATAAAACGGATGGTCCCATTCGCAGCTCCCCACGTATTGCTGAAGGGCAGATTTATTTTGGTTCGGATGATCAAAAAATGTACGTAATTAATTTGCTTTCACATCAGGTAAGCTGGACTGCAAAAGCAGGAGGAGCGATTCGTTCATCACCGTTCCTTTCTCTCATGTCCATTTATTTTGGTTCTGAAGCGAGTGAGTTTATCTGCGCAAATTATCGGGGACAAATCGAATGGCGCTTTTTTACCAAGAAGCCGGTGACTTCTTCGGGAAATGTTACCGATGGGGTGGCTTATTTTTCCTCTCTGGATGGATTTGTATACGCACTTGATGCCAAAACAGGTTGGGTTATTTGGCGCTATCGAATGGCGAAGGGATCTGTTTCTAGCCCATTTGTGATGGGTGAACGTGTTTTTGTAGGATCCGCCGATGGAAATATTTACTGTCTGGAGCGAACCCGTGCCCAGGAAATCTGGCATTTTCAGACGGGTTTTCAGGTAAGTAGCTCACCGGTGGTTCATGAAGATGTACTTTACTGTGGTTCAACGGATGGCAAGTTTTATGCTCTTGATGTTAAAACTGGACGCTTGAAGTGGTCGTTCACAACCCTTGGTCCGATTACTGGAAGTGCTGCAATAGGCGAGAATCTCGTCTATTTTGGGTCACATGATAAAAATCTATATGCATTCCGAATCTAGAAAGGGAGCTTGATTTCATGTTCTCTTTTATGCGCCAAAAAATAAGAAAGAATCCACAATCCCGAACAAATAGTGGTCAAAGACCGATAGATACTACCTCCTCAGCCGCAAACGAATTTTCAAGAGGGCTAGTCAACAATCAGAAGCAGTTACTCGTCGGTAGCGCTCAATCCGTTGGAATGCTTCGAGATCATAACGAAGATGCGTTATTTACCTTTGCCACGGTGCTATCCATGAATCAATTCGAAGAGCGCTTTGGGTTATTTGCCCTTGCGGATGGCATGGGTGGGCACATGAATGGTGAGATCGCCAGCGACGTTTCCGTCCGTGTAGTGGTCAAACATCTTCTTCAACATTTATTTGAACCACTAATCTCGAAAAAAAATGAACCCATGAGTAAAGGGGTTCATGAAATCTTAACCGAGGCTTTTCAAGAAGCGCAAAAAGCCGTCCTGGAAGCAGCTCCAGGGGGAGGGACAACCCTGCTTGTGGCTATCCTCATGAATGATATGGTTACAATTTCTCATGTCGGCGACAGCCGGGCATACTTTTATCATGCAGACGGGCATCTCGAAAGAATTACCAGCGATCATTCACTGGTGCAACGGTTGATTGATCTGAAAGAGATCACCGAGCAGGAAGCGGAAAACCATCCGCAGAAAAATGTGCTCTTAAAGGCAGTCGGACAAACAGATCCTTATGAACCGGATATTCAAACCATTCATGTTCCTGATAGGGCAAAGTTGATGTTATGCAGTGATGGGCTTTGGGGAGTGGTCCCTGAAAAAATCATGCAACAAGTTCTCGCCGAAGATGGAACTCCTTTTGAAACCTGCCAGAAACTGGTATCAGCTGCCAACCAGTTTGGCGGTCCGGATAATATCAGTGTGATACTGGCGGAGTCAGCCTGAAAGTTTTATTCATTCCTTCAATGAAAACTGATACTATAATGGATTAATGGAGTAATAATGCCTACTATAGTCTTGCACATGCAAAATGAGGATCCAATTGTAGGAGAAGTGGACGAATTGCCAGCCAAAACGGATGCCATTATCTATTTATCGAATCCACGCAGGCGAGATGGCAAGGATTTGCCCTATCTTGAAGAAAGTGTAACCAAAGTTGCCTGGCCGATCGCGCGGTTATCCTTCATAGAAATCATGCCAGGAGATCACGAGGAAGAAATCATCAGTTTTGTTCGGGAGTGACATGGCAGAAGATATCTATAAGAATAAATTGATCCTGGTCGTGGATGATGAGGAACGGATGTCCCGCTTTATCCGCTTGAATCTAGAACACGATGGCTTTCAAGTTATTGAGGCAAACAGAGGCATGCAAGCCATTCAACTTATCCGGGATCAGATGCCGGATCTCGTTTTACTGGATATTATGATGCCGGATCTGGATGGATTTGAAGTATTGCAGCTGATCCGCGAAACCAGCCAGGTACCCGTGATTATGCTTACAGCCAAAGGCGAAGAAGATGATAAGGTTAGAGGGCTGGAGCTAGGCGCTGATGATTATGTCACCAAACCCTTCAGCCCGCGCGAGTTGGTCAGCCGTGTGAGGGCGGTATTGCGGCGAAATGATCAGGGGAGCACAGCAGATGATGGTGTCATTGAGGTAGACGAACATCTGAAAATCGATTTTGGACGCCGTGAAGTATGGCTGGACGGCTCCTTAGTAAAATTAAGACCAACTGAATATCGTCTTCTGTATCATCTGGTAAAAAACGCCGGTTGGGTGATGACTTACGATCAGATTCTTTCAAAAGTCTGGGGATACGAATACCGCGACGAGCCTCATTATGTTCGACTTTATGTTAATTATTTGCGCCAAAAACTTGAAAAAGATCCTGCCAATCCACAATACATCCTTACAGAACGCGGTGTCGGCTATCGATTTGTGGATTATAAGAGAAAGTAAGCTAAAATATCCAAGAATTGGGAATACTAATGGATAAAAAAAGTCGCCTTCGGGCGACTTGTTTTTGATCACTCTTCTGTAATTCGTTCAACGTGCGCACCGAGAGCTCGGAGTTTTTCATCGACTTTCTCATACCCACGATCAATTTGATTGACGTTCCGAATCACAGATTTACCCTGTGCAGATAAGGCTGCTAGTACCAGAGCCATGCCAGCCCGGATATCGGGGCTTTCCATCTTTTCTCCGGCGAGTTTGGTTGGTCCTTGAACGATACAGCGATGAGGATCGCATAATACAATTTGCGCTCCCATGCCGACAAGTTTGTCGGTAAAGAACATCCGCGAAGGGTACATCCAATCATGGAAAAGGACAGTTCCTTTTGACTGGGTGGCAATGACGATGGCAATACTCATCAAATCGGTGGGGAATGCCGGCCATGGCATAACATTGACGGTAGGTATGGCGCCTCCGAGATCTGATTCTATGGAAAATCTTTGGTCTTCTGGCACGAAAAGATCTTCCCCGCGTTCCTCCCAGCTCACCCCCAGCCGATCAAAAACGAGTTTAATCATATTCAGGTACTGGATGCCGGCTTTCTTGATCAATACCGAACCATGGGTAATGGCGGCTGCGCCTACAAAACTGATCACTTCAAGATAATCAGGACCGATCTCGAATTCTCCACCACCCAATGAAGATACGCCTGTAATATTCAGCGTATTCGAACCAATATTTTCAATCCTTGCGCCAAGGTGATTAAGAAAATGACACAATTCCTGAATGTGTGGTTCACTGGCTGCATTTCGTATGGTAGTGTGTCCTTTTGCCAGCACACTTGCCATGATGGCATTTTCCGTTGCTGTAACACTGGTTTCATCGAGCAGGATATCCGCTCCGGTGAGCCCATTGGCTTTAAACTTAAAAACCCGATCATATTCGATCCTCGCGCCGAGGCGTTTGAGGGCAAGCAAGTGGGTATCCACCCGGCGGCGTCCGATGACATCTCCTCCAGGTGGGGGGAGTTGAAGTTCGCCACTTTTCGCCACCATCGGACCGGCAAGTAGTATGGAAGCTCGAATCTTGCGGCACAGATCAGGATCGAGGTTGGCGGCATGTATCTCACTGGCTTGAATTTGAAGGCGATTTGGACCAATGCGATCAATTTTAACACCCAGGCTCTGAATCAATGCCACCATAGTCCGCACATCCTGGATATCTGGTACATTATTCAGGATTACCGGTTCTTCGGTCAACAAGCAGGCTGCAAGCAATGGTAGAGCTGCGTTTTTATTTCCACCCGGTGTGATTTCACCCCGTAGTGGAGTGCCACCGATGATATTAAATTTATCCAAAGTAACCTCCACGAAGCTGATAGTGTTATAAACAATGATAATTGAAAGTGTTGTTTTGTGCCAATCTATCTATCTGGATAGGTGTACATTCTTACAAATACGGATGTGCACCAATGAATTTGTTGTATACTCCAATTTATTTAATCCATTCTATTCACGAGTGAGGATTCATCATGGTCCAAATTGAAAAAGTCAATCTCAATTCAAAAGCTGAAGTTGAACGGTTTGTCCAATTCCAATATGATCTCTACAAAGACTGTCCACAATTTTGCCCTCCATTTCGCAGCGATATCAAATTGATGCTGAACAAGAAAAAACATCCCTTCTATGAACATTCGGATGGCGAGTTCTACATTGCTTTGAAGGATGGAAAAATCGTGGGACGCATTGGCGTTTTCATAAACACTCTTTTCAATGAATATCATGCAGTGAAAAAAGGGCAATTCTATTTTTTTGACAGCATTGAAGATCAGGAAGTTGCTGACGCCCTGTTTAATAGCGCTATTGAGTACTGCCGTGTTCGAGGGATGACGGATCTGGTTGGACCGAAAGGATTATCGGCTTTTGATGGTTATGGAATTCTCGTTGATGGATACCAACATCATCAAATGATGACCATGATGAACTACAACTATGCTTATTATCCAAAACTGATCGAGAATTTAGGCTTTGAAAAGGAAGTAGATTTCGCCTCGTGTTTTTTGAAGAAGGATCAATTTGTTTTACCCGAAAAAATGCGCGAAGTAGCCCGGCGGGTGATTGAGAGGGGTAAGTTTCAAATCCTGGATTTCAAAAACAAATCGCAAATTAAGAAAAAAGCGGATGAAATTGGAGCTGCTTACAATAATACTTTCATCAACAACTGGGAATACTATCCGATGACCAAAGGGGAGATAAATCTATTGCTATCAAACCTGTTGAGCGTGGTTGATCCGAAGTTAATCAAGATCATCACGTATGAAGAAAAGATTGTCGGATTTTTACTGGCATTTCCTGATATTACCTCGGCTTTGCAAAGGCATAATGGAAAAATTACACCTTTGGCGATTATTGATATGCTCGTTTCGATGAAAAAGGCAGATTGGGTTTCAGTAAATGGAGCCGGAGTTCTGCCTGAATACCATGGGCGCGGCGGGAATGCTTTACTTTATTATGAGATGGAAAAAACACTGAAGGATTTTGGGTTTGAGTATTGGGAACTCACCCAGGTGGCGGAATCCGCCATTCAAATGCGAAAAGACCTCACAGCCTCAGGGGGTGAATTCTACAAAACGCATCGCGTCTATCATAAAGCGATCTAATCCTGATGTCGGAGAAATAAAGGACTCGTATTCATTATGGGTCCTTTTTTTATGACGGTATAATAGTTTTCAACCATGAATACAATAGCCACACGGTCAATCATTAGAAAATACATCCTCGTGACAATAATCCTGGTCGGAATCGTGATTGCTGCCTTTTTTGGCAATCTAACATTTGTCCGGCAAAACCCCGGTGGGCTGGATTTTCTTGCCCACTGGCAAGGGATTAAATTATTCATCTCAAATGGTCAAAACCCATATTCCGATGCGACGGCAAACCTCATCAATTCCACGATCCGGTCTACTTTAGCCGGCAATGAGGGCACGTATCGATTTGTAAATCCTCTCTTTTCGATTATTTTTTATGCCCCTTTTAGTCTGATCAACAATTTCGAGACCGCCAGAGCTGCCTGGATGACATTTTTAGAAATTCTAGCCGTGGCAGCGATTGTTCTATCTATCCGGTCTACTTCGCTTAGACAAAATATCTGGCTGGTATTAATCATTGGCTTTAGCGGATTCTTGAGTGTGCCAATGCTTCGATCCTTGATGAACGGTTCAATGGCGATTGTTGGGTTTGCTTTCCTTTGTTTTTCAGCATCCACGCTGATACAAAATCAAGATGAAGCAGCGGGACTGCTACTCGCTTTTTCATTAGTCATTCCAAATTTATCAGGCGTCTGTGCTTTGTTTATCGTCATATGGGCTATTCTGAATAAAAGATGGAAATTGGTGGGCTGGTTTATTGGCACATTCGTGTTGCTGATTGGGTTCAGCGTGCTCTTAATACCAGGTTGGCTAGTCGATTATGGAAATACCCTGGTGAAATATTCCGGAATCAATCCGGTGCGAGCTCAGGCTTTCAGTCCATCTCTTTTGACAATCCGTCTGATGATCACAAAAAATCTCATTTTGCTTGGCTTGCTTATCAGCGAATTCTTTTTCGTGAGAACGATTGGAAAGCGCCGGTTGCTTTGGCAAATAGCATTATTGTTCACGGTATCCCCATGGCTTGGGTGGAATGTCCAATTTGACCATACGATTCTGGTTATTCCGGGTTTAATAATTGGGTTGGGTTTTCTTTTAGATGTCTGGCAAAACAAGGCGAAACGAGCATTATTCTTGATTCCACTTCTGCTGTGGTTATTACTATGGGTATTCTCAGGCTATTTGTTTGAAATCCCAATTTCACTGACGGAAACTCTCACTGAGATAATCTTTCCATCAATTGTTTTGGTGCTTATTTACTGGTCCAGGTGGTGGATTCTCAGCAAGGAGAAATACCCAGAGTTTGTGGAGAAGGTGCGCTAAACCTTTTTACCGGTTATCTCCAATCCAAAGCCTTCCCATGCTAAAGAACCGATTTTGATCCATTTTGAGGTCAATGAAAAAGGGTTATAATTTTTAGCGAATAAATCTAAATATGCTATACTTGAACAGTTTAATTGGGATTTCAACAGTTATTCAGGAGAAAACATGGATACTCAATTTAATTCCCGAATTAAGTCTGAAGATTTTTATGATCTCCTCAATAAAAGACTGTTCGACTTGAATGATAAACTGAAACAAGTCCGTCTCACCATTGATCAAAGCCAGGCTGAAATTTCAAGATTAACCCAAAAAGCCTCCATCACGACTGCTCAGATCCAAAGATTCCAGGGGGACCTTGGGAGATTTACTAAAGAGGAGCTGCGCGACAATTATTCCGAGGCTATGGAATCGCAACAACGCCTGTTGGTGATGCGTGGTCAACTGGAAAAGCTGCAGGAACAGCAGAATCAGCTCTCTGGATTTATTAACTTTTTAGAGGAACTGGCTGAATCCTACACGGCGACCAGCCGTGAAAGCGCCAGCCGACTCTCCAAGTCACAAAGCATTGAAACTCTGGAAATGATGATCAACGCCCAGGAAGCTGAACGGCAGCGTTTGTCCAGGCAAATGCACGATGGACCTGCCCAGGCACTTTCGAATTTTATTGTTCAGGCGGAAATTGCCACGAAACTGTTCGAAGTAGATCCTGACAAAGCGAGAGAAGAACTGGATAAGCTTAAAGGATCTGCAATGTCCACTTTTCAGAAAATCCGCAATTTTGTCACTGAAATCCGTCCTATGATGTTAGATGACCTGGGATTGTATCCAACTTTACGAAAGCACATGGCAACAATTAAAGAGGAAACAGGCATTGAGGCTAATTTAACAATAAATGGGGGAGAGAAAAAACTTGAACCCTATCTTGAAGTTTTTATTTTTCGCACGGTCCAGGATTTGGTTGGCAATGCAATCAAGCGTAATCCGAATAATCAGGAGTTGCGCATAGATGCTGTGCTCACGCTGGATAATTCAAGGGTACTCCTTTCAGTAATGGACAATGGCAAAGAATTTACCGGTGAACAACTAAAAGCCGAAGATGGTTTGGGAATTAAACTCATTCAGGAGCGCGTCGAACTGCTGGGGGGAACTTTCAGTATTCAAACCAGTAATGTGGCAAGTGTTGAAATCATGATGAGTATTCCGGTGCATCAAATTCCGGTGTAATATTTTTATTTTGATCAGGAGTTTATTATGGCAAAGACGATTGGAATTTTAACCGGAGGTGGTGATGTACCGGGATTAAATCCGGCGATCAAATCCGTGGCAATGAGCGCATTTGATGAGGGCTACAAGATGGTAGGCATCCGGCGTGGCTGGGGTGGATTGCTGCAATACAATTTGGACGAACCTTCTACCTATGAGTATTACGTCAAAGATTTGACAAAAGACGACGTCCGAACGGTCGACCGGTCAGGTGGAACCTTCCTCCATACTTCACGCACGAACCCCCAAAAAGTTCGAGAAGACGATATTCCAGGATTTCTGAAGAACTCCGGTTCGGGGAAGAAAGTCGACAACGAAGGGACGATGGACTACACGGATCATGTTCTGCGGGTGTTGGAACATCTTGGCATCGACGTACTGGTGACAATTGGTGGTGATGATACTTTGAGTTTTTCAGTTCGATTGAATAAGGAAGGTTTTCCGGTTGTTGGCATCCCAAAAACCATGGACAATGACGTCTTCGGCACGGATTATTGTATTGGCTTTTCCACTGCTGTAACCCGAAGCGTTGACTTTATTACCAATATGCGCACCAGCGTTGGTTCTCACGAACGCATCGGCGTGGTAGAACTTTTCGGTAGAAATTCCGGCGAAACAAGCCTCATCTCTGCGTATCTGAGTTATGTGGATCGGGCAATTATTTCAGAAGTTCCTTTCGAAATTGAAAAACTTGCCAGTTTTCTGCTCGAAGACAAGCGCAATAATCCCTCCAATTATTGTATGATGACCATTAGCGAGGGAGCGATTATGGAAGGGGGAGGGATTGTGGAAACCGGAGAAGCCGACGCCTATGGTCACCGGAAACTGGGTGGTGTTGGGGAACAAACAGCTTCCCTGCTAAAACAAATAACCGGTCAAAATATCATGTATCAACAGCTGGGTTATTTAATGCGCTCAGGGGCTCCAGATTCCCTTGATCGCATGGTAGCCATGTCCTTCGGCAATCTGGCTGTTCAACTGATAAAACGAAACGAAACGGGCAAGCTGGTTGCCCTTCATGGTGGAAAATATACAACCGTACCCATCAATATGGTTTTAGCAGGCAAAAAACGCGTTGATGTGCCAAGTTTTTACGATATCGACAATTATGTGCCCAAGATCCGAGACTTTATGGGCGTCCCAATGTTCCTCAGTTAATGATTTGATTCAAATGGTAACTCATCCGCAAAAAATCCTGGCAGATCGTTATCAAGTGGTGCCACGCTCGATCATCCTTCTCATCAAGGATGATCGAGTTTTATTGCAAAAGGCGCCTGAATCTAAAAAGATTTTTCCTGGACTCTATAATGGCATTGGCGGTCACATCGAACGTGGTGAGGATGTACTGACTGGAACCCGCAGAGAACTTAAAGAGGAAGCCGGAGTAAGCTGTTCCGACCTTCATCTAGCCGGAACTATAATGATCGATGTGAGACCTCTGGAAGGTATCCTTCTGTTTGTCTTTACAGGAAGCAGCCTGGACGGAGAGCCCGTACAATCCTCCGAAGGTACTCTGCACTGGATTAGAGTGGACCAGCTTATGCAGTACAAAGTGGTGGAAGATATCCCCGAATTAGTGGCAAAAATCCAGGAGGAGGAAGAAACTGGAGAGCTCTTTTTTGGTAAGTACTTATATGATGAAAATGGTCAACGTTCTACCAGTTGGGTTACTCACTGATTGCCTCGGGATGCTGATAGAATACAAGCAGGGTGGAGCCATATTTTCGTTGATCAAATTCAACCAGGTTTGATAACTCTAAAGATTTGTACTCAACAGGGTGGATTTGGACAATTGCCCAGCCATCTTCCGATAACAAATTTGGTTGCCGATCGAGGTGCTGGATCGCATCGATCCACATTTCCTTGTATTGAGGGGGAGCGATGTAGATATAATCGAAGCGATCCTTCGCAGGCTGCGAGAGAAATTTGATCGCATCCATCCTCACTACCCGGGCACGTTCAGATGTTCGAGTCTTGACGAGATTCTTCTTGATGGTGGAAATGGCTTTATCGCTAATTTCAAGGAACTGGCAAAAGCGCGCGCCACGGCTTAAAGCTTCAATACCCACACTCCCCGTACCACCAAATAGGTCAAGGAACGTCGCATCCACGATGTCGGTCGATAATATATTAAACAAAGCCTCTTTGACACGGTCCGTAATGGGTCGTGTGGTATCCCCTGGCACTGGGTCCAGGTGGATTCCGCGAGCTTCACCTGCAATAATTCGTGGCGAACTCATTTGTTGAGCTGCTCAACTGCAGATCGGGCGGCAGTGATATTTGAATGGGGGGCGATCACTGGTAGCACACAACCAGTGCCAAGGATAAAGCGGTTACCCTCGGTGGCAAGGATTGCGGCAGAGGCTTCCTCCAGTACTTGCTCCGGAGTTCCGTAAACCAGGGTATCCCATTGACGCAAACCGCCGCAAACAGCCCCCGGGAAAACCTTCTTTGCCTCCTGCAAGGAGGGCGCAGTCTCTTGATCGTGCCAGTTTAGAACGGAGATGTTCTTCTTGGGGATTTCATTGAAGTATAAATTAGTCCCGTGAATATGGGCAATGTTGAGCCAGAGTGAAGAAACCGAATCAAGGATTCGTTCGTCAAACGGTGTGATAAAGCGACTGACTTCTTCCACGCTTAAGAGTGACGATTGAGCATGTTGAATTGCAAAAAACACTCCATCTATGCCCAGTTTAATACACTCGCCAATAAATTTAATAGTAGAGTCTGTCAAAATCTCCAATCCGGCAAGAAATTCAGACGGATGCTGCCTGGCGTGAGTCAAAAGCTTTTCTTTGCCTACCAGATTCTTCGCCTGTGACATGGGGTCGAAAATCGTCTGAATTACCGGAACCTCTGGCGGCAATTCGTTTTTTACCTGGCGGATGCACTCCAGCTGATTCCCCAGAGCGCCGGAGGTGGGATCAAGGACAGTGAGATTTTTCCAATCTTCGGCTTTGGAAATCGGGAAATGAGCATATTCGCGTGTTCCTTCAGGATTGCCTTTCCAGACGTCTTGTACACCATAATCTCTGACGCAAAAAGAGGAAGCAGGTGTGATTTTGACCAGATCAAAATCATAGGTTTTTTGAAAAAGGAGAATTGATTTTGCAAGCCGGTCGGGTTTTTGATCATCAACCGGAAAATGCCGCCACAATGCAACAGGGGGGCGGTCAACAACTTTATTCGCTAGGCAGGCGGTTAGCCTTTGACGAGGATTCATAAATGTTCTTCCTGTTTAACTACTGAAGGTTTAAATGTCCATTTTCGATTGATGAAAAAGTTCCAAAGTAAAACCACAAGAATGACAATTGCCAGAGATAAATTGTGCCCGATGATTATGGGTGTTAAGACATTGGGCAGCCATTTTTGTGCCAGTGAAATTAATGGCTTTTCAATCAAGGCAAAAAGTGGGGTTCGAATGGCAAGACCTGCCACGCTGACGATTGAAAATTGGATTAATTGCTTCGTGATAGGTGTGGCGCGGGTTTCTGGATAGGTCCAGTTACGATTCAGAATGAAGTTATTGATCACTGCCAGTGAAAATGAAACTACGCTGGAAGGAATTGCGGGAAATTTGAGAGCACTGGTAAGCAAGTTAAAAACCCCAAAATCTATCACCGAGCCAATTGCCCCCACGATGGCGAAGCGGATGAACTTTCCGCGCTCATTGCGGTTGTTTAAAACACTCATCAAAATTCGACCTTCGTTTTGAAATAGGAGATCGTCGTTTCAAGTCCATCACGCAGATTTGTTTTGGGATTCCAACCTAAAATGGTTCTGGCGCGCGTGATATCAGGCTGGCGTCTTTGAGGATCGTCTCCGAGACGTTGGTCCTTCTTAAAAACGATGCCCGCAGGGTTTCCGGTGATTTCATTGATGACCTGAGCAAATTCAAGGATGGAAATTTCAGCCGGGTTGCCGATGTTTACCGGGTTATGTTCTTCTGAAAGCAGTAATTTATAAATTCCCTCAATCAGATCATCAACATAACAGAAACTTCTGGTCTGTGAACCATCACCGTAAATCGTCAACGGTTCCTTTTTGAGCGCCTGTAAAATAAAGTTCGGCACCACACGTCCATCATCAATGCGCATGCGAGGACCATAGGTATTAAAAATTCTGACAATTCGCGTGTCTAAACCGTGAAAGCGGTGATAAGCCATTGTCAGCGCTTCTGCAAATCGTTTTGCTTCATCATAGACGGAACGGAACCCGATCGGATCAGCGTGACCCCAGTAGGTTTCTTTTTGCGGGTGTTCGAGGGGATCTCCATAGATTTCAGAAGTGGAAGCCAGAAGGAACCGGGCGTTGCAGGCTTTTGCCACTCCTAATGAATTGTGAGTGCCCAAGGCGCCGGCTTTCATGGTTTGTATGGGCAGGCTGGGATAACTATAAGGGGAGGCAGGATTGGGGCTTGCCGGGGAAGCAAAATGAAGGACAGCATCCACTTTGGTTGGCACAAAGATGTATTCGGAAACATCATGTTTGATGAAGGAAAAATGATCCTCGCCAGCAAGGTGGGCTAAATTTTCTGGGCTACCGGTGATAAAGTTGTCCATCCCGATGACCGAATGACCCTGGGAAAGAAGAAACACGCATAAGTGTGAACCAAGAAAACCTGCCGCGCCGGTTATTAATATTTTCATCTTTATCTCCAGTTTATTTTCGAAATAGAGCCATCGCCGGTAATCGGTCGGATCATCCCCGTGGAAGGTTCCGCAAGCATCAGATTTCCCTGGGCAATGAACGCAACTCTGATTGTATCTGATAAGGCTGGTGACCAGTAGACGGATTGCGGGTCAAGCCCTTGTTGCCCTTCGCCGGGGTAGATCTTTTTCCGGTTGGAACCATCGCGATCCATGATATAGAGGTTATACCGGCTTGTTTCGCTTTGATCGGGCAAGATTGCTGAAAGATACGCGACTTGATAATTTCCCTTTTCATCAGAAAAAGACAATGTGGAATAGCAGAAAAGACCACATTTTGGAATGATCGGCAAAATCCGTTTTGTGTCCATCAGGATAGCCGAAAGACTATAACTGTCAATTGAAGAACTTCCAAATTCACTTTCATTCAGAACGGTGTAGAGCACTAAATGATCGGCACTCCATGAAATTCCAGGCACCCATGCCCAATCTGTTTTAGGTTGATAGGGTTCAAAATTGATCAGGTTAACCAGTGTGCCTTTTTTTGTATCGACAGTGCCAATCGAATCTGGACGGGCATAAGCCAGTTGACTGCCATCTTGAGACCATTGAAAGATAGTTCCCCACCACCCGTAGATGCCACCAGAATTGGCATCCACAAGAACCTTATCGTCAACTTTTTTCCCTTCATCATCAAATGTATAAAGGTGCAAGTCATTATTCGCCTGCCAGCCTGGTGGGGTAGCGCGTGGTTCAACGGATGAATAAGAAAAAGTTCTTCCCTTCCCGGGAACCCAATCAGCGTAATGCACCACATTCCGGATTCCGGTATCCACAAGTTTTGAATCCTCTTTGGTAAGGTCAACAAGCCAGAGGGAATTGATTATTTCGTTGTCATCATTATTATTAGAACGGGAAAAAAGGAGCCATTTGCGATCAAAGGAAAGCGTAAAAATCCGTCCGTCCAGGTCGCCACTAGAAACAACGATCTTTCGGTTTCCTGTGTTTGTTTCCATGATCCAGGCATTACCTGAGGACAAATAGGCAATCACGCCGTCAATGGGGACTGCTGTAAATGGAGATTGCACGCCGATCATGATAATTTCGGGTTTAGGTTCCTGAACAACTTCTTCTTTGAACAGGATGCGGGAGACTTCTTTTCCGTTTTCAAAGACAATTCTATAAGTAGTCTGTAGACGACCGTTTACACCCGACTGAATCAGAACAGATTGACCTTCAGGCAGGGATTCGTTCTTTATAGTTTGCTGTTCGAATGGCAGCACAGACTCAATAATTGAGAACTCCTCGCTAACCCGCGTTATGGTGATCACATCTCCGTCTTGAAGGAATGTGTTCAAGGATGGCGAAACGCGGTCGAGCGCTCCAATTGTAATTTGTTGACCTTTTAGAACCTGATCCACAGTAGCGCCAAAGGTGGCATTTACTGGAATGGTTTGATTCCCATCCAGGATTGTCACTGCAATACTCTGATTATCGCCTGAGTTGGTAATGCACCCCACCAGACTGAACACAACAATAACCAGGATTAAAAAGGTCTTTTTCAATGATTTACATCCAGCTGAAATTCATGGATTATAATACTCTCGATTATTTAACTTGGTTATTATAGCATGACTGACACATCGACCGATTTATCCCTCCAAAACGCTTCAGCCAGGATTGAAGCGTTATTATTCGTAGCTACGTCACCAGTTACCGCTTCCCAGCTGGCGGATTGTCTGGGTCTGACATCAGAAGAAGTAGAAAAAGAAATTGAAGCACTCAAGAACAGGCTTTCAGATCATGGCATCACGGTGCAACAATTTGGCGGTCGATATCAACTTACTACAGCTGCAGAGCTGGCGAGCGATGTAGAAAAATTTCTCGGACTCGAAATTACTACACGGTTAAGCAGGGCAGCGGTTGAAACCATGGCAATCATTGCTTACCGGCAGCCCATCACCAGACCTGGAATTGAAGCGATTCGTGGTGTAAGCAGTGACGGGGTGATTCGGAGTCTGTTGTCACGGGGTTTAATCCAGGAGGTTGGGCGAGCAGATGGTCCAGGACGCCCAATCCTTTTTTCGACAACCTCGGATTTCTTGCAACATTTCGGGCTCAACTCTCTGGAGCAGTTACCACCTTATGAAAATGAACAGGAAGAGGAGCCAAAACCAAAGAATGGATTACTTAAGGATTAAACAATGAGTGAAGAACGGGTTCAAAAAATATTATCTCAATCCGGCTTTGGTTCCAGGCGCACCTGTGAAGGATTAATTGAACAGGGTAGAGTCACAATTAATGGGAATAAAGTAATCCTTGGGCAAAAAGCGGATATTGAGCGAGATACAATCCTTGTGGATGGCAAACCGATCCCGAAGCCACGAGGATTGCGGTATATCGCGTTGAATAAACCCAGATTTGTCCTGTGCGACAAACCAATTGATGATCCACGGCGGACGGTATTTGACCTCGTTGAAAATGGCAGTGAATTGGCTGCGGTGGGGCGGCTGGATTATGAGAGCGAAGGACTGGTTTTGTTGACCAATGATGGCATGATTGTAAATCGACTGACCCATCCACGGTACCAGCACGAAAAGGAATATCGCGTACTGGTTTCCACTCACCCGGATGAAAAGCAG
Source organism: Anaerolineaceae bacterium (assembly GCA_018056725.1). Taxonomy (GTDB): domain Bacteria; phylum Chloroflexota; class Anaerolineae; order Anaerolineales; family Anaerolineaceae; genus UBA6107. The sequence continues at coordinate 58,235 of JAGPFF010000002.1, forward strand.
TTGGAAATCTGGCGGCGTGGCGTTGTCCTGGAAGATGGGCATCGCACCAGGCCAGCATTTGTTCGGGTGGAAACAAACGCCGGTAAAGGAACCTGGTTGAATGTTGTCTTGAAAGAAGGTCATAAACGCCAAATCAGAGAAATGGCGAGAGAAACCGGGTTATTCATTGTAAAACTAATCCGGGTGAGAATTGGACCAATTCGACTGGGTTCGCTCAAGCCGGGTGAATGGCGTAACTTGACCGGAGACGAAATCAGCAAATTAAAAGAATCTTTGAGCTCCACTACGTCGCAAAAAAAATCAGGCGGAAAAGCAGCCTCCGCCTGATCTGGATTAAATTTCACAGCTTATGGATTGACAATTTTTTCAATTTTTTGTGCCAAATCATCCGGAAAGGCAACAATCTTCGCACGTTTCCGGATAAAATCCTTTAATTTACCCGCGCTTACTGCTGCTCCCTCATACTCATCCGCTTCAAGCACCACACTGGGATTGGTAAAAACAAGCACCGCCTCAGGTTCAAAATCCTTTATCAGTACCTGATTTTTGTCCAGAAATTTTTTGATATCTTCCAGGGTATAGCGAATTTCTTTTTCGGGGTTACCCAAACTCTCTCCGCCAAACGTCTTCAAAAAGAAATTTCCCCCCATCTGTTTCCATTTGTTTTTTGTGGCATCGAATGAAATGGTGCCAGATTGACCATAGGGGATCAGACATAAAACGCCGGCTGGACCGACGAGAAGATGAGAAACCGGAGTGGTGTAATGATAAAGTGTATATTTATCATCTAACCCTTTTAGCGCGCCGGTAATTCTCTCATCCGGGCGTGGAGACTTCCCCCATTTTGTCATATAAAAATTCCCAATCTGGAACAATAGAAAACCGACAATCAGCGAAGAAAATGTGTAAATCAGATAAGATCCATCTTTATCACGGAAGGAGAATACCATTCCCACACCAAGAATCAGAATGCTAAAGATGGAGGTTATATTGCCAATGCGGCGGTTTCTTTTGATCAATTTCTCGTCGGAATAAATTTTCATCAAGCTTCCTTTTCCATTGGATTTTCTATGGACCGGGTGATTTTGTCTGCGATTTCCTGCTGCATGGATGTCAGCAGATCAGCCTCAATGGTTTTACGGGCAAGTTTCACTGCTGATACTAAAGCACGGGCATCTGATCTACCGTGACCTATAAATACCAAACCGTTTACTCCAAGGAGGATCGCCGCCCCGGTTTCGGAGGGATCCATCATTTTTCGCAAAGCATCGAATGCAGACTTGATAAATAAGTAACCCACCTGATTTTTCAGGCTGGATTTAATCTGTACCTTCAATGTATCGGTTATCAGTTTTGCCACGGCTTCACTTGATTTGAGCAATATATTTCCTGTAAAGCCATCGGTTACCACGCAATCGACATTGCCAGCAAAGACTTCCTTGGGTTCTGCGTTCCCTTGGAAGTTCAGCCCGCTTTTCTCTAATAATGGAAATGCATCTTTGACCAGTTGGTTCCCTTTGGTTTCTTCCTCGCCATTTGAGAGGAGCGCGACGCGGGGGGATGGCAGGTTCAACACCTTGCTGGCGTAGACGCTTCCCATTACCGCAAACTCAAGAAGGAAATCCGGTCGACAATCTGCGTTCGCCCCATTATCGGTCAGAATGCATTTGCCATTTTTAACCGGGATCATCACCGCAAGCGCAGGTCTCGAAATTCCGCTTATTTTTCTTAAAACCATAACGGCATTGAAATACGCGCCACCTGTGTTACCGGCGGTAACGAAGGCTTCAGCTTTGTGTTCTTTTACCAGAGTTAATCCCACTGCCATGGAATTGTTTGGCTTCTTTTTGAAGGATTCCACAGGTTTGTCGCTCATTTCAACAATGTCCGGAGCATCTACGATCTCAATACCTGAAAGGTCGATATGGATCTCGTTGGCTTTTTCGAGAATAAGATCTTTTTTGCCGACCAGAATAATGCTTTCATTGAGCATTTTAAGTTGCGCAGCAGCCTGAATCTCAGGAACTGGATAATCATCGCTTCCCATGGCATCTAATACAATAGACATCCGATTCTCTCCTTTTTAAACCAATTGCTTGACATCTTCATATTGCCGATTATAATAAGCACGCAATTGCGCTGGTGCTGGAATTGGCAGACAGGCATGGTTGAGGGCCATGTGCCGCAAGGCGTGTGGGTTCAACTCCCACCCAGCGCACACAATAAGCCGCTTTACGCGGCTTTTCGTTTCTCAGAGGGGAATTATCTTTTTCGCTCAATGATGTACCTGGCGATTTCGACCAGCGCGTCTCTTTCCAAGGAGGCTGGAAAAGTCATCATCGATTCTTCGGCATCGTTTACAAAATTCACTGCAACCTGATGAGAACGATCGATGGCTTCACTTTGTGCTACAGATTGGACCAATTGATGAACTTCGTCGTCATCCTGCAGGCAATTTCTTTGTTGGAGTCTTTTCACCAAAGGATCTTGTGGATACTGCTCCATGTAATATAACAAAGGCAGTGTAATCAAACCCTGGCGAATATCTCCACCAACGGGTTTCCCGACAGTTTTCTCTTCGCCGGTGTAATCGAGGATGTCGTCGACAACTTGAAAAGCCATCCCAAGGTTGTAGCCAAATTTTGTCAATAAGGCACACTGTTGATTATCAGAGCCACTTATCACAGCGGAACAATGAGTAGAGGTTTCGAATAAAGATGCCGTTTTAGAGTAGATACGGCGGAAATATTCTTCAATATCCGTTGAACACCGGCTCGAAAATAGTTGATTTACTTCTCCATTGACGATGGTCATCAAGCAGCGCGCAATCAACCCCATCACCTCAACGGATTCAGTTCTGGATGCCATATCGGAGGCACTGGCGAAGAGAAAATCACCTGTTAACACTGTGGCGGCTGGCGACCATTTGGAATTCAATGTGGGAATTCCACGTCTTAATAGCGAGCCGTCGATGAGATCATCATGGACCAGACTTGCTGTGTGAAGCATTTCAATTGCTGTAGCCAGAATCACAAGTTTTTCTTGATCTGCCCCAAGCATGTTGCCAATAAGGAGAATAATTCTCGGGCGGATACGTTTTCCACCTGATGCTAAAATGACCGATACGGCATTACGCAAATCAGGGTGATAATTCTCGGTTTGGGAGAGCATCAATTCTTCGACCCGGGCGAGTTCGTCATGCAAGTAAGAGAGGGATTCCATGTTAGAAGTCAATTCAATTAATCCAGGATAAATAATTGATATGCATTGCGGGTTGTTAGATCAGCGACTTCTTGAATGTCACATTGTTTCAGTTCGGCTATTTTTCGCGCAATAATTGGAATAAATGCGGATTCGTTCCTCTTGCCGCGATAACCTTCAGGTGGCAGAAAGGGACCATCCGTTTCCAGAATAACCTGTGACAGGTCTATTTTACTCAAAAGTTCATGTTTTAGCGTATTGTTTTTGTAAGTGATTGGTCCGCCGATCCCTATTAAAAAACCTCGCTGCAACAAAATTTCAGCTTGATGGTAATCTCCCTCAAAAGCATGAAATACACCCCGGATATTCCCCCCTGGTTGCCGACCCGTAAAATTGAAGACCTCAGCTTGCAGCTCCTCAAGACAATTCCGGCTGTGTAGAATGACCGGTTTTTGATAATCAGAAGCGAGTTGGAGGAAAACTTGCAGAACTTCCTTTTGCAACGTCAGATTATCCTGCCGGTGATACATGTCCAGTCCAATCTCGCCGACTCCGATTACTTTGGGACGCGAGAGCAACTGCTTAAATTTTGGGATCTGATCCGATGTAAAGGTTTCCAATTCACCCGGATGGACACCAACTGCCGCATAAACAACCGGGAATTCCTCGGATAAGAGCACCGCCCGCTGACTGGACGCCAGGTTGATCCCTGGGACGATAATTCGATTAACCCCCTGGTCAACAGCTCTCTCGATGACTTCTACGAGATCTGGTTGATAGGAAGCGAAATCAAGATGACAATGGGTATCAACGAAAGGCACGTTTAAACCAGACCAGCAATTTTCTGACCATCTTTGAGTATGGCTTGCACTTTATCTTTATGGGTGGTCTCGCAATATACTCTCATGATCGGCTCCGTCCCGGAAAACCGGATGAGTAGCCAACCGCCATCCTCAAGGCTAAATTTGAAGCCATCTGTGGTGTTCAAATTCACCACCTTTAGACCACCAATCGATTCAGGTCTGGCATCCAGTATCATTTGTTCTCTCATTTTTCGATCGCCATTGAAAGGTGTATCCACCCGGTCATAATAATGAGCGCCGACTTTAGAGAAGAGAAGTTGAAGCAATTCAGATGGCTTTTTATTTAACTTGACCATGAAATCAAGGATGTATAAACCGGCAAGAATCCCATCCCGTTCAGGAACATTCCCTCTGAAGGCGTAACCTCCGGATTCTTCACCACCAATCATGGCATTGGTTTCTAGCATTTTGGGTGCAACATATTTGAAACCGACCCCGGTCTCATAAACGGGCACACCGTAAAGTTTACCTAATTTTTCAAGCATGCTGGTTGTGGAAAGAGTCTTGACGATGGGACCACGTTCCTGACGTATTTCCAATAAATAATAAGCCAGCAAGGCATACACTTGTAATTGATTGATGAAGATTCCATTTTCATCACCCAAACCAACCCGATCAGCATCGCCATCCGTGATCAGAAGGACATCGCCTTCCAAATCGATGGTCGTTTTCAGTCCGACATCAATGTTCGGTTGAATGGGTTCCGGGCGTTTCATCTCCGGAAAAATGGGATTCCGCTGATTGTGAATTTCGGTTACTCTTGTAGTTCCTCCAGACAAAAGCCGGGTGAACCAGCCAGCGCCATTTCCCCACATTGCATCCACAATGACGTTCAACCCTGCATCTTTAATCGGCTCCAAATCGATCAGGTCTGAGAGATGTTTGATGTAATTGACTGAGGCATCAAAAATCTTGACCAATCCTTTCGATTCCGCTTCAGAAAATGGAAATCGTTTTACAAGATCTTCTGACGGGGGGATCAGGCTTTCAATCTCCTTTAAACCGTCTGGATCAATCGCGCCGCCAAACTCATTCCTAACCTTAAAACCATTATCGGTGGGGGGATTATGAGAAGCGGTAATGTTAATGGCTCCCACGGCATGTTTGTCCACGACCGCATAAGCAATTACGGGGGTGGGGGTGGCATCATGAGTGAGATAGATGTTAAAACCGTTCCCAACGAGCACTTCTGCGGCAGCACGCGCAAAGAATTCAGAGAGGAATCGTTTATCATGACCAATGACTACCCACTGACCTTTTTTCCCTTTATTAAGGAGGTAATCTGAAAATCCCTGTGAACAGCGGCGAACATTCGCAAATGTGTAGTCTTCTGCAATCGCTCCCCGCCAGCCGTCTGTTCCAAAAATAATCGCCTGTGTCATATTAGCTCCTGAAGTGTCAAGATGCGGCAATTATAACAGCCTTGTTACCACGATAGACGATTCTAGTATATACAGAGACTTATGCGCTGTGGTATCATCCTCAAGATTGATTGCGAGAGAATATGGATGGAAAGAAGAATTCAAAAAAAGTATTTGTGGCAATGAGCGGGGGAGTTGACTCTTCCGTTACTGCAGCATGTTTAGTGGAGCAAGGGTACGAAGTAACCGGGGTCATGCTGAAACTATGGAAAGCGAATCCAACTGCCGATAATTCTGAAGAACCTGAATCCAAAGCCCGCGAAGTAGCCCGGATGTTGGGAATTCCATTCAAAGTCGTTGACGCCCGAGAGATTTTTCATCAGAAAATCGTCAATTATTTCCTGGAATCGCATCGAAACGGAATCACCCCTAACCCTTGTTTTGTTTGCAATGCGCACATCAAATGGGGATTGCTGCTGGATTATGTTCTTGAAGCAGGAGGCGAATACCTTGCTACTGGTCATTATGCTCGTGTGAAATCGGATGAGAATGGCTTCTTTGAACTCTGGCAGGGAATTGATCCTCAAAAAGATCAATCTTATGTTCTTGCAGGTTTATCCCAGCATCAGCTTGCGCATGCTTTGTTGCCTCTCGGTGATATTACCAAGAGCCAGACTCGAGATATTGCGCGTAGATATGGATTTAATTTTCAAGAAGTCAAAGAATCCCAGGATTTATGCTTCTTATCGGGTTGGGATCAAAATCGATTCCTGAAAAAATATTCTCCGGATCTTTTTGTACCAGGTGAAATCGTGACGGTAGAGGGTCAGGTCATCGGAACGCATATCGGTCTTGCCAATTACACCATAGGGCAACGTAAGGGGATCGGTTCCGGATACAAAGAGCCACTGTATGTGCTGAAAAAGAACGATTCAACCAACCAAATTATTGTTGGCACCAAAAAGGATTTAGGTCAAACGAAAGTGCTGCTCAGAGACATCCACTGGGTGAGCGGAGAAGAACCCTCTTTACCGGCTTCGTTCCAGGTTAAAATTCGCTATAAAGCCAATCCGGTCAGCGCCACGTTGAGCAAAACTGAAGCGAATGAGTGTGATATGATTTTTAATCAGGTGGTGCGCGATCCAACACCCGGTCAATACGCTGTTTTCTATCATGGTGAACAGGTCATTGGCAGCGGTGTAATCAGTAATTAATATTCTGGAGAAAGTAAAATGACACTCGCTTCTTACATCCTCGGTTTTATTATCGCAACCATTATTGGCTGCGGTTTTCACTTTTGGCATGGCGGTGGATTTAAGTGGCTCTTGTTTTTCAATCTCCTTGCCTGGATTGGTTTCTGGTTGGGACACTTTATTGGCATTTTTGTTGGAATCAAATTCATTCCGCTTGGTCCAATCAATTTTGGACCCGCATTGTTAGGATCGATCATCGTGCTGTTTCTGGGTTTCTGGTTGAGCATGTTCAATCAAGGTTTCAAGAAGTCGTAAGGATTATGTCAATGGCTTTTTCATTATCCGAAGGCTTTACCAAAGATGGTGACCTCGTCCAATTGGTCGGGTTGAGTCACAAATCTTTTATACTCACGTTGCATGCCGGGGCGGAATTTCACACCCACCGGGGGTTACTCAAGCATGATGACCTGATCGGCAAACAATGGGGGTCCCAAGTCTTTAGCCATAATGGAAGTCCTTTTTTTATTCTTCAACCGACATTGTCTGATGTTCTAAAAAATACCAAACGTTTTACTCAGATCATGTATCCAAAGGAAATCGCCTATACCTTGCTTTATATGGGCATTGGTCCTGGCAGCCGGGTGATTGAAGCGGGCACAGGCAGCGGATCTTTCACCACAGCCTTGGCACACGCAGTTGGTGATGAGGGGCATATTTTTACGTATGAAGTTAAAGAAAGTACCCAAAATGCTGCCCGCAAAACTTTGGAAAGTCTAGGGTTTTCAAATCGGGTTGATTTTATCGTGCGGGATATTAAAGAGGGTTTTGACCAAAATAACGTCGATGCGATATTTTTGGACGTATCCAATCCGTTTGATTATTTAGATCAGGTCAGGGCTTCCGTGAAACCGGGTGGATTCTTTGGTTGTATCGTCCCCACGACAAACCAGGTAATTCAGGTTCTGGTGGAACTGCGTCGGAAAAATTTCGCCTTTATTGAGGTTTGTGATGTTTCTGTGCGATTCTACAAAACAGAACCAACCCGTTTTCGCCCGACGGATCGGATGATCTCCCATACCGGGTATCTCGTCTTTGCGAGAAAAGTGGATATTGATCGCCAAATGTCCGATAAAAAATTACTGCAGGAAATTGGCTTACTTAATCTGGCTGAAATAAAAAATGAAGGCGTTAATGAAGATGGAAACGAATTATTCGAAGAATGACTTGATTGAAGCATTAAAGCGAGTTTTAAATACCGATCTGAATCAAAAAATCCCGGAGATTTCTCCGCGAACACCTGCGGCAGTCTTGATTCCCTTCGTTTTTGCAGAAGGTAAATGGCAGTTGCTCTTTACCAGAAGGACGAATGGAGTCGCCAAGCACCAGGGGGAAATCTCCTTTCCGGGAGGAGCGGCTGAATCATTTGACAGGGACCTGATTCAAACTGCTATACGCGAGAGCTGTGAAGAAATAGGCGTTTGTGAGGATAAGATTCACGTGATTGGAGTTCTGGACCCGGTTGCTACTATTTCAGAATTTTGTATTTTACCGGTAGTCGGAATCATCGACTGGCCACTCGAATTAACGAGAAATCAAGATGAAGTTGAAAAAATCTTTCTAATTCCCCTGGACTGGTTGAAGCAGTCAGGAAACTGGTACACGCAGGATTTTCATTACCTTCCCGGAAAATCAAAGACTGTGCTGCATTACCAAGATTTTGATGGCGAGCATGTGTGGGGGATTACCGCCGGTTTAGCTCAGAAAATCGCTTCTATAATATAAAAACGGGTAAGTCTTGATGAAGACTTACCCGTTTTTTCTGTCAATAAACAGAAATTGCCTTATTCTTCTTCTTTCTTGCCCTTTTCGATAATTTCCGGTTCAGCACCTTCAGCACCTTCTTCAACGACAACTTCTTCTGTCTCAGGTGATGTTACCAAAATCACCATTTCATCGCCAGGGGTGAGCACTTCCACTTTACTGGATACTGGAATATCCTTAACAAAAATTGAATCCCCAATTTCTTTTAAGACTGAGATATCGATAATGAATCGCTCAGGCAGATCTACCGGCAAGGCTTCCACTTCGATTGAGTTTAGACCTTCTACAACCACACCGCTGAAATCCTTTACGGCAGGCGCGATCCCTATAAGTTCAATATTCACATTGGCACGAATTTTTTCAGTTAAGGAAACTGCCTGAAAATCGATATGCAAATAACTGTTTCTTAAATAATCTTTTTGACGTTCGCGAACGAGTGTGGCAATTTCTTTCCCTTCCAGATTGACGGAGACAATACTGGAAGATGTAGCCTGGTTTAAGACGCGTGAGGCTTCTTTTTGGTCCATGAGAATTGAGACGGTTTCAAATTTATGACCGTAAATAACACCAGGTAATTTGCCTTCCCGCCTGAGCACACTCACTTTTTTGCCGATAGTGGATCTTTTTTCTGCATTTACTACAAGTTTTTCCATTTTTCCTCCGAGCGCCTCTCACCCAAACAATGGGTTACCCTCGCTCTGTTTAGATTGTATTGCCCGAAAGGGCGAGAGTGAATTATAGGTTGTTATTGAAGGTACGTCAAGCAATTCCAGAGAGAGTTGCTGGAGAGGGACAAATGGATGAGACCTTGTGAAAAAGTCAAAGAAATATTAATTCAACCCTGTATACCAGTTCTCTCCATCACGAGACCAGTCAATAATTTCATCAGGTTTAAACCATAAAGCAATTTCCAATTCTGCATTTTCGACGGAATCCGAGGCGTGAGTCAAGTTCCGACTGGTTAAAATGGCAAAATCGTGGCGGACGGATCCGGGAGCAGCCTCAAGAGGATTTTTGTCTCCCATAGTCTGTCGTACTGCTTTGATGGCACCAGGACCCTGCCAGACCATAGCCAGAACCGGGGCACTGGTGAGGTAACCTATCAAACCTTCGTAGAAGGGCTTGCCAATGTGAATTTTATAATGTTCCCGAGCTAAGTCATCACTCGCAAGAATTAATTTTGCAGCAACGAGCTGTAACCCTCTAGCTTCGAGGCGATGAATGATCTCCCCACTTAATTGCCGTTGTATACCATCCGGTTTGATTAATACCAAAGTACGTTCCAAAGCGGTCTCCGATTTTAGTGAAATAGCATTCTTTCTGCTTCCAAGTATGCTTCGATTGCTGCTGAAGGATTTGACTTTTGCATTTCAAGGTCACCAAGACTTTGCCAGAGTTCATAAGAGGTTGGATTATGAACAAGTTCCTGGTTTATTTCTGCAATAACTTCTTCGATCAGATCAGAAGGAATCCGATTCTCATTCAATTTGTCGTTGAAAACGGAGTATTGTTTCTCCTGTAAAAGTTGAATCAGAATGGAGATATCAACTGCTTGCTCAGGTTCGTGCACAATTTCATTCTGCTGCAAAACAGGAGCCTCAACAACTTTTTCGTTCTCATTTTCCAGCAGGTCGAAGAGACGATCATCCAGGGCAGGTGTTTCCTCAAGTTCAGAAACCAACTCCTCATTGGACTCGCCACTAATTTCAAATTCTTCAACAGACTCGGATGAAGAGAGTTTTTCAAACGTAATTTCGCCTGTGTCAGGTGTCGTTGTTTCGCTGGTCGTTTCAGGCACAGGTGCAGCCGCAGCAGCTTCTTCTTCCGGACTTATTTCGTGAAGCCAGGTAATCAAGTCTTCATTCATTTCTTTTGAAAGTAGTCCACCCTCAGGCTGTTCTTCTGGCAAATCTGTAATCAGCTCTTCTACATTTTTTGCTGTGGACTCAACTGATTCTACGGGTTTTTCCTCTGGTTTGGATTCCGCTACGACTGGGGTCGAAATGGTTCCCTGTCCGGCAAGGATTCTCTGTACCCAGGAAGGAACGGCAGATTTTTCTTCAGGTTCGCGCGTTTCGCCCTTTATTTCTTCAGGCTCCGCATTCTCTGGCTGTTGAGATTCAATTTCACTTCCAGACTTTGTTGATGGAGATTCCATACCGAGATCCATTTCGCCCAGCAGATCACTGTTTGCCAGTTCAGTCAGAAAATCCAGATCTGAAGTGGATTCTGGCGGGGAAATAACTTCCTCCGGAGTAAATAGATCTGGTAAATTTTCGATGGATTCTTCGATTTCGAGGGCTTTTAACCAATCAGGCAGATCCGGAATTTCCTCCTCGTCTTTGTGAAGCTCCTCGGTTGATTTTGATAATTCATCAACATCCATGCTCTCAGAAGGGACCTTTTCATCCAATGTCTCAGTAGGAGCTTGACTTTCTTCCGCGATAAGATTATCGGAAAGGATTTCTTCTATGGATTCCGGTGATAACGAAGGCACTGTGTCGAAACCAAACTCCTCAAACTTCTCTTCAGAGGGCTGAAGCGTCTCAGAACCTTTAAGATCTTCCGGGGAACCGAAGGATTTAAGCCAGTCTGGTAGTTCATCAGCCGGTGCAGCTTCTTCGATGGGCGATTCTAGCTTTTCTTCCGAATGAGTTCCAGATTCAATCTCACTGGAACTTTCCTGCTCATTCGCCCGGGTCCAGCCTGCTTTGGCAATCCAATCTGGCAGTTCTTCGCTCACGGGTTCAGCCGGTTGATTCTCTTCGAAAGCTGATTCAAGAGGTTGGTCAATTTCCTCAATAAACGGAATGGCAGAGGGCTGTGGTTCGTTAGCTTCTGATGGTAAGAAGGCGTTCAGCTCTGAATGATCAATCGTATGGTATTCCAACGATTCATCCCAGGTAATTCCAATCTGTCGTGCCCAATCCGGAGTTGAGGCTGTAGTTTTTTCTGTAGGAACGAATTCTGGTTTTTCTACTTGAATCAACTCGTATGGAACTTGCCCACTGTCCGCCTCTCCTTTTTCAACAAAGTTGAAATATGGATCAAGTTCTGAAAGACGCTGCTGGAAAATAGGATTGTAACCTTCCTCATTCTCCTCTGGCGATAGTGAATACATAATCTGATTCGCTTCATAGCAATAAGGATATTTAGAAAGAAGGCGAGTACAGGTTTCTCTGGCTTCAGTATAAGCACCTGATAAATAATACATTCTCGCCAACAGTACTTCCAGATCAGGTCGGTCGGGTTCAATTTCAAGGGTTGATTGCAATTCGGTAATAGCCTGCTGGTACAATTCGCCCTTCGCATACATGCGTATTAACGCCCCACGAGTCAAACGAATTTTGGATGGTGGAACACCATCCCGGCGACCGATTAGATTGCGAATTTCTTCCTGAATGGCAACGTTGGAAGGTTGGGATTCAAAAGCCCGTTCCATGTGCCAGATCGCTTTGTCCAAGTCACGATCCTCTTCATAGACAGCACTTAACCCGGCATGAGCAATAAAATTATCCGGATAAACAGCAAGAATCTTGGAAAAAACTTCCTCTGCGTCTTTAAATCGCTTGCTCTCAAGCAAAGCTTCGCCAAGATTTTCATAAGTTGTAATGCATTTTGGATATGATTTCAGGATGGTCGTGCAATGGAAGATCGCTTCTTCAAGGTTGTTCTGGTCGATTAAGGATCGAATGTACTGATTATATTCATGCAGAGAAATGCTAGCCATATAAATTAACCCTCCGCGTTTTGATGATCAAAATCTAATTATACATGAGATGAGGTTAAAAAGAACGGCATGGTCTGATAAACCATGCCGTATTTCATTTATTCACCTAAATAATCACGCAATTTGCGTCGAATTGTGGGGTGTCGCAAGCGGCTGAGCGCCTGGGCTTCAATTTGCCGAACCCTTTCCCGGGTGACACCCATCTTTCTGCCCACTTCCTCCAGAGTGTAAGCCTGTCCGTCCAACAGTCCGTACCGTAATTGAAGGATTCGAACCTCACGGGGAGGCAGACCATTTAATACTTCTTCCAAATGCTCGCGGAGTAGGTTATAGGTGGCAGAATCATCAGGCGGTGGAGCTTCATCATCTTCGATAAAATCACCCAACACAGAGTCTTCTTCGTCATCTGTAGGTGTTTCCAGTGAAAGAGGGCGTCTGGCGACCTGGATCATATTTTCCACTTTTTTCGGCGGGACATCGAGGGCGATGGCGAGTTCCTCCACGGTTGGTTCACGACCTAAACGCTGGGTTAATTGATGCTGAACACGCAGCAATTTATTAATCTGGTCGCCCATGTGTACGGGAACTCGAATGGTTCGTCCTTGATCGGCAATGGCACGTGTTACTGCCTGTCGGATCCACCAGGTGGCGTAGGTACTAAATTTATGACCTCTGCGGTAATCAAATTTCTTTGTTGCCCGGATCAGACCGATATTTCCTTCCTGAATTAAGTCCAGGAAGGGGACACCGCGTCCCATATATTTTTTTGCCACGCTTATGACCAGGCGTGAGTTGGCTGTGATGAGATGCTCTCGCGCCGCCCAACCATCCTCAATCAACTGGCGCAGTTCCTGCCGGCGCCGGTTATTAACATTTCCCTTTGCCAATTCCTCTCGCGCCATGCGACCACGCTCAATACGTTGCGCCAGTTCCACTTCTTCCTCAGCGTTGAGCAATGGAACCCGGCTGACCTCTTTGAGATACAAACCTATCGTATCGTCTGTATCGATATTCTCAAGATCATCTATGGCAACAGCTTTAACTTCGGCGGTCTCTTCATCAGTAGTGGTTAATTCCTCGTCGGAGGGTTCTTCATGAAGAACTTCATCTTCAACATAGGGAATTCCCGCGCTCATCAGGGCGGCGAAAGTTTCTTCTAATTGTTCAACGTCCTGTTCTGCTTCAGGGAAGAATTGTAGAATGTCATCAATCGTGACATAGGATTTTTGGCGACCTAATTCGATCAATCTTGCAATCGCCGGGTAATCTTCATCTTCATCTTCAATATTGATAATCGGTTTATCCAAATATCACCAACCTTTTTTCATTTCCATATCAGAATACACTGGTTTTGTCAGAATTTCAATAGAAAAGTTAATATCAAAATCATCTGGCTTAACATTCAGGTATAAAAATCACTTTTATAAAGAGCAAAACCTCGCTATTATACAAGAAAAAGAAATTTATGGAGGAATCTCATTCATATTTGATTGTAATTAAAATAAAATCTTGTATAATGAAATTTTCATGGACAAGTTGCTGGTTAAATGTTCATGAAGCCCAATTGTGTAAGCAAAATTTCATATTTTGGAGGAGAGATGAACATTCTTGGTTTAGCTCGACATGGTCTTAATAATTTCGAGCAGATCGCAATTCTGGCTGTACTAATCATTGCTTTCATCAGCCTTATTTATGCCTGGTTATTACGGGGCACGGTACTGAAGAAGGACAAAGGTACACCGAAGATGCAGGAGGTTTGGGAAGCCATCAAAATAGGGGCAGATTCATATCTTAGCCGCCAGCTGAAGACGATCCTGCCAGCGATAGCCATCCTGTTTATTGCGCTTTTCTTATCTGTTTATGTGGTTCCGCCAAGTCATGAGGCAAGTCTAGAATTTCCGCCTGAAAAATACAATACACAACTGATTATCGCCATAGGTCGGGCGTTGGCATTTGTTTTAGGCGCTAGCTTCTCGATGATTGTTGGTCAATTGGGAATGCGCATGGCAATTCAGGCAAGTGTTCGCTCCGCTTCTGCTGCCAGACGTAGTTTTAATGAGTCATTGTCGATTGCTTATTACGCAGGTACGATCACCGGCATGCTCACCGATGGTCTGGGGTTATTGGGAGGAACGGTTATTTTCATCATTTTTGGCAAGGCAGCTCCTGATACTCTGCTAGGCTTTGGCTTTGGCGGCACTCTGCTCGCCTTGTTTATGCGTGTCGGTGGAGGCATCTATACTAAAGCAGCGGACGTTGGCGCGGATCTGGTAGGAAAAGTTGAAAAAGATATTCCTGAAGATGATCCTCGCAATGCTGCGGTTGTCGCTGATCTTGTAGGTGATAACGTTGGTGATTGTGCCGGTATGGCGGCGGATATCTTCGAAAGTTATGAAGTTACGATTGTTTCCGCCCTTATCCTCGGTATTGCTCTGTGGTCAATGGATCCAGCCACTGGTTTGAAATGGATCGTATATCCTTTAATTATCCGCGGCATTGGTGTGGTCAGCTCTATTCTGGGTACCTTTACCGTTCCCATCTGGGAACAATTCCCGCTCAAGTTCCTGAGGGCGCATGACGCGGAAGAATCGATGTTCCGATCTTATGAGGTTTCAAGTGTCAACACGATCATCTGGTCATTTGTGGTTGCCATCTTATACGCTCATGATTGGAAATTGGCTATGCTTACAACCATCGGTGTTGGTCTGGCAGTAGCTTTCAATCCGCTCACTTCCTACTTTACCTCCACTAAATCTTCTCCGGTAAAGGAAGTGGTGGAGTCGATGAAATTCGGACCTGCGACCACCATTCTATCAGGTCTGTCTTTAGGTATGGAATCCAGCGTGTGGGCTTTGTTAGTGATTGCCATCAGTTTTATCTGCGCTTTGCTTCTGTATGGTGATGGTGAGCCAATTTATGTGCTTTATGGTGTGGCAATGGTTGGTATAGGCATGCTCAGCCATACGGGCAATAATGTGGCAATGGATTCTTATGGACCGATTTCTGATAATGCCAATGGCATTGGTGAAATGGCATGGCATGATCTACATGACGAGGATACCAAAAAAGCACGCCAGATCATGGCAGATTTGGATGCTGTCGGCAACACCACCAAAGCCATTACGAAAGGTGTTGCCATTGCTTCAGCAGTAATCGCCGCGGTCAGCCTCTTCTCTTCCTTCATTACGGATGTGAGTCGGGTGCAAACCAGTTTAATTCATGATTATGGTATGGAAATTAAAGTACTGGATGCCATCCGTGTTTCGGATACGAAAGTTTTTGTGGGAATGCTCCTAGGTGGTGCATTGCCATGGTTATTCTCTTCTCTTTCGATCCGTGCCGTTACCCGCGCCGCAGGAAGGATTGTTGAGGAAGTCCGACGGCAGTTTAAGATCCCTGGAATTATGGAAGGCACCAAAAAACCTGACTATGCCCAGGTGGTGGGAATTTCAACCGCATCCGCACAGAAAGAGCTGATCCCTCTGGCGATCATCGCGGTAGTGATGCCCTTGCTGGTAGGTCTGGTACTTCAAGTGGAGGCGCTGGGAGGTTTCCAAGCAGGCGTCATCCTTAGCGGACAACTGCTAGCAGTATTTATGGCAAATTCAGGTGGAGCCTGGGACAATGCCAAGAAAATGATTGAAGATGAGCCAAGAAATCTTGCTGAGAATACCGGCAAAGGTTCTGACCGTCACAAGGCTGGTGTGGTTGGAGATACTGTTGGCGATCCTCTCAAGGATACAGCAGGTCCAGCACTTAACCCAATGATCAAGGTGGTCAATCTGGTCAGTCTGCTTACTGCTCCCATAATTGTCAGGTATCAAGATTTAGGCGTTGTGGGCTGGTTAATTGTTGTTGCCTTATTTGCTGCAATCGTATGGGCGATTTCAGTCAGTAAAAAACCGGTTGTCATTAAGTAGCGTATTACATAGTCGGCAGGAACTATGCCTGAGGCATAGTTCCTGCTTTTTAATCCTTCTTACAATTATTCCAAAAAATCAGTGCTGAAGGACTAGCTGATCAAGTGGATCTTCTTTTCAAAATAAAAATAAGAAAATGCCACCCAGGGATTTCCGGGTGGCACAAAGTTTAGGACAGTAGATCAACAAAAAGATGGGATTTTCGCTGCTCACTCCAGGAAGAAGCTGGCTGCCACAACACCTGGACCAACATGTACGATGATCGCTGGGGGAAGGTTTGTAATTTGGATCGTGTCAACATTGGGAATACTTGAAAGCTCCCTTTTTAGTTCTTGAGCATCCTCCATTGCATCCGCTTCAAGAATGCTAAGATAAGATTCCGCTTTGGCAGGACATTCCGCCTTTACAAGTTCGATGATCCTGCTGATCGCCTTTTTCTTGGTTCTTTGTTTCTCATAAGGATTTACCTGCCCATCTTTAAATAGGAGAATTGGCTTCACCTGCAAGAGAGTGCCAACGAGCGCGGAGGCTGCTCCGATCCTGCCACCCTTGTGCAAATATTCAAGAGTGTCAACATAAAAATAAATTCTGGCTTTATTACCCATCTCTTCTACTTTTTGAGAAATAAAGTCCGCACTCTTTCCTTCAATTGCCCACTGCTGTGCGAGCCGGACCAAAGTTCCGAGGGCTGGACCGATGGTTTGCGAATCAATTACTCGGATATCCGCTTCCGGGAACTCCAGAGCGGCATCAGAAGCACTACGGTAGGTACCACTTACTTTTTGGGAGGGACAAATCACGATAATGGAATCATTCTGTTTGGAAAGTGATTCGAATATCGGCTGGTACAACAGGGGAGGAGGAGCAGCAGTTTTAGGTAAAACAGGAGATGCACGCAATTTTTCCAAAAATTCTGTAGAGGTTAATTCAGTATCATCCCGATAAGCTTTCTCGCCAAAAATAATGATCTGTGGAAGATAAAAAATTCCAAGTTCCTCGGCTTCGCCTGGCAAGATGTTGGAAGTGGTATCTGCAACTATTCGTATCATTTTTGCCTCCGGTTTAAATTGGTTTCCCGCAATTCGGGCAGGTTTTCTCTTCTCGGTAAACGATGTAACCACAATTCAGGCAGGAGCGCGGCTGGATATCTCCAAGCGGCGCACCACAGGCAATACATCGAGGTTCCCCCGGTGGATTTGCTGTGTTGCAGTAATCACAGATATAGCGCTTCAATCTTTCGGATAATTCAAAGTTCGACCCCAGGAAAAGGGCAGTTTGATCAATCAATTCCCAGATGTTATCTACCAATTGAACTGAAGCGATATCCTGCGCGATATCGTCCAGGCGGTTAAGCAGATTGATGGGATTATGGAATGTTGCAATGGTCGACTCTCCGAGGCTGGCTGCAATCCCCAACCATTCCTGTGGATGGATATCCACACTGACACCGTCTGCAGTATTAACTAAAGAGACACTGACTGACGTTTTTCCCCCCGATACAGCATAAGGAGAAGTGGCGATCTGGACTATCCGTGTATCCTCAGATCCGAACTCTTTTACAGTGAGATTTCCCCGATCAAATTGCGCTTTTAAAGCGCGGACGAAATCGGTATTGGTGATCTTCCCATGATAAATACGAGGGGTCATAAATGAATTATAATCAAAAAAGTTTAATAATTACTATGGAGTAGGAATGGTTGTAAGAAAACCTTTTTGGATTCAATTTGCCATTATTATCGTTATCTGTATGATTTGTTCAACCCTGTTAAGTATTCCAGCAGAGGTTTATGCTCAACAACCCACCGGATCCATTCCAACCGTTACGGGAACACCAAAAGGCATTACGGCTACAGTCAAAATTGGATTAACCGAGGACCGGGTTAAAGTACGGGCTGGACCAAATGTGTTATACCCTCAGATAGGGATCATTTTGCTCGGTGCAGAAGTGCCAGTCGTGGGAAAATCCATTGGCGGGGATTGGATTGTAATTGAATATCCTGGCGTACCTGGAGGAATAGGATGGGTTTGGGCAAATTATATGGACGTAACGCCCGGTGAATTGCCAGTGATTGAGAGCCCGCCATCCCCGGAACCGGTGACCACGATCACCATTGATCCAACCATGGCGGCACAATTCATTACCACACCTCAAGCAACACGATTGCCAACTTTCACAGCTCCGCCGCCGTTGAATATCCCAACATATGAAACCTCAACCGGTCAAGTGTTAGGAAATATCCCAATTGGTCTGGTGATTATCACACTTGCTGTATTGGGAGCCCTGGTTGGTTTATTCTCCTATTTTCAGGCACGATAAAAATATTATAATTGCGTGTAGTTATTATTATGGACATCAAAGTCATCGCCAGGAACCGGAAAGCAAATTTTGAATATTTTATCGAAGAGAGCTTCGAAGCAGGGATTGCATTAACGGGATCGGAGATAAAATCCATACGGGCTGGTCAGGTAAGTTTACAAGAGGCTTATATTCAAATTGATGGGCGGCAGGCTTTTTTGATCAACTGCCATATCGCTCCCTATCAATTTGGGAGTTATTCGGATCATGACCCCAAAAGACCGCGAAAATTACTTCTGCATAAGAAAGAAATTCGGCGATTGTGGGCTGAAGTTCGTCAAAGAGGAGTGACCATCATTCCGGTAAAAATGTACCTTAAAAATGGTAAAGCAAAGCTGGAAATTGCCATTGCTAAAGGAAAGAAGCTCTACGACAAACGGGAATCTATTGCCAAGAAGGATCAACAGCGCGACGTTGAGCGCCAGCTACGTGATCGTGAATAATTATTCGATTTACAGGGATTGATCCAATGTTTTCCCACCAATTGCAGGAAAAATTTAGAAATGAAT
The DNA here is from genome assembly GCA_018056725.1 of Anaerolineaceae bacterium. GTDB lineage: Bacteria > Chloroflexota > Anaerolineae > Anaerolineales > Anaerolineaceae > UBA6107. Next base: position 77,189 of record JAGPFF010000002.1, read on the forward strand.
GATTTTACGCCCTGATAAACTTCATCGGGCAAATAACCAAAGGGAAAAAGGATTCTCATGAAAATTGAACCGGAGCAGTTGATCAAAATTGAGGACGTGGTTTCAGTTGCGGATCATCAGGATCTTGTGCAGTTAAGCGAATCAAGTACTCAAATCATTCGAGAATCACGCCAGAGGTTAGTGTCTATTCAAAACCGGGGTGAGCCTGTTTATGGGATCAACACCGGTTATGGAATTTTTGCCAATAAATCCATCAATCAAGCAGATATCCAGCACCTCAACAGGAAATTAATTCTTAGTCATGCGGTAGGGATCGGTGACCCCTTGCCTGACCGGGTGGTGAGGGCAGCCATGTTTATACGCATAAATACTCTATCAAAGGGGTATTCAGGGGTACGTCCTGAGTTGATACAGACTATTATTGATATGCTAAATAAAGGAGTTACTCCAGTTATCCCAAGCAAGGGATCTCTCGGCTCTTCCGGGGATCTCTGTCAGCTTTCTCACATGGCGCTGGTGATAACCCGCGATGAAAAAGATGATGATCAGGAATCAGGATTTGCCCGATTTGAGAATCAGATGCTGTCGGGAAAACAAGCCATGGCAAAAGCCGGGATCCCGAGAATTGTCTTATCGACAAAAGAAGGACTGGCTCTAAACAATGGTGCCACATTTTCCACAGCACTGGCAGCTCTGGCAATTTTTGAAGCCAGGTATCTGCTTCAAGTTTCAGAAATCGCCACTGTTCTTTCTATGGAAGCCCTTTGTGCCCGCTCCGGTGCGATGGATTCAAGGCTCCACAAAGCCAGGGGACAGGTAGGGCAGATTGAGGTTGCCAGGGAACTATCTGATTTAGTGAAGGGTAGTTCTTTTATTGACTCGGTGGATAAAGTCCAAGATGCCTATTCAATTCGCTGCGCTCCGCAGGTCCTAGGGGCTGTACGGGATACGATTCAGTATGTAGAAAGCGTTATAAATCGGGAATTAAATGCCGCCACGGACAATCCACTAATCTTCGAACCCGAGGTTGCAATCTCTGGCGGGAACTTTCATGGAGAACCAATTGGATTGGTAATGGATTTTCTATCCATTGCGTTATGTGAATTAGGCGCCATTTCAGAACGCAGGACTTTTCGCCTCACTGATGAGAAAACGAACCATGGATTACCGCCAATGCTCGTGGATGACCCGCAACACGCCGGATTGAATTCCGGCTTGATGATGCCTCAATACACTGCGGCTTCCCTGGTACTGGAAAATCAAACCCTGGCAACTCCATCTTCAATTCGATCGCTGCCCACCTCAGCCGGACAGGAAGATCATAATGCCAATTCGATGACCGCTGCCCGGCATGCGTATGAAATCCTTGAAAACTTACGACAAATACTTGCCATCGAGGTTTATACAGCCAATCGAGCCATTGAATTAAGGAAACGCATGTCGACTGGGATAACCGGCAAAGGAACAACAGAAATTATTTCCAAATTAGAAAAAATAGTCCCATTTATTTCTGAAGATACATTGTGGGGGGACGAAATAAAGAAAGTATATCGATTAATTCTTGACCATAACTTATAAGTGCGAGATTAGATGATGAAAAAAATCAACAGGCGTCAGTTTTTACAGATGAGCACCGTAGGATTGGGCGCGGTAAGTTTAATGGGTGTCAAAGATTCTCAAGCCTATTTACCCGAGTTTCCAGCAGGGCAGCGTTTAGGAAGAACCTTCTATACTGTGGAAATCAAGACGAAGCCTGATCCAGAAAGTGAAACGGTTAAGACGGTCTATAACGATCATATCCTGGTTCTTAACCGTGAAATTATTGGCAAATCCTATACTGCTTATTGGAAAAAAAGGATTTGGTACGAAACGCCGGAAGGCTTTATCCCTGCGATCAGTGTGCAACCGGTAAGGAATGAACCGAATGTGCCTTTGACGGAATTGCCTACGTATGGCGCTACGCCAGGGATGTGGGCTGAGGTAACTGTGCCATATGTGGATATTTATCTGGATGGCACCGAACCGAAATCTCCTCGTTTGAAGGAAACGATCGACCCGCGGTTCTATTATTCCCAGGTTCTGTGGATTGACGGAATTTCAAGTGGGGCAAACAGTGAGCCTTTATATCATGTAACCGAGAGACATGGTTCCTACGGAGACGTTTTTTGGGCGGATGCTCGCGCTTTTCGACCGGTGACGCCTGAAGATGTGGCGCCAATTTCCCCGGAGATTGAAAATAAGTACATTGTGGTGGACATTGATCATCAGACAATATCCTGTTTTGAGAACGATCAAGAAGTTCTGTTTGCCCGTGTTGCTTCGGGAGCCAAATACAACTATGAAGGACAACGGGTTGACAAATGGGCGACTCCACCCGGTGACCACCATTTAGTAAGCCGGAAATACATCTCTCTGCACATGGCGGGGGGTGATTCGAAGGCATCAGGTTACGAGGAATTTGCTGTCTCCTGGAATTCCATTTTCGCTTCAGGTGGCGTGGCGATCCATTCCACTTATTGGCACAATAATTATGGCGAGATGCTCTCTCATGGCTGTGTCAATGTGGAACCGGATGTGGCGAAATTTGTCTTTCGCTGGACAAGACCCGACACACCTTACGATCCCGGTGTAATCGAAGTTCAGGATTATTCAGGCACCATTGTTAAAGTTATTGATCATGAAATTACTGGATGATAGGGAATAACACCTCATGCGCACATTATCCGTTTATTACTCCCAAAAGGATGCCCAAGGAGAAGTCCGTGAGGAGGTGAAGAAGTTAACCGAAAACCTCGGCTTGGTTTATGTTGAGGTCTGTGTTGATGGAGACCAACAATTGGAAGAACGATACCAGCAAATGACTCCAGTTGTTTTAGTGGGTCCATATCGCATCCATGCCCCTTTTACACTCCCTGAAGTGGAAGTAGCTATCAAAGCCACACTCTATCAGGATTCAGGGCAGGAAGATCCTCAGCTAGAGAAAAGGCGTTTCACTTTTTCGCTACAGGAAAGAGTTACTTTATGGTTTACCAGGTTTTACCCCTGGTTTATTTCGGTCGTCATCCTGTTATTCGTTGGCTTATCCTTCCTGCCACCCATACTGATGAAAAGCGGAGCGGAAGTTGCGGCGAACGGTTTTTACAAGTTCTATAGCGTCTTTTGCCATCAGCTTGCATATAGATCGTATTTCCTTTTTGGAATTCAACCTTTTTATCCTCGGGAGTTAGCTCACCTGTCTGATCTTGTTACCTATGAAGATGCCAGTGGAATGCCGGCAGAGAATATCACTTTTGCTCGAAATTTTAGGGGAAATGGACGCTTGGGATACAAAACCGCATTATGTCAGCGGGATATCGCCATTTATGGTTCACTTGGTCTATTCGGGATAATCTTCGCTTTGACGGGCAAGAGGATTAAAGTCCTTCCCTGGTATATATAGATTATTGTGGCGATTGTACCGATAGGTCTGGATGGTGTCTCGCAATTGCCAGGGTTAGCTCAAGGATGGCCGTCAGGTTTACCAATCCGAGAAAGCACACCTCTCCTGCGAACGATAACCGGGATGCTATTTGGTTTAGGCACGGGCTGGTTCATGTATCCCCTTATGGAAGAAAGTATAAAAGAAGCTCGTTTTGCCTTACAGAGAAAGAAAACAGTGGTAAAACAGATTTCTGCGAAATGAAAATACAAGAAAACAATAGCGGTGGATTAACTTACCTGACTTTCCCGGATACTGTATTTGAAAATACAGTTCATGGAATTTTTACAAGAAAAGGAGGGGTCAGCCCTGAACCTTTTCAGTCATTGAATTTAAGTACCTCAACTGGTGATTCAAATGAAAATATCCATGAGAATCGAAACCGAATCTTCGAGACCATCGGACGAAACGTGGACTCCCTCTTTGACGTTTGGCAGGTTCACAGTAACAAGGTTGTGTGTACCGATTTCCCTCGTAATCGTGAAATAAATCCGGTAAAAGCAGACGCGATTTTAACCAATAATCCCGCAGTTACCTTACTGATGAGGTTTGCTGATTGCGTTCCGATCCTTCTCTTTGATCCAGTTAAAAAAGTTGTGGGAATTGTGCATGCTGGCTGGGAGGGAACATTGAATAAGATTGTTCAAGAGACGGTTCGAGAAGCGTCTACAAGATACGGGTGTGCTCCTGAGGATATGGCTGCCTTGATCGGACCGTGCATCGGCGCTCATCATTATGAGGTCGGATTGGAATTGGCGCAAAGATTTGCACGCGAATTTCCAGATTCAGCCGGAATTATCAATCAGGTGGACCACCGGGTCTTTCTCGATCTCGGACATGCCAATGGCTGGCTGTTGACCGGAATGGGAGTTAATCATATTCTCTTCACAAACCTCTGTACGGCTTGTGATACTTCAAATTGGTTCAGTCATCGAGCTGAAAAAGGCAAAACAGGTCGCTTTGGCGTGGTGATTGCCTTAAAGGAGTAAGGTTGGATCAAATACTCGAAAATTATGCTGAAATCCTTCACAGGGTAAACCTGGCATGCGAGCGTTCTTCCAGAAAGGCGGAAGAAGTGGGTATTATCGTCGTCACCAAGCATCAACCTGTTGACCGTATGCTCCGGGTTTGGGAGGCGGGGGCACGCTGCTTTGGTGAAAATTATCCGGAAGAAACGGCTCTAAAAATTCAACAACTACCCGAGCGCATTCAACCCGAATGGCACATGATTGGTCACATTCAGAGCCGGAAAATCAAATATCTGGTTGAGCATTTCAGCTGGGTGCATTCAATCGATCGTCTGGAAATTGCTCTAAAATTGAATCAAGCTTTCGGGTCCGTGCAAAAACGAATTTCTGCATTGATTGAGATAAACATCTCTTCTGAAAGCACCAAGTTTGGCTACTCTGTAAATAATGAAGAGGAGATTTCGGTTCTTCTCGAAGACATTGAACGAATGAAGTCGTTGAATGCCTTGGAATTTCGAGGCATCATGATCATGCCACCATTAACTTCCAATGCTGAAACCAACCGGGTTCATTTTCAAACCGCCCGGCAGATGCAGGAACGAATCAGCCGGTCCTTGAACATGCCCAGATTCGATCAAATATCCATGGGAACAAGCAGCGATTTTGAGGTTGCAATTGAGGAAGGGGCAACTTTCGTTCGCATTGGCGAAGCAATTCTTGGAAAACGCAATTAGCCTGAATCAGTTATAATTCGTGCCATGATCATTAAAACAATTATTCAAACCGTGTTTCAATTGCTTACTTTGGTGGTAATTCTTGATGCCATATTATCTTTCTTTGTCCCCTACAACAACAAGGTAAGATTTTATCTGGATCGAATCGTTTCTCCTTTATTGGCTCCAATCCGACGCATCATTCCACCGATTTATAATTTGGACTTCTCGCCTGTAATCCTTTTGGTATTGCTTCAATTAATCCAAAATCTACTCCTCTGGCTGTTGTAAAATGGGCGGCGATCGTAAATTCACCCTCCATGATGGTAAAAATGGCGCGGCAATCACGGTTCGCATCACGCCACGAATGGCTAAGGATCAGATTTATGATATTTTGGATGATGGCACGATAAAAATTCGCCTGACCGCTCCCCCGGTAGAAGGCAAAGCTAACAAAGCGCTCATCAAATATCTTTCCGAAATACTGGAAGTTCCTGCCTCATGGATTGAAATCATTGCCGGTCAGAATAGCCATGATAAACTGATTTCTATCCTGAATATGGATTCAGAACAGGTCCAACAGCGTATTCTTCAGCATCTGGATCAATGAAACTTTAATTTGCCAGGCTCACGAAGAATAAAGCGTCACAAAGAATTTCCCGTAGGAAATGTCCTCTTGAAATTGCATGCTGAAAAGTGGTGATTGTTTGAGCATCCGGCTTTTCCGTCAGGTATTGTAAAGCGATCAAGGCTTCCCCAAAATTATTGGAATTGAAAAGATCGTAGAGTAGCTCGTATGGATACCGGTTTGCGGTTACTCCAAGACCATGCTGGCTGGCAATGGTCACTAATTGTTGATCTTCAGACGGATGAATAGAGGGATGAGGAGAAAAGACTTTTGGATCCCATTTGTTTTCAAGTGCCTGCGCTGCAGCGTCCCGGACGATCCAGACATTATCATCCGTACTGATGCTGGACAGGGTCTGGTCAGCCCATGCCTCAGAGATCAATCTTAATCCATAGATTACATTCCTTCGACAAATAGGAGATTCATCCGTACTGAGCGTTTTAAGGAGAGTATGCCCGAAAGTTTTATTCTGGGAAAGGACTTCAGCAGCAAGTCTGCTGGTACTTGCCTGATTGGAGCGCAGCAATTCGGTCAGCATACTTGAAGCAGAAGCATAATCTTCATTGAAGCACAGACCAATGAGTCCAAAAAGACTCAAAGACTCATTTTGGCTGTTGATACATTCCACAAGGAACTCGAGATGGGTTTTAGTTTTATCGAAAGCGTAAAAGAACGCGCAGAATTGTTGTAATTGGATGGATTTATTTTTCTCAAAGTTCTGGAGGAGTTGATTAAATAATGCTTGATGCGCATAGAGAATGATTGTGCCGATTTTTATTTTCGCAGATAATGGAAGTTCCTGAGAAATAAGTCGGCTGGCTAATTGCTGTAAAACGGGTTTGAAATCAGGCACCTGATTTCGCATATAGACCAAGTGCTGGATGATCATAGGCGCATTTGAGACTCCATCTTCACTCGCCCAGGTGATGAGGTAATCCCGTGAAATATCTTTATTGATCAGGGTAAAGTTCAGCACCGGATTATGCCGCAACTCGTTGATATCCGGTCGAATTCGATAATGAGCGGAATTAGCCAGTAAGCGGCATAAAATGGAAGGACTTGTAAAAAAGATCCGATCATCGTTCTCAATCAACAGGTGGTTGTGAATCAAGAGTTCATAAGTGTCAATTTCAGTTTTGTGATCAGCTGAATCCGTGGGGGAATCAATCTTAAGATTTACCAACGATTTTAAATCTGGTACTGAGATTCCCGCAAATGAGCCACTGGCAATGCTCTCTGCGATCCTGACAAACGTTTCAGTGGGAATCAGGTCATTGGTTTTTTCTCTCAAGTAAGAGATGACTTTGGTATCTTCAGCCAGAGAATCGTGGTTCAGCGCCGAAAGAATGCTGGTTGTCATTGTGAAGTACGTAGGGGAGAAAGGTTCCTGCTGGAGCCAGAGCCGGACCAACTCCACTGCATGGTCAAATTCCGCCTCCTGCGGCGAGGAACGATGCAACTTCTTCCAAACAAAAGCCCACTTTTCATAAAGCTGATCGTAATCAGGACCATCAGGCGGCTTTAGTGTCACTGGGCGGAAACCGATAGCCTGGAGCTTACCAGTGTAGAAGGGTCCACTTACAGTGACCATTCTCATGGAGGGATTTTCGGCATGAATTTTCCCAATTTGCTCAACAGCGCGATCGAAATCAGATTGTGGCAGCTCATCCAGACCATCTATGATCAGCATCAGGTGCTGGCGGGAAAGGTAAGTGTTGAAAAGTTTTTCTGTCGCAGCAGGGTTAAGATCAAAACCATGTTTAAACATCGTCAGTGCCAACAACCCTGCTAGAGGATTAGGGCTGTCTTTGCGTAAAACGTCTTGAATATGAAGGTAAACCGGCAGAACCTCATTCAATTCAGTCATTTCGCATTTGTGTTCCAGCACCCTGGAGATAAACGCGGATAACAACGTGGTTTTTCCACTGCCGATGTTCCCTTGAATGATCAGAGAGCAACCGGTGGAAAGTGCCTGTTCGAGGGTAATCTGCGGAAATGGAAAATCCCCAATTAATTCTGGTACATCCAATAAGAACAGGGGATCGCGGAAGAATAGAGGTTCTTCTTCCAGTTCTCCTTCATAATGCGAATAAACAGGATGGGGAAATAATTTTTGTTGCACATAAACATCATCCAAACTGCACAAATCTGAACCAAGGTGCTGACTTTGAGCGTGGCGTAATAAATATTTTCGTAAAGTTAAATCGTTAAGAGATTCTTCCCGGGTTTGCTTGTCTTCCTTCCGGGATTTTTTCTCTTTCTTCGGTAAAACAGATATAAGTTTCGGAGTCAAGAATGCAATTAATACTCCGAAGATGAGTCCGAGGATGAGTGAGAAAGGATCAATCCCGGGCATGGTGAGTCCCTTAGCCAGCATACAGGATTCTGCCACATGTTGGGCAGTAAACAAGGCGGGTCATTGTCCTGGCTGATTGGACATCAGCGGGAGTGAGGGTCGTTCCACAGCAGGTGCAGGTTTGTTCTTCGATCAACGCTATCGCGACTCCTGATTTCTTCACGCGTAAATTATCGTAAACCGAAACAAAGTCATCTGTGAGCTGGCTAAGAATTGCTAACCGTTCTTTGGCGATTTTTTGCGCAGAAGTCTGCAAACTTTCCTTTTCCTGTATCAATTGATGCTTCTTGTCTTCAAAAATCTTCTGGGCTTCTTGTACTTTTTTATTCTCACTTTCACATGCTTCTTCCTCTGCCTCAATTCTTAACATTAATTCCAGTTCTTCTTCTTCCATGGTGGAGATGCTGCTTTTTATGGCAGCAATTTCCTTTTGTAGATCCTGCAATTCCTTAGGGTTTTTAATCTTGCCCTCGTAAAGAGAGGATTCGGATTGTTCCACTTTATTTCGTTTGGCTCGGATCAACTCTTCAAGAGATTTTAAGTTCACCTGATCTTCGTGAAGTTTCTTTTTTGCAGCTTCAAAGGTAATAACAGCAGATTTTATACCAGAATCATCCTGAAGGAGGCGGTTTATTTCGTTCAGGCGATTCTGAATGCGCGCTGATTCAGTGTCTATCTTTTGTAACTGGAATAGGTTGAATGTAGTATTCATTTGCAATCTATTTTCTAATTATATAAAAAGAACTGGAATGAGTAAACTCGTTCCAGTTCTTAATCCTCTTAACACAGCGCATTTAAGCAATTTCTTCTTCCTGAAGGAAAGACTTCCACGGTCCATGTATTCCATCCGTGGTGACACCGAAAAATAATCGGTAACCGTCTGCGGTGCGGAGAATCAGGTCAAAAAGCGAATTCTTTCCCTGCTGGTATTGTTTAATTAATCCATAATCTCCGTGCCATACGATGCCGATGGAATCAATTTGCGGAAATATTTCATTGTATCGCGTGATGGCATAATGCCATAATCGCCTGGCTGAAGCCTGGGTTACATTTTTAACAATATTTCCATTTCGCAGGTCTCGCATGGTATAAAAACTTTTCCCGCCTCTTGTTACAGGTGCAATAACTTCAACACCCGTCCTCGGGGCAGGATCTTCGGTCAGCTCAGGAGCTGTCTGAGGGATTTCAACAGAGTTTTGAACGGCTTCCACAATTGAAGGTGGTTCACCAGAGAAAGAAGTTTGTTCGCGACCACGAAGAACGAGAGTGACGATCTCATCACGGACAGCGATGTTGGTTTCATCTTCGTCGCGGATGAATATCTTATTTTCGTCCAGCGCATAAGGGGCTTCTTCTCCGCGGGGGATAAGAATGCGAAGGATGGATTTGTTTTTATGAGTTTGGACGTCCAACGTGACATGAATTGGAGGGGAAATTCGGTTTTGAATCTCCTTTTCCAGTTGTTCCATAGCCTGCGAGGGATTGGCAATGCCGATTACTGGTTTTAGTGGATCTCTGGGCACACCAATGTAAATTGTTCCACCATTGGTATTGGCAAATGCACAGATATCTGCAAGTATGCTGTGCATATTTCCCCCGCGGACACTAAGGTTTTCATGAAAGTCTTGAATGATGTTTGGACCTTCATCCCGCGCAATTTGAACAAAATCCACCGCAGGCTCCATCGTCTGACGGTGGGGTCGGGTTCGAGAAAAATCATTGGACTTGAAAAGTTCCAGTAAGGCTTCAAAACTGGGTTCGGGTAACAAAACATCCGTGGTCCGATCACCGATGCCTGGATTCTTCTTCCGGATCGGATCCGTAGTCAACCGGTGACTATCTGACCCTTGAATACAATGCATTCGTCTGGGATATTCTGGTTTTGTGCCGTTAAAAAAGGCTGCTGTGCTTCTTGAGCCTCTTTGATCCAGGTCGGTAACCTCCAGAGCGTGCAGGTTCTTATCCTGGGTATAGGCTATCCGGGTTTGACCGCCAAAATTCATACCACGCATGGCAACGCCGTTGCTGGAATTAGCATGGGCAGCAATGACGATTCCACCTGCTTCGTTGATGATGCGGTAAGCGGTGATGACGTCGATCGATGCCCCGATTGCCGGATTTCCGTCATCTATATTTGCAGGTGGTATTCCAAGATCGAGAAGGGTATGTTCAATCTCACGAATGCTTTTTGTGGGTGAAAATATTCCTATAATATGAAAGCCGAAGGTTGCAGTGAACTCGATTCCGGGCAAGAGTAGAATTTTTTTCAGTAGACTGCGGTATTCAAGCAAATGATTTTTTTCTTCGGGGAGTAATCGATTGAGTTTTTCAAGAAGCTCAAGCTGTTCGATTTCTTCACGGAGTTTCCGGTATCCTGCGATAGTATTATGGTCAGTAAAGCTGATAATATCCAGATTCCGTGAATCTGCTTTCTTTAGTATATCCAGGTATGAGACTTCAGGTTGTTGGAAGTCCATAGATGCAGGTGTATGCAAATGGATATCCATTGTGAACCATTGTTTTTGTTTTTTAGGGAGTGTTTTTATTGATTTCATGAATGTTTTTGAAAAGGAAGAGCGCCCTCGGTGGGAGTCGAACCCACAACCATCGGATTAGAAGTCCGGTGCTCTATCCATTGAGCTACGGGGGCATGAATTTAGCGGCAGGGGCGAATTCCTCGATAAACGTTTGGGCTTGAAATTGTCCGTAAGATTGTTTCCGCAGGCTTGCCAATTCTATCAGATAATTCAATGGAGCTGAGCGGGGAATTACCGTTTGCTAGAAAAATTCGAAAGATAGCATCGACGAGAGCAGTCTGACCGGTGTAGAAACTCTCCAATTTCGCGCAATGATTCATCAAAGTGGATTGGAGTCCATCCACCTGGTGAACTTCAGCCGTTTCAGGATCCACCCAATCAATCGTTGTACTTTCCTCCCGGTTGGAAAACATTGCCTGATGTTCTGAACAAAGGTAGCCAAAAAGGAACACCCGCCAGTTAGCGTCGTGATTCTTCCACCAATCAAAATCTATATGATAAGGAGTGGTCAATCCTGGCTTCACAAAGCTGAAGGTTTTTTGCTCACTCATCTTATGAACTCTCTTCGAGCTTAAAGTAGAGATCACCAAGGTGTTTTGCCCAGGGTTGAGAATACAGGGTGGCTAAAACCTGACTGGGAGAAACTCGCCGAATCACATTAACCGAAGAATATAATTCTTGAGCATGGATCTGGTTTTGAAGATTCAGTTTTACCATCTCGCGCATGACGGATAATACTGTTTTTTCAAGAGGCTGCTTCGATCGCGAAGAATTGGTCCAAATTGCGTCAACCGCCTCGACATCTGGAACCATAATTGCCATTCTTTCATCATAAGTGCAAGTGATCACTTGTTTGAGAAGAGCAAAAACAATTCCTCCATCTGCTCCAACAAGAACGGTTTTAATCCAATCCCTGGAACTTTTACTTTTCGATGTTTGAACGATCACTTCTTCCGGGTTTCGGCTTCGCTTGATGGTGATGATGCTGCCTGGAATGATCCCTTGCTGCAAATACCACTCGCGTAATCCATAGACATAACGATTTGGTCTTACCACCCACCCTGAAAATTTCTCATGGTTGTTGCCATCCACAAAGACAAATTTAACGCGCGGGGTTTCATAGGCGGTGGGGAAAATACTTTGAATTTTCTCAGTCAGGGGCAAGGTTCCTGCCCGCCAGTGCGGGTAGGAAAGAGTAATCGTGGTTTCGTCCTTTTTTTCCAGTTGTTCTGTGGATTCTAATTCATCATCCACTAATTTATTAAGTTCGGAGAGACCAACCAGCTCTTTAGAATTGTCCGGTTGAGCTGTTGTAAACTGAAGGGTGAAAGGTGGTCTTTGAACTTCAACTGGTTCAAGGCGCTTCAAGAACCACAACGTAACCCCGGCAGGACCCACTTCATCAAACCGACCATCCTGTTCCAGAGCAAAATTTAATGAGAATTCAGTCAACCGCTCGTTATTTCCGGTTGGCAATTCAATTTGCGTAATCAGATCCAATGTAGTTAATGGTCCACCGCCTGCCATTTCCAAAACAGCTTCGCAAAGATTTAAATGACCAATTCCAATATCAAAGAGAAGCGCCCGGGGAAAATAGTGTTTGGCGATACAAACCAGGTCCTTAGAAGTGGCACAGCGTTCTACCAGTTTTTCAGAAATTATGGATGAGAATTCTTCGAAGACCTTTTCATTATCAAGATACTTTTGTTTTACCACCGGCATGGGAGTATTTAATTTATGGTCGGGCAGATTCGCGGCGAACAAAGTTGATTCGCCCGTAGCCATTTCAACATCGATTACCTGAAGATCCGGGAAATCAGGATTGTTACCTGATCGAATGGAAGTAACTTTACCGGTAGCATAATTACGCGCAGGAAAGCGCAAAATATCCCCGGGTTTATACACCTTTTCAGGTAAATAACTTTCTCCTTGTGAATTTTCTTCTTCCAGGAGATTTTTTTCTTGATTTTGAATTGTTCTGTCGATTAAGAACCGGGTAAGGTCGAATTTATCTAAAGGAGATTCTGTTTCTAATAGATAGTTGTAAATTGCTTCAAGGTCGTCATCGGTTACTGTGTAATTATTCCAATAGTCTTCGTTAACAATCATACTTGGGTACCATTTTTAATTTAGTGTAAAAAACATTATACCTTAGCTTTTATCGTCCGGGTATTCTTGAACCAGCCAATCGAGAGGATTTACCTGGACCCCGTTGACCCATAATTCCCAGTGAAGATGGGCTCCAGCACCATAGTAATCTCCTGAACCGTTCACTCTACCGGTATTTCCCACGGTTCCGATCTGCTGCCCCGTAACAACCTGATCACCTTCTTTAACCAAGACTGTATCCTGGTGGAAAAATCCACTAAAGACCCCCCAACCATGATCGATAAAGACAGTGTTACCTCGGACTGTTAGTGGACCGGCGAAAACAACCTTACCTGGGGCAGGAGCGGTGATGGGTAGTGTGAGCCCGCCCGCAAAGTCAACACCGGTGTGAAAGGTAATCGTTGGATCATCATTATACTGGCGCCGGGTGCCAAACAAAGAATTATATTCCTGATAATAGGCAGGGCTGGAAAAAATTCCTGTCCACATTTTGGATGGGGTTATTTTGGAAATGAGATTGTGAACGAGTTCATTCTCCGGACCGGTCACAGCTGGATCGATCGTTGCCGGATCAACAGATAAGGGAGGATCAACGTCAAAAACACCTGGTTTAAGCAATACACTCTGGGAGTAGGACGTCGTGCGACCATCGCTGAACACACAGTTAATGGTCAGGTTTACCAAACCGGGTTTTGCCAGGGCATGAATACCCTGCAGGGTCACAAATTCACCTGATTTTTCACTGAAGAAGTTTAATGTGTATTCTCCCAGGGTGCCGGAGATGGTTACAGGTTCATCGGCTTGGATTTCAACGACTTCAGTGGCTCCTTGCTTAAGGGGTAATGGATAGAGCGATACCTTGGTCAAATCAGGCGCGAAAAGACTTACTGTGTTGGTGTTTGAGCTTGGTGGAACGAAGATCACATTTCCGGCAGGCATTATGGTTAAATTTTGTCGGCGATTTATTTGATTTAACAATTGTGGATTTTGATCAGTTAGTGCGGCATATTCCAGCCCGGTAATATCCTGCAGGTTGTATTTGACTGGTTTGAGGATTTGATTTTCATCCTGAACGGGTATGATCAATTGCGATCCAGCATAGACTTGAGAGGGGGAGAGAATCTGATTAATTGTCTCCAGAGTCGCTTCCTCAGTCTGATATTTGATCGGTAAGTAGGAATAATATTCCCCAAGCTCCGTGGGGCGGATAAGTAATGTTCCGCTGATCCCGGCAAAACTCGGTATCAAAATGACATCACCAGGAGAAACCAGGTCGGGATTGGATAGTTGATTCAGAGAAACAATCTCATTGACGGTTGTACCAAAAAGATCTGCGATGTAACCGAGAGAATCCCCGGATTGAATAATGTACTTTGGATAAACAGCCGAATCCTGTGCAGATACGGGAAGGGCTGGAAAGGCAAGTGCGAATATAAGGATCAATGTAAGAGCTATTGCAATAATGTGTTTTTTCACTCAAGGAGCCTTAATGTATCCCCAATGGAAAAGTCGTGAAATCTCTCTGGATGAATTTCAAGCGTATATTTAGCTGGTTTTTGAGGGCTATAAGCCGGGTGCCATTTCTTGGCAAGGACTTTATCAACCACGAGCCAGTTCTCATCCAGCCAGAGAACGGTAATATCAAAATTCATAAAAAACATATGAATGGATGTATTAATAATGGAAGGTTTTTTTTCAACAAAAATCAATCCACCGAATGGATCCAAATTGTTGCGGAACATTAAACCAAGAAATTTTGTAGTAAATTGATCACAAACACCCAAAGTGAGTGTTGGTGCGGATTTATCCGCTTCAGTAATTTTGACTGTTTTCATAGGATATATTATCATTATCCAGTAATGAGATTAGTTTACCATAAGGGACTCAGTGTATGAAGATTACAACCTGGAATGTTAACGGATTTCGCGCGGTATTAAAAAAAGATTTTAAGCAAAGTATCGAAAAGCTGGATCCTGATATTCTCTGTCTTCAAGAAACCAAAGCCCGATTGGATCAGTTGTCGCCGGAAGATCCAATCCTGCCCGGTTACCAGGTGATATGGAACGCGGCTGAAAGACCCGGGTATAGTGGTGTTGCCACTTATTACAAGTCAAACCTGCAACTGATCCATGGAGGAAATGGTATTGGCAAAGTGGAATTTGATCAAGAAGGCAGGACGATCCGAACCGATATCGGCGACCTCGTTTTATACAACGTCTATTTTCCCAATGGTCAGCGAGGAATGGATCGGGTTGATTTTAAGTTAAAATTTTACGAACACTTATTGGAAAATTGTCGGGAGCTTCATCAACAAGGTAAAAAGATCATCATTACTGGGGATTTCAATACTGCTCACAATGAAATCGATTTGGCAAATCCAAAAGAAAACAGCAAAATCTCTGGATTTTTGCCTGAAGAAAGGGCATGGATCGACATCTATCTGGCGAACGGTTTTAAAGATGCCTACAGAGAACTTTATCCAGATCGTGTAGAATACACATGGTGGACATACCGGGTGAATGCACGGGCAAGGAACATTGGCTGGCGCCTTGATTATTTTCTTGTTTCTGATAACCTTTTAGAGAAAGTAAAGGATGTCATCGTGCATGGAGAAATTCAAGGTTCAGATCATTGTCCAGTAACTTTGGTTCTTGAAGAATATCCTGAATAGTTAATACAGATAAGAGGACTTAATGACTAAACAAAGGATTTTGATCGTAGATGATCACGAAGTAGTGCGGTTGGGACTTAAATCCCTTCTAGATCAACATCCATTTTTTGAGGTTGTAGCTGAGGCAGGCACGGCAAAAGAAGCCATCGAGAAAGTGGATAAATTCTCGCCAGATGTTGTTCTGATGGATATCCGCCTCCCAGGTGCATCTGGAATTGAAGCCTGTGAGGAGATCACCCGCAATTATCCGGATACACGTGTCATCATGTTAACCTCTTATGCTGAAGATGAAATGCTTTTTTCTGCCATCCGATCCGGGGCATCGGGGTATGTATTAAAGCAAATTGGAGCCGATGATTTGATTAAAGCCATTGAAGCTGTGGGTCGTGGCGAAGGCTTGCTGGACCCGGCTGTCACACAGCGTGTTTTCCAGGAGGTTCGCCGCTCGGTGCGGGAGGAAGAGGCTTCAGCTTTTGCCAACCTTTCACAGCAGGAAAAACACGTCCTTTTGCTCGTTTCAGAAGGCAAAACGAATCGGGAAATTGCGAAAACTCTTTTCCTGGGTGAAGGAACGGTGAGAAACTATGTTAGCAGCATACTTTCAAAACTAGGAGTCAGTAACCGGGCTGAAGCTGCTGCCTACGCGGTTGAACATAGTTTAAAAGATTATTTGTGATGAGTGGATGCAGGCGACATCTCAGGGTGTAATACCTACGATTTCCAAGAGTGGTGGTCCCAGAATCAACACGCCAATGATCACACTTAAGAGTGCAGCCATCAATACTGCCGCAGCGGAAATGTCTTTTCCGATCTTCACGCGTGGATCATAATTTGGTTGCAGGAGATCGAAGACATTCTCCAGGGCAGTGTTAAGCGCCTCCGTAATCCACACAGACAAAACAGCAATAGCCAGGAATAACCAATCCAGAACGGTTATCTTCAATAGGATACCCATGAGGATGACTAAAAAAGTGGCGATTAGATGAATCCGGGCGTTTTTCTCGGTCTTCACTAATAAAAATATTCCTTGAATGGCGTGTTTGAATGTAGCCCCCCAGCTCTGATTTTTATTGGCGTTTTTATTGGGGAATGGAGGCTGTGACATTGCCAAGCTCGTGTAATATTTTTTCTTGCATTGCCCACATCTTCGTCTTGTCTGCATCTTCAAGATGATCAAAACCGCAAAGATGGAGCACACCATGAACCGCCAGCAATCTCAGCTCATTTTCGACTGCATAACCGGCGGTTGCGGATTGTTGCTTTGCCATTGGGTAGGAAATGGCAATATCCCCCAGATACGTGATGTCTGTTTCCGGGATTACATATTCATCAGAAAAGGAAAGAACATCCGTGGGTTTATCCACTCCACGATATGTCCGATTGAGCTCTTGGATGTGTTGATTATCGCATAATAGGACTGAAACGCTATGATCTTGTTCCGGAAAGATTGTTTCAAGCGTCTTGATAATGGCAAGTTCAATTTCATTTTGATAACTTTGTGAGAAATCTTCAATGTCAGAAATAAAATCGCAGGAATGAGTTGCCATCGCTATTTTTTTGATCCGCCTGTTGAGGTATGAACTTCAGGATATTGAATTCGTGGGTGATAGGAATTCATCAGTGTTTTTTTGAAAGATTCTTGAATTGTTTTAAGATCCTTAAAAGTCAGGTTTGTATTATCCAGACTGCCTTCTCTCATCACCAGATCAAATACATCTTTTAACAGAGCTTGCATTTCTTCTTCATTTTTTGGAGGATTTGATCGTACTCTTGCTTCGCTGATGTCAGCCAACATTAAAATGGCTGTTTCCTTTGATCGTGGATTCGGTCCAGGATAACGGAATAATTCTTTATCAACCAGGTCAGGGTTATTCTTGTTTTGTTCGAGCGCCCGACCATATTGATATCGGGTTATTTGAGCGCCATGATGTTCTCGAATGAAATCCTTCAATCGGGGTGGAAGGTGATATTTGTCAGCTAATTTGATTCCATCATGAACATGCTCAATGATCGTTTGAGCTGCGATAACCGGGTCGAGACTTTCATGACTGTCGATGAAACCGGGAACCTGGTTTTCGATAAAGAATGCCGAGTTCTGGGATTTTCCGGCATCATGATAATAAGCGCCAACTCTCGTCAATAGAGCATCTGCACCAATGGCTGTTGCTGCCTGCTCGGCAAGGTTTGCCACCTGAAGAGAGTGTTGGTAAGTTCCAGGGGCAGATTGCAAAATATGCTTCAGCAAAGGATGATCAGAACGGGATAGCTCAGTCAAGTACATTGGAGTCGTCAGACCTAGCAATTGGGATAAGACGAATTGTAATAACAATGCCAGACTTGCTGACGCAAATCCGTTTAAGACGCTCGCTCCATAAAGGGTGATTAGACCAACCATATCCGTGGCGGGATTTGGGAGCCGATAAGCCGTAATCACAAGGATACCTGCTACGGATATTCCGAGAGCTGCCCAGATGAAACTAACGATATTTTTCGCTCGTCCGAGAATGATTCCGCCAATCAAACTGGTGAGGACATAGAAAACTGGCAGCTCCGCCGAGGTTGTAACGCCGTGGGTCACCAGAATGCTCAGAATAATAGGAAAAATCAGACTGAGCTCCATGGGAAATAAGGCAGCCATGATCAGGGCAAAAGCTGGTAAAGGAAAGAAAAATGGAATGATGGCACGATTAGGAATTAATACTTTTGCTGAAAGCAGGAAAAGAATAAACGTAATGGCAATAACAGTAAGAGAGCGCAAATCTTGCAGCGAGGAATTCTTTCGATGAGAAAAATAGAGAACAATGAAGAGAGTTAAGACTAGAATGAGGGCGAAAGCGGCAATTAAATCTTCCGTTTTCTTCTCTGGACGGATGAGTTCGAGTTTTACCAGTGCCTCGTATTGCTCAGGGGTGATGATTTGACCCCGTAAAACAATTGCCTGATTTTGCGCATAGGTTTTTTGGACCGGAGCTATCTGACTGCGTGCCAGTTCTCGTGCCTTTTCAGTTTCTTCACTCGAGAATAATGAATTTGGAACAATTAGCGGCGTAACAAGAATTTGAACAATTTCATTTTCTTCTGAAGAGAGGGAGTAGTTAATCAGACCGGGCAAACTTTTGATTTTTTCACTGATTTGATTGTCTCGGATGTTATCACGCATGATCAGTTCAAGCACACGCAGAGATTCATCTTGAATGACAAGCCAACGTTCTTCAGAAAGCTCAAGTATTTTTACAGCTTCTTCAGGGGTTAATGAAAGATAGGAAAGTTTGCCAAGATCGGCAATTTTTTGTTCCAGTGAGGAGTAGGCATCATTTCTGACGGAGTTAATAAAATCTAACGCGTTATTTAATCTGGCTAGCTGTTCCCGATTGATGGCAGGATCGGCGGGTAAATAAATGGGAGCGACACTGTTTGCTGCTTCCTGCCGAGCCTTCTCAGTTAATACATCGCTTTGATACGTGACAGTTTGCGGGGAGATAATATCTACAGTAGCCACATCTCCAACTTGCAAAGGCAATGTAGATTGTCTGGAGGCAATTGGTACCACCTGGGCGATTAACGAAAACACCATGGTGAGGATCAGCAAAAATATCCGATACATTCGGCGCCGGTTATTGCTGTGTCCTGCATCCATAGAGGCGGATACTTTCATGATGAAAGCAATTTCCTCACAATTTGGCTTACACGGTCTGGGCTGGCTTTTCCCTGCACTAGAGGCAGGAGACTTTTCATTACCTTACCCATGTCGGAGGGAGCATTCGCTGAAACTTCTTGAATCACTTTTAATGCCAGTGAGGATAATTCTTCGTCACTTAATTGGGCGGGTAGAAAATGTTCAAGAACCTTGACTTCCGACTGCGCCTTTTCAATGAGATCGGTTCGTCCCGATCCCTCAAGCTCAGAAAGTGTTTCCTTGCGAATTTTCACTTCTTTTTGAATAATCGAGAGGATCCCTGCATCATCGAGAGGTTTCCTGGCATCCACTTCCGCTTGTTTAATGGCAGTCAATACCAGACGCAAAGTATCGCGGGTGAGGTCATCTTTTTTCCTCATAGAATCAAACATTGCTTCTTCAAAAGTTTGTTTTAGACCCATGGCTTGCCTCTTTACCGAGTAACGCAGATATCATCTTGAATCGATTTGAACACAGATTCTCCGATGCCTGGAATATATAATAACTCATCTATTGATTGAAAATCCCCATATTTCAAACGAAACTCCAAAATCGCCTTCGCTTTTACCTCACCAATGGACGGCAATGAAGTAAGTTCCTCTAGCGTGGCATGGTTTAGATCTATTTTACATGGGATGTCATGCGAGAGGTTGTCCTCTTCTTGATTTCGAGCAGCGGTGGAGGTCGCGTATGGAACCAGGTTTGACCTGGAAGGATGGCGAAAGATGAACAAGAAGAATAGACTGGAGAGGAAAACTCCTGACAAGATACCTAGAATCAAGTATCGCCATTTTTCAGGCATCATTCGTTTGAGTTCTCCAAAGCATACATCGTATTGAAAGCCATGGCTGCCACTTCAATCATTCCATCATCCGGTTCGACAGTGGTTAATTTTTGCGTTTTCATATTAATCACTGAAAGGTATTTCAAAATCGGATGACTGGCATGATTGGCTGTGAATCGCATATATTCATAGGAGATCATTACCAAAATCGGTAGCAATACGATTCGGCTGGTCAGTTTGAGCCAAATATTCGGGATTGGACCTATAAGGGTAAAAAGGATGATAGAAAAAATGACCAGAATGATAATGAACCCGGTGCCACAGCGTGGGTGAAAGAGTGAAAAAGGTTTTATGCCCTCAATATCGATTGGAGAGGACGCCTCAAAAGCATTGATCGTTTTGTGTTCCGCTCCATGATAAGAGAACACTCTCTTAATATCCGGCATTTTCCCGACTCCCCAGATATATCCAATAATCAAGACCAACCTTACCAGCCCCTCAATCATATTACCGGTAAACGGAGTCAATGAAAACCATCTTTCAAATAAAACAGCAATTCCAGCGGGGGCGAGAAAAAACAATCCGATGGCGATTGCGAAGGAAATAATCATCGTCAGTGTCATCGCCGGAGCGTCTATCTTCTCGTCTTCCCCAGCCTGCAGGTTTGCAGAGATGGTCAGGTACTTTGTACCCAATCCCAGTGAATCCCAAAGAATAACCAGTCCCCGCAAGAATGGGATTTTGGTTAACTTTGAGGCATAAATTCCGCCTAATTTTTCGGTCTGAACGATTATTTGTCCGCTCGGATCGCGAAAAGCCGCAGCAAGATAGCGAGACCCGCGCATGAGAACGCCTTCTATTAACGCCTGACCACCATAAGACGGGAGTTTTAGCTCTGAATCTTTTGCACTCATTGAAGTTTCACATATTCAAAGAAGTGGATTAAAGCCTGAATCCCCTTGTGCCAGGTCGGTAAATCCAGTTTTTCATTCGGTGAATGAATCCGATCATCTGGCAGACCAAAACCGGTAAGAACGGAATCTATCCCCAAAATATTTTGCATGTCTGCCACAACGGTTACACTTCCGCCCTCCCTTTTATAGGCAGGCTCGACTCCCCACACTTCGCGGAAGGCACGGCTGAGCGACCGGGACGCAGGAAGGTTGATGTCTGAAATGCTGGGAGAACCCGTGCTCAATTGTTCCACCTCCCACCTGACACTTTCAGGCGCATGAATCTTCATGAATTCAACGAGCTGGTGGTATATCTCTTCCGGTTTTTGGTTTGGAACAAGCCGGGTTGATATTTTAGCCATAGCTTTAGCAGGAATGATTGTTTTTGATCCTGCACCAGTGAAGCCGGAAAGAATGCCATTCACTTCAAGAGTTGGACGGGCACCGATTCTTTCAAATGGTGAGTACCCTTTTTCACCCCACAATTTAGGTACACCTGTTTGCCGGCAATATTCCTCATCACTTGGAGCATACCTGGCAAGTTTTTCCCGCTCATCTGCTGTAAGTGGTTCAACCCGATCATAAAAACCAGGCAAAGTAACCCGATTATTTTCATCATGCATCTTGCTGATCAAATCTGCCAGGACCTGGGCAGGATTGTGAACGATGCCTCCGTAACTTCCGGAATGGAGATCATGGTCAGGACCAAAAATTCGAATTTCAAAGTAGGAAAGACCACGCAAGCCATAAGTGATGGTGGGGAGGTCCTTACTGCTCATCCCGGCATCAGGATTCAAGGCAAAATCGGCTTTTAACAATTCTTTATGTTCTTCCAGAAAAGGAACAAGATTGGGTGATCCAATTTCTTCTTCACCTTCAAGGATAAATTTGACATTTATTGGAATTTCGCCTGTATTCTTAATGGCTTCTAAGGCTGCCACGACGGCAAAAATTTGCCCCTTCATGTCAGAAGCGCCTCTGGCGACCAGTTGATCCCCACGGATGGTAGGCGAAAATGGATCGCTGTCCCATAATTCGATGGGGTCTTCAGGTTGAACATCATAGTGACCATAAACCAATACGGTCGGCTGTTGATTTCCGGCATGAAGGTAATCTGCATAAACGATCGGATGCCTCTTGGTTGGGAAAATACGAATATTTTCCATGCCAATCGTCCGAAGTTTCTCGGCGATAAATCTGGCTGCCGCCTGAACCTTATCCTGACGCTCCGGATCGGTAGAAACGGAGGGAATGGAAAGAAAGTCGATCAGTTCTTTGAGGGTTGTTTGTTCGTGAGCATTAAAAAAATCAATAGCCGCTTTGGGGTTCATCTCCGCTCTCCAGTGTTAATTTTGTTCAATTTTATCACTAGTAGAATCCGAAAACATCGACCGACGCTTTATGTTAAAATTGGAACAGAGGATGAGAATACGATGATCATTCATAATTGCACTATCGTCACCTGGGAAGATCCGAATCGAGTATTAAACGGATATGCCGTAAGAATCAAGGACGATCGAATTACTGACATCTCCCCAGAAAAAGACCTCATGAGTCTCTATAAAGATGAAGATCGATATGATGCCCGCGGACAAATCCTGATGCCCGGGTTAATCTGCGCTCATACCCACTTCTACAGTGCTTTTTCAAGAGGGTTGGGAATTCCGGGAGATCCTCCGGCTGATTTTGTCGAAATTTTGCAAAAATTATGGTGGCCGCTTGATCAATCCTTACTCGAAGAGGATGTATATTATTCTGCACTGGTAAGCGCGATTGATGCGATCAGACATGGTACAACCACCGTTTTTGATCATCA
>JAGPFF010000065.1 GCA_018056725.1 Anaerolineaceae bacterium
TCTCAGATACTGACTGGATCGCCAGGGTGCAAGGGGAATTATCCACGAGATTGAAGCCTTCGCTGGTGCGGGTCATCAATGCCAGCGGTGTGGTTTTGCATACCAATCTCGGTCGGGCTCCGTTATGCACTGACGCACTTAAAGCGATTGAGGAAACCGCACTCGGTTATTCCAATTTGGAATTCGATCTCAATGCTGGCAAGCGCGGATCACGCGAGACGCATGCGCGCGATCTGCTGTGTCAGTTGACCGGTGCAGAAGATGGGCTAGTGGTGAATAACAATGCGGCGGCTGTACTTTTATGCCTCTCGGCGCTCGCCCGGCGTCAAGCGGTAGTGATTTCCCGATCCCAACTGGTGGAGATCGGAGGTGGCTTTCGCATCCCGGACGTTATGAAACAATCTGGCGCCAGGCTAATAGAGGTAGGTACTACCAACCGCACCCGTCTTGAAGATTATGAAAACGCGCTAAAGGATGGAGCAGCCATGGTAATGCGCGCCCATTCTTCCAACTTCAAGCTCATTGGTTTCACCAGCCAACCTGCGATCGCAGAAATGGCAACTCTGGCGCATCAATACGATGTCCCATTGCTGGATGATCTTGGTTCCGGGGCGCTGCTACCTACTGACCGCTACGGGCTTGCTCATGAGCCGATGGTGCAGGAATCCATTCAGGCGGGAGCGGATCTGGTTTGTTTTTCCGGTGACAAACTGCTGGGAGGACCTCAGGCAGGAATCATTCTTGGCAAATCCAAATGGATCACGCGCATTAAACATCATCCGCTTGCCCGCGCCATCCGAGCCGACAAGCTCTGTCTGGCGGCTCTCAGTGCAACCCTCAGGCATTATCTGATCGGTGATGTCGAACAATCCATTCCAGTTTGGCGCATGATTTCTACAACTCCGGCTTCCCTTAAGCAGCGGGCGGAGAACTGGCAGCAAGAGTTAAATTTCGGACAAGTGATTCCGTCTCAATCCACAGTCGGCGGCGGCAGCCTGCCGGAAGAAATGCTGCCCAGCTTTGTTCTGGCGCTTGACCTTCCACATGCCGATTCATCTGCCAGAAAGCTGCGTCAGGCAGAGTTCCCGGTAATCGGCAGGGTACAGGATGGACGATTGCTGCTCGATCCGCGTACCGTCGCGCCTGATGAGGAAGATCTTATGCTTCACACTCTCAAAACCACTCTCATAGGAGAATCAAAATGAAATCAGACCTTGATAATTTAATGAAAAAACACGATGTGGATATGCTTTTTGTTTCAGGCGCAGCCCAACATAATCCAGCAATGAACTATTTCGTCGGCACGGCTCATGTTTCGGATGCCTTCCTGGTCAAAGCACGGGGGAGAAAGCCTATCCTCTTCCACTTTCCTATGGAGCGGGAGGAAGCCGCAAAATCGGGTCTTGAACTGATCAGTTATTCAAAATATCCAATGACCGAATTGTTAAAGGAAGCCAGCGGCAACTATCTTGAAGCTCTGGTGCTGCGGATGAAGAATATGCTCGAAGATTTGAAATTGACCTCCGGTAGAGTGGCTCTCTACGGCAAGGATGAGATAGGACCGCTGTATGCCCTTTTGACCCGCCTGCAGGAGTTGCTTCCCGGACTCCAGGTGGTGGGTTTCGCTCAGGATGAGATTTTGATGAACGCCATGATGACCAAGGACGCGCAGGAGGTGGAGCAGATCCGGGAAATGGGACGGATTACCACCGATGTGGTCGGCAAGACAGCAGATTATCTAACTGGTCAGCGGGTGGCGAACGGAGTTCTAGTGCACGCGGATGATCGTCCGGTAACAATTGGTGAAGTCAAGAACCTGATCAATCTGTGGCTGGCAGAGCGTGGTGTGGAAAACCCGGAAGGAACCATCTTTTCCATTGGTCGGGATGCAGGTATTCCGCATTCAGTGGGGAACCCTTCCGATTGGATGCGGCTGGGTCAGACGATTGTTTATGATATTTATCCTTGCCAGGCAGGCGGAGGATACTTTTACGATTTTACCCGTACCTGGTCACTGGGGTATGCCGCTGACGATGTGCAGCAACTGTATGACCAGGTCAAATCCGTTTACGATACTCTCGTAAAAGAGCTTAAGATTGATACTCATTTTTCCTACTATCAAAAACGCACCTGTGAACTTTTTGAGGCGATGGGACACCCAACCATCCAGACCAAGCCGGCGACAGAAACGGGCTACGTTCACAGCGTGGGTCATGGCATTGGATTGCACGTTCACGAGAAACCCTGGTCAAGTGCAGTCAACCCTTCTCCAACAGATATGCTTGCAAGAGGATCAGTCTTTACGCTTGAGCCAGGATTGTATTACCCTGACCGTGGAATGGGCGTCAGAATTGAGGATTCATGGTATGCCAAGCCTGATGGCAGCTTCGAGATTCTGGCGGATTTTCCCAAAGATCTGATTCTGCCAGTAAAATAGTTCGCGTATGTTGAAGGGAGAAGTGGGATGGATTTAAAACCAGCACGGATTTTGGGGATCGAGACTTCCTGCGATGAAACCTCGGCAGCGGTGGTGGAGAATGGACGCGAGATCCTTTCGAATGTGGTGGCAACTCAAATTGAATTACACGTCAAATATGGCGGCGTTTTTCCTGAAGTAGCCTCCCGCCAGCACATCCGTACAATTTACCCGGTCATTGATGAAGCGCTGCAACGAGCCAACGTAAGCCTGACGGATATTCAAGCTGTGGCGGTAACCCGCGGACCTGGTTTGGCGGGATCACTGGTGGTGGGCATGAACGCAGCAAAAGGTCTCTCGCTGGGGCGGCAACTGCCCTTAATCGGGGTCAATCACCTTGAAGGGCATATTTATTCCGCCTGGCTCTATCAGGCAGACACCCCCAAACCTCCACCTGCGCCGGAATTTCCTCAGCTGGTATTGCTTGTTTCCGGTGGACACACGGAATTAAACCTGATCTCGGATCATCTTACTTATCAACATTTGGGCAGCACCCTTGACGATGCTGCCGGAGAAGCATTTGACAAAGTTGCCCGCATGCTTAATCTGCCTTACCCTGGCGGACCCTCAGTACAGAAATCAGCGTTGGATGGCAACCCTGACGCGTTTGTTTTTCCGCGCGCCTGGCTTGAGGGTACCTGGAATTTTTCCTTCAGTGGCTTGAAAACGGCAGTTCTGCGTGAGGTTCGCCAGCTCGAAAAGACAGGGCGTCCGCTTCCAGTTGCCAACCTGGCGGCAAGTTTCCAGGCAGCGGTGGTGGATGTCCTCTTTACCAAAACCATGAAAGCCGCTCGTGCGTTTGGCGTAAAATCCATCCTGGTTGCCGGCGGAGTTTCAGCCAACCAGGCATTGCGTGAGGCTTTTGTTGGACAGGCAGAATTCCCGGTGCATATTCCGCCGCTCTCTCTGTGCACCGATAATGCTGCTATGATCGCCTCAGCCGGTTATTATCATTTCTGTGCCGGGCAGATTGACCCCCTGGATTTGGATGTCCTTCCCACATGGCCATTAAGTTAGGTCACTTTTTCAGGCGGGAAACATCTAAATGAGTGCTGGTCTGGATTTTTCAGATGGCTTCGTTAAATTGTTGGTCTCTGGTGACCGGCAGGCGTTTGGCGAGCTGGTGGATCGTACCTCAGCAAAGATTTATGCCCTCGGCATGCGCATGCTGGGAAATGAACAGGATGCGGAAGATATGTTACAAGAAACTTATCTTAAAGCCTTCAAAAACCTGCCCGGGTTTGAACAGCGTTCCTCAATCAACACCTGGCTTTTCCGCATCGCTGCCAACGAAGCCTTGATGGTCCTCCGCAGGAGAAAAGGCGATTCAAATCTTGTAGACATTGACACGGATGATTCTGATGAAAATGCTCCCCGTGAAATCGTTGACTGGTGCTGCCTGCCGGAAGAGGTATTGGCTTCCGCTGAAACACAGCGCATGATGGATCAAGCGGCTGGGATTCTTTCACCAGCATTACGAATGGTCTTTCAATTGCGGGATGTGGAGGGATTTTCCGGTCAGGAAACCGCGGAAATCCTTGGAATTAGTGAAGATGCGGTAAAGACACGCCTGGTTCGAGCGCGGTTGAAATTGCGTGAAGAGCTTTCCTCTTATTTCAATGAACGAGTTCTTAAAGAAAAGAGAAAAAAGAATGTTGGATGACAGGCATTGCCAGGATTATCTGATCGAATTTTCGGATTATATTGACGGTGAATTATCGCCTGAATTATGCGCACAGATTGAAAGTCATCTGCAAAATTGTGAGAACTGCCGCATTGTGGTGAATACACTCCGCAAGACGATAGAGTTGTATCAAATTCACGGAGAGGATGAAAGCCTCCCCGAGAATGTGCGCATGAGGTTATTTGCCCGTCTTGAACTCGAGGATCCTTCACATGGATAAAGATCCCCAAAGGTTCAACCAGGATCCGCCCAAAACCAATGAATCGGAGGGGGAATACCTCGCCAATGATTGCCGTGATCAACGCTGCCCGCAATGTGGGCAGGGAATCATGGACTACAATGGCTTGCTTGATTTGGTTTGCCCGGTCTGTGGTTATCGCGAACCAGGCGGTAGTTTTACGTGATAAAAATGAATCAGCTCCGGTACGGAGTGAATTGGATGAGTAATCATTAACCTTAAGGAGAGAAAAGGTATGAATGCAAGAATAACCTGGAAAAGCGGCATGGCGTTTAGTGCCCTGGGCGATTCAAATATCGAAGTGCCCCTGGATGCGGCAACTGCGCACGGGGGGAGCGGTACTGGCGTGGTGCCGATGGAAATGATCCTTATGGGGCTGGGTGGATGCACTGCGATGGATGTGATTTCCATTTTGGCAAAAAAACGTCAGGAAGTTACTTCCTTTGAGGTCGTATTGCATGCAAACCGCGCCGACGAACACCCCAAAGTGTTTACCGGGATCGAAATTGAATACGTTGTAAAGGGAAAGAACATTGACCCGGACTCGGTAGCGCGGGCAGTGGAATTGAGTGAAACCAAATATTGTCCGGGCATGGCGATGCTGCGCAAGTCAGCAACAATTACCACCCGTTATACAGTGATTGAGGAATAAGACCATCTTGATTCAGTTTTGAGTGGCTGAAAAATCAATTGTACTTGCCGGCAGTGATTTGGCTGGCAGGATCAGAGCATGTGCAGGCTTCCACAGTCCTGCCATGTTTTTTTAAGGTTCCTAAATACTCCTCAGATCCTTTCGCAGCCACCCAGCCCTCAAGAGTAAAGGGGAGTGTCCCTGAAGCTGGAATCCACTCGCCATTGTATTTGCGGGCGATATGAACATGGGTCCCTGTGGCAGAGCCCCCCTCACATGAGGGATGACCGATTGGATCACCCGTTTGAACCAGCATACCAGGGCGAATTTTTTCGTCCGTGCCCAGGTGCAAATAGAGCACGACCCAGCCGGTTCGTTCGTCACCATCGCCATCAAGATCGAGTATGACTAGCGCCGGTTCGGATCGCACGATCTGCCCGTCAGCAACCGCGACCACATATTCATCACTTGGCGCGCAACCTCCAATGGCGGCTGGAGGAGCAAAATCTAGTGCTGCCAGAGGTTCTCCGTTTCCCCAGGCGGCATGGGGTCCTCCCGTGAAGGTCCAGGTCTTGCCAAGGGCGAAGGGTAAAGCCAGCTCCGGTTGCTGAAGATCACCAGGAATAAAGGTTGGATCATTCAGCCATGGATCGCCAAATAACTGCGCATAGGTTTTATAAAAACCCTCACTGTAGATCGCGCGTTGATATTCTTCCACGTTGAGCAACCGGGCAAAATAATTCTGCAGGGCTACGGTGGCAGCATTTTGCCAGGGATCTGGATGCTCAATGGTTCCGTCCAGGCGGGTGATCGTATCCAGCTCTCCGATGCGCCAGCTGTAGTAGCCATTATTTAACAAATTAGCTGCCCAATTCAATTGCAGGTACAGACCCTGGTGAAAGGCATCTTCGA
This sequence comes from Anaerolineaceae bacterium, assembly GCA_018056725.1. GTDB lineage: Bacteria > Chloroflexota > Anaerolineae > Anaerolineales > Anaerolineaceae > UBA6107. The sequence continues at coordinate 5,942 of JAGPFF010000065.1, forward strand.
AGCCCAGTGGATAAGTGTCGAGACCCTCAGGCAGTGTTTCTGCTGAAAGCCCCTGCGTTTGATATTCTACTAAAGCAAGTAACAGCCGCGGGCTGATGGAATAAGCTCGGGCGACATAATCAATCAGGTCTCCACCGCGGCGGGTTTCATCACCAGCCAGAGCGGAATAATTCTTCAGCCATCCGGGGTGGCTGTCGACAAAAGCTTTGGTATCAAAAGAAGATTGCAGCGGTCCATTGGCAAAATAAGCGTCCGGCAGGATTTGAAAGGGATTACCCCACAGGGCTTTGTAATAGATAGGAATCAGCAAGCGCGAGCCTGGTGTCAGCGTGGTCATTTCAGCGGAAAGATCAGGATTGGCTTCCAGAATCTCTTGAAGGGTGGTGTTAAAGTGAGCCGCCAGTGCTGGCAGCGTATCACCATTTTGTGCCGAGTATTCCACCAGGGTGCCAGGTTCGTAAACCGGTCGTGTGGCGATGGGAGTTGGCTCAGCGGTCCCGGTAACCGTCGCGGTGTAAGTTTGCGGAAAAGGGGTGATATAAACAGGACTGGGACGAACCGGGCTGCAGGCTGCCAAAAAAGTCATTACCAGCAGCGTATGAACTAGCCAGTGAATCCGAAGCAGCCTGTGTTTTCCTCTCCGTAAGCGGTGGGTCATCATGCAAAATTTATACCACAGTGTGGAAAATCGCCTAGGGGAGTTGAATGTTGGATTTGGGGGCTGCCATGGAATCTGCAATCACTTTGTGATCTCCATTGACGAGCTGCCCTTTGTAGGGGGCGTCACCATTAACCGCGACATAACCGCTCATCATGAAGGGCAGTGGTCCATCCGCCAGGATCCATTCGCCATTGAATTTTCGCGCGATATGCACATGGGTACCGGTTGAGGTTCCGCCTTCGCAGGAAGGATGACCGATTTTATCGCCCTGTTCCACCAATGTACCCACCGGAATTCGGTCACGGGTCTCGATATGCAAATACATAATGTCCCAGCCAGTTTGTTCAATACCATCCCCGTCAAGATCCAGGATTACGGCTCCTTCACCCGACCGGGCAATCACACCCGAAGCCATCGCGGTCACCCATTCATTTGATTTTACGCATCCTGTTTCGGAGGAAGGCGGAGCAAAATCAACCGCTGCCAGCGCGCCATCCTCTGCCCAGGCGGAATGCGGTCCTCCAGTGAGACTCCAAATCCTACCTGGCAGAAAAGGCAGTTGAAAATCAGGCTGTTGCAAATCAGCCGGATAAAGGGGTTCCACGCTCTGAGAGCGCAGCCAGAAATCGCCAAACATGCTTTTCATCAATTCCGGCATGCTGTTCTCTCCGTAGAGCGCCCCCGCCCATTCCAGTGGATCGTACCAGCGGGCGAAAAGGTATTGGATGGCTGCCGAACCGGCATTTAATCCCGGGCTGATGCGCACGATGCTGCCATCCTTAAAGGGCAGTTGTGAGAGCGTACCTGCCCGCCAACCGTAATACCCGATATTGAGCTGTTGCATCGTCCAGGAGATTTGCTTGTAGAGACCGCGATACTCCAGGCGGATCATTCCCATGGGATATTCAGCTTCAGCAAAATTAGTCGGGTTCCCATAGACC
>JAGPFF010000025.1 GCA_018056725.1 Anaerolineaceae bacterium
ATTGTTGAGGGCGAGATCGTACTCACGGATGCCACCACCTCCGAAATGGTCAAATTAATGGAAAACACCTACCGCGATGTCAATATTGCCATTGCCAATGAATTTTCCCGTCTCGCAGATCGTTTTCGGGTGGATATTTGGGAAGCCTTCGCAATTGCCAATCGTCACCCGCGCGTGCGCTTTCTCAACCCGGGAGCGGGCGTAGGCGGACATTGTATCAGTGTGGATCCCTGGTTCCTGGTGGAAGCCGCGCCGGATTTAACTTCCCTCATCCGCACATCACGTGAAGTGAATGACACTCAACCCGAGTTCGTCATGGACTCTATTAAGCGTCTGGTGCCTGATCTGAAGGGCAAACGCATTGCTGCGCTCGGTCTGGCCTTTAAACCGGACGTAGATGATCTTCGGGAAAGCCCGGCAATTGAAGTCGTTCACCATTTGGCAAAAGCCGGAGCTCAGGTTAAGGCTTTTGAGCCTTTCCGCACGGATTTTACGCTTGCAGGTGTTCAAACCGTGACCACGCTTGATGAGGCGTTGACGGATTCGGAAATACTGGTTTTGCTGGTCGGGCATTCGCAATTCAAGACCCTTGACCCGGTAGCGGTGGCGAAGCTCACTCCTGCGCGTCTGGCATTTGATACCGTTAATGGTTGGCAGCGGGAGCGTTGGCAGCAGGCTGGCTTTACTCTTGAGCGATTGGGAGATCGGAAAAACACAAAGCGATGAAGCCGATACGTGTTCTTTCGATCTTTGGGACAAGACCCGAAGCCATCAAGATGGCGCCGGTGGTCAAATCACTTGAACAAAATCCGGCGATCGAATCGCGGATATGCGTTACCGCCCAGCATCGTGAAATGTTGGATCAGGTGTTGGAGCTTTTCAACCTGCATCCGGATATTGATCTCGATATCATGAAACCTGACCAGAGCCTGGCAGCTCTGACAGCAGACCTCTTTACTCACCTTGACCCGGTGCTGCTGGAGGAAAAACCGGATTGGGTGCTGGTTCAGGGGGATACCACCACCGTCATGGCGGCTTCTCTTTCGGCATTCTATCGCGGGATCCGTGTGGGGCATGTGGAAGCTGGCTTGCGCACCGGAGACAAATTCCATCCTTTTCCAGAGGAGATTAATCGGCAGATCACCAGCGTAGTTGCTGATTTGCATTTTGCTCCGACGGATTTCGCGCGCGCCAATCTGCTGCGTGAAGGTATTCCCGATGGACGCATCCGCGTCACCGGAAATACCGTAATTGATGCCCTGAATTATATTATTGACAAACCAACGCCCCCTCAGGTGGAGCAATGGCTGCAGAAGTGGGGGATTGGAAAGGAGGATCGCCGCTTGGTGCTGGTGACCGCGCACCGACGGGAAAACTTCGGCGCACCCATCCGTCAGATTTGTCAGGCGTTACGCGTTTTAAGTGAGCATTTTGGCAGGGAAGTGCAGTTTGTCTACCCCGTCCATCTCAACCCGAATATTCAAATACCTGTGCACGAACTGTTGGCAGATCTGGAAAATGTTCATCTGGTGGACCCGCTGGACTACCTCAGTCTGATTCATCTGATGCGGAGCGCGACTGTGGTGTTGACCGATTCCGGCGGGATTCAGGAGGAAGCTGCCGGACTGGGAAAACCCACCCTGGTACTGCGTGAGGTAACCGAACGACCGGAAGGTTTGCAAGCCGGGGTTCTCAGACTGGTGGGGTCTGATCCGCAGAAGATAATTGACGAAACCACCCGCCTGCTGGAGGATGAAGCTGCCTATGCCCGAATGGCGCAGACGACCAATATCTTTGGGGATGGAAAAGCAGCAGCTCGAATTGTCGATGCCCTCGTTACCTTCGCAGAACATCCGGTTTAGTCCTTGATCTATTGCGTTCAGGATTTTGAATGTGACGAATAAAATCTGCATCCTTCCCACGCAGTTAGGGCTTGGCGGACCGGCTTCCTTTCAGGCGGGTTTAATCCAGGCATTTACCGCCCAGGGCGTCACGGTAACCCATGACTTGCACGAGGAGGGGATTGCTGCCATTCTCGTCTTTGGCGGAGTACCACGAATCTCACCGCTCTTTGAGGCACAGCAGCGGGGGATCCGTTTAGTTCAGCGGTTGAATGGGATGAATTGGATTCACCGCCAAAAATTTACTGGAGTACGACATTTCATCAAAGCAGAATATGGGAATCTGAAACTGCAGCGCATTCGCCGGAGAGCCAATGGCGTGATCTATCAGAGTGAATTCTCCCGTTCATGGTGGCAGCGTGAAAAAGGAACCCAGGCAAGTCCATCCGTAGTCATTCATAACGGTGTTGACCTCGCATTGTTTAATCCACAATCCTCGAATCTGCCCGTCGACCAGTACCGTGTGCTGATGGTGGAAGCCCATCATGGTTCAGGTTACGAGCAGGGGCTGCTCTCGGCAGCCCGCCTGAACATGGAGTTAAACCGGGACATGGACAAACCTTGCGAACTTTGGGTGGCAGGAGACGTGCCGGAAGACCTGCGGGCTCAGTCGGAAGCAATCGGTCGCGCTATCCACTGGCTGGGGGTGGTTAACCACACAGAAATCCCGGCGATTGATCGCTCAGCACATCTCTTTTTCTCAGGTGATCTCAATGCCTCTTGCCCCAACGCAGTTCTCGAAGCCCTGGCATGCGGGCTGCCGGTGATTTCTTATGATACGGGTGCAATGAAGGAATTGGTTCCGGAAACTGCCGGTAGAATTGTGCCATATGGCACAAACGTGTGGAAACTTGAGAAACCGGATGAAAAGGGGTTGGTAGAAGCTGCGCGGACGGTATTACAGCACTTGCCGGCGTTCCACACAGGCGCCAGAAAGCAAGCCGAAGACTGTTTCGATATTCATTCAGTCGCACAGCGCTATTTGGATTTTTTGTTGGGGGAATCTTACTGAGATTTCAGGCGGAGGAAGATGGTTTTTCTCCAGTCTCTTCCTTCGAGTGAGTGCGCAGCCAGGTAGTGGTACCAATCAGGATAATCAGCACAATTGTCACTACGGCGAGGATCACGCCATTGGTCAATTTATATTCAGTGGATGGAGGCGCCGCAGGGACGGTGCCTGTAACGGTAGCTGATATTGAAAACGGGGTTGGGGTAACCAGTGGGTTGAAATCATCAGGCGGTTTCGGACCCGAAAGGATCATCGCTCCGATCATGACAGCCAGAACAATCAATCCTGCCAGCAGTCGACCCACCAGCGTGGATGCGGTGATCTTGCCCCAAAGTTTTTTGAAAAAAACTTTAATCTTCACGGCTTTATTTACTCGTTAATGGCATTCAAAATCATGTTTGTTGATTCGATATAACTTGTTTGCTTACGGATCATTTCATTGGCAGCATCTCGAAAGAGCGGTCCGATTCGGAACAGGACATCATTTGAAGGTAAGGAATGTGCAGAATTGCCAATTTCCACCAGTATACTCGAAACCTCCTGGTTCTTCCAACCAGAAAGAGCCAGCGAGCTTACTGGAATGAGACCGGCAGCTTCGCTCCATTCACTTTGAAAATCGGAATCGAGCAGGTATCGGGCGAGTTCCTGATAAAGGAGAAACTTCTCAGTAGAGGTTTGAGGGAAGGCGAGCACCCAGCCATCGGCAAGAGTAAAGGGGTCGTCAGTGACTGCGGGCAAATTGGTGAGGGTGATATTCTCAGGTTCCTCGGCGAGGTACTGGCTTGCCCAGATCATGGCGTAAGTGGCGCTGGAATCTTTGAGCGCTTTCCAGGTCTGGTCAAAGCCGCTAAAATCGGTCAACCAGTAAGGGAATACATTTGTGTTGGCGCCTTCTGAAATCACCAGGAGACTTTTTTGAATTGCTTCTTCACTCAACTCGATCTTTTGATCGTCATTGCCAAATGTGCCTTTATGGTTCATATAGAGGAGAAGGGGCATGATCCCCTGCGGGTCATCCGCAGGAAATGCAAGTACCTTCGATTCGCCCAGGATCACTTCCTGCCAGGTAGTGGGAGGGTAAGCAACCTGCAGAGGCTTGTAAGCCATGCAAAGGAAGTCGCCAGCGAATGGGAAACCGAACCGGCTTCCCTTGACCAGCGTCATTGCATCGGCAAAGGGGAAAACCAGCGCAGGATCCAGCAGATCTTCAGGCGATTCGATTGGCAGCAGCAACCCTGCCCGGGCGGCTTTTTCGTACTCTGAACGCGGCAAAATGAGCAATCCGGGTAAAGCGGTTGGTGCAGCCAGGCTGGCTGTGGTTAGAGAATCCAGTAATCCTCCGGAACCCGTCACGGCTTTGATGCGCACTTCAACTGACACCTCTGGATGCTCGCTGGCAAAAGCTTCCAATTGTTGATTTAGCAGCATCCCTTGCGGCGTTCCATTTTCAGGGTCAAAAACAGGCGGAAGCCAGAGGATAATTTGGGATTGGGTCTCGACGGAAGGCGTAGTGCGTGCCGAGGGTGTCTCCGTTACCAGGGTGGACGGCGCGGGAGACTCAACAGTTTTTTCGGGCACCGGCGTCCTGCTCAGAAAGGGAAATTGCGCGGAAAGCTGCTCACACCCGACTGCTGAAATCACGAAAAGCAGTGCGAGCAAAACGGTAAGGGAGCGTCGGATCATCAGGGGATTCATTTTTCCAGGTTGATCGGATTGGAGAGCAGATGGACAAGCAGTCTGAGGGTCTGCTCGTAATCAACCAGATCGATCATTTCGGAGGGGGAGTGTACATACTTGCAGGGGATGGAAAGAGCCCCGGATAACATCCCAGCCTTTGAGATTTGCATCGCCCGGGCATCCGTTGTACCAATATCAAGGACTTCCAGTTGATAAGGCAACTTGAGAGATTTCGCTCCCGCCACCATCCAGTTCACCACTCGGCTGTCTGAAATGTGACCCACATCCCGAACCTTGATAGCGGGACCTTTGCCCAGATCAACCTGTAATTTGACACCATGAAGGTTGCCTACTGGCGTCACATCAAGGGCAATACCCAGCTCCACATCCAGACCGAACGCAGCCGTCGTTGCCCCTTTTGAGCCAACTTCTTCCTGGGTACTGAAGACAAAATAGAGTTCGTGCGGGGTTGTTTTGATCTGTTGGATGGCGTTAATTAAAAGCGCGCAAGATGAACGATCGTCCAGCGCTTTTGAAACTACCCGATTCCCGAGATCCACGAACTCACGATCGAAAACCGCCACATCACCAGCGTGGATCGGGCATGTCTGATCACTCTCCGCGCCGACATCAATGAAAAACTGACTGACCGGTTGGATCTTGGTAAGATCTTCCGGTTTGTCACTGTCGATTACGCCGCGTGTGCCATCCAGGAACCGGACGCGGCTTCCAGGAAGGTAACGTGGAAAAATTGTACCCAGATTGCTGAAGCGCACCCGTCCACTTTTTTCTACGTGGCTGGCGATGATACCGATCTCATCCATATGCGCGCCCACCAGGATACTGCGTCCCTGCTTCGTCTTTTCACCGCAGCGAACAATAAGATTGCCCAGTGCGTCAACGCGCGTTTCTTTTACAAATGGCTTCACTTCATCAAGGATAAAATCGCGTACAGCCTTTTCAAAACCGGAAGGGGCGGGAATCTGAGTAATTTTCTGGATTAATTCTTTCATGGTTTCCTCTTTTTACTGCGTTATCGATCAGGTGTCAAAATGGACCGGCTGGCGTGCAAAAGCACGAGATTCAGCAGATGTAGCGTGTTTTTCCAATCCTCCAGGCTGGCATGAAGGATTGGAGTGTGGGCATACCGCCCGGGAATGGAAATGGAAACACTCGGCACACCTGAGCGGGTGAGATGAATGGCGCCAGCATCCGTGCCGCCGCCGCCTGGCTGGCGGAATTGGAAAGGAATGTGGTGTTCTTCCGCCAGTTTCACTATAAAATGCACCAGACGCGGATCGGAAATGGTACCGGCATCCGAAAGGTAAATTGCCGGACCGGCTCCGAGGCGTGTATTGTACTGTGTGTTTTCTTCATCTTCCTGCACCAACGGCAGGTCAAAGGCAGGGGTGGAGTCGACGACAAAAGCCATGTCAGGTTGGAAGTTATAAGCTGCAACGCGCGCTCCGCGCAGTCCAATTTCTTCCTGAACGGTAAAGGCAAAAAGAATTTCGAGATTACCGGGGTTAACCCGCGCTAGTTCGATCAAAGTCGCCACGCCCAACCGGTCGTCAAGAGCTTTGCCAAATAGAGCATCGCCGTTTCGTTGAAAGCGTGTGGCGAAGGTGGCGAAGTCACCCACCTTTGCCTTTGAAGCACAGCCGGGGCTGAGGTCAATGTGCATATTCTTTTGTGGGACGGCATGGTGAAGCTCCTCGGCAGTGCAAAGATGGATGGGTTTGCTGCCAATCACTCCAGGAAATCGCTCTTTGCCGACCTGTACCGGTTTACCGAGTAATTGCCGTTCGTCAATACCACCTACTGGTTCAAACGCAAAACTGCCTTCACCTTCCTCCTGCACAAGCATAAAACCCACCTCATCCATATGAGCCGCAAACATCACGCGTGTTACGTTAGGGTCAGCCGCATGCTTTACCGCAAGAACATTCCCCAGCGCGTCCACCGTGATTTCATCTACGAAGGGACGGATCTGCTTTTGCACGATCTGGCGAATTTCTTCCTCATCCCCTGAAACACCCACGGCATTACTCAGACGCTCGAGCAGCGCCAGTGGCGGACGGAGGTTTTGTGGCAATGGCTGTGGAGTTTTCATTGGTCACCTCCTGTAAACAGGGTGGCGAGAGTATCTTCTTCCAGACTGGTGATGAAGCGGGCAAGCAATCTACCCGCACGGCGGATATCCGCCATGGACGTTAATTCGTAAGGGGTGTGCATATAACGGATGGGAATTCCCAGTACTATCGTGGGGATGCCGGCAGCTGTGATTTGAATTGCCATGCCATCCGTGCCGGATCCGCGTGGCATTGTCTCAACGGCATAGGGCAGATCGATTTCTTCAGCGATTTGTTTGAATTTTCGCTGCAGCGCGGGATGCACATTGGCACCAGTACCAATGGTCGGTCCTTTTCCAAGAGGAAACGTCGTGTATGTTTTTAAGCCGGGTTCTTCAGCAAAAGTAACATCAACGGCGATACCGATTTCCGGTTTTAAGGCGAAGGCTGAAGTCAGCGCTCCTTGCAGAAATTCTTCTTCCATTACGGTCGCCACGCACCACAGATTCCATTCAAGCTGATAGCGCTTAAGCTCCTGAAGACAGACGGTAATCGCTGCAACCGACGCCCGATTATCAAGGCTGTGTCCGCTGATATACCCCCCTTCGTGGTGCATGGGAGTACTGGCGAAGGAGACAAGGTCTCCGGGCTGAACCTGTTGCCGCAGCTCTTTTTCAGGCAATCCGGTATCCACGAACAAGCGGCTAAGATTTGGCGGGCTTCCAGCAGCGGACGAATTAAGCAGCCGATCCGGTATCATCTGTACAATTCCCGGAATTTCCTTTTTGCCGTGTACCAGCACTGGCTGTCCGGGCAGCACACGTGGGTCAATCCCTCCAATTTTGGAGACTTTCAGAAAAGTTCCTTGAATTTCTTTGACCATCAAACCGATGGCGTCCATGTGCGCCGCGATCATAACGGACGGGCGTGGCGTGGAGGCGTAGGCTCTGCGTAATCCATGCAGACTGCCCAGCGGACTGGTGGTCAACTCATCTGTCAATAGGCGCCACTCATCCTCTATTTGCTTTCTGACCGGTTCTTCAAATCCAGAGAGACCAGGGGCTGAAAGGAGCGAATGCAAAAAGGTTTCGATTTTATCCATGAGACTCCATGATTAACCGGGCCCGGGTGTTGTGGGCTCGGGAGTTACTTCCAGTGTTGGTGTGGGGGTTTCTGTAGGCGGAGGCACCGTGGGTGTTTCAGTGGGGGTGTTGCTGGGTGTGGAAGTCGGGATGACGTAAGTACGGGTCATCGTGGGGGTCAGGGTGATAGTGGGGGTAAAGGAGGGTGTGCGAGTGGGAAACACCACCGTGGGTTGAGGCAGTGTGGCGGTGGAGGTGAAAGTGGAAGATGCTAAAGGAATAACAATAGGAGGGGTTTCGGTAGGTGTGGGCGTTTCTTTACTCCGGGAGCTGGTATTCACCAGCAGCACGATCAGCCCCAGAATATAACAGGGGATCGTGGCGGCAATGATGATAAGCAATGTGCGTCGCACACGGGAACGTTTGACCGGATCCTGGATCTGCAGCATGGGCGTAACCTAGACTTCATAATAACACGTGCCTGATAACTGGGCAAGCCAGAAATAGGGAAGGTGGAATGGAATTATTTTCGAAAATCTAAGGATGCCTGGGTGTTTACCTGGCGAATTTCCTGTTGGACAGTGACGAAAAGGTTCTCAGCTTTAAGGTCCGTGATCGTATAACAGGGTGCTTTCAAGTGATCGGCTAACGATTGGGCAAGTCCCTGATCAAAAGCAGCATGTTCCATGTTAATGACCACACTGTGAATATTCTCATTTGCGATGAGGTCTGCGATATTGTAAGCCTCCTCCTGGGGGGAGTTGAAGCCAATGGAAACATTCCCTGCTCCGTCGGTAAGCACGATTAACAATGGCATGATTTCGGGGTGGAGCAGCTTTTCCTTACGCAGGGTTTCATAAGCCATCATCAGACCGGCACTGAGCGGCGTCTTACCGCCTACCGGAATATCCTCCAGCCTGGATTCAGCCAGCATGACCGAATTGGTTGGCGGGAGAACAAGCGTGGCAAGATTCTTCTGAAATACGATCAGCCCCACCCGATCACGGCGTTGGTAAGCATCCGTGAGCAGCGAAAGAATGGCTCCTTTTGTGGCAGCCATCCGTTCCGCCACAGCCATTGACCAGGAAGCGTCCACCAGAAAGAGAATCAGATTGGCGGCTTTGCGCACCCGAATCTTTTTCATGTAATCCCCCGGGCGTACAGCAAAAGCGACACGATTGCGTTCTTTTATCTCTTCACGGCTGCGTTGGAAGGGTGCCGCCGCGCGGATGGTGGCATCGAAGGCGAGGTCATCCACGTGCCCCGGTGCTGGTCGTGATTGAATATAACGCCCGCGTTTTCGTTCCGTATGCGTTACCGAGCGCCTGCCGGCGTAGGAGCGCATCATTTTATCCAGCGGGGTGTCGAGCTTGCGCGGAATAAAAGCTTCTGCGTCAGGTAATTTTCTTCCGCCTGCCCACCAGTACGCATCATTCTTGTTGAATGGGTTCTGGATGGAAGGTTCTGGTTGCCCCTGTTGTGGGGAGGGTCCGCCGGTTTCTTCCGGCGCTAAGCTTTTTTTGGGCTGGAGGACTCCTCGTCACCTAGTTCGGAGGCGGATTCCTGTTGCGTACCGGAAGCGGCGCCACCCTGGAGCTGTTCAATGCGTTCCTGAAGTTCTTCCATTCCCATTTCTTCACGTTGGAAAGGACCACTCTTCAGGCGATGGGGTAGAGCCAGTTCAGCCGCCAGAGCAATATCACGATCATTGATTTGTTTGCGCCCGTCAAAGGCAGCCTGAGCGCGGGCGGTCTTCAGAATGACGAGATCGGAACGATGACCATCCACGTTGAGTGAAGCAGTCAGTGCGGCGATGGAAAGCAGGTTCTGGCGGGTGTATGTAACTTCATCCACCAGTTTTCGTGCCTGCTCAATCCGCTGCGAGAGTTCAATTTCTTTTCCTTGCCATTCCTCAAAGAACTGGTTGGCATCCTCTTCAAAGGCGATATTTCGTTCCATGATCTGAACGCGTTCGCGGGCATCACGGATGCCGTGGATCTCCACGGAGAGCGCAAAGCGGTCAAGCAGCTGCGGTCGCAAATCCCCTTCCTCGGGGTTCATTGTGCCTACCAGAATAAAGCGTGCGGGGTGGGTAAAAGAAATCCCTTCCCGCTCCACGATGTTGACCCCCATGGCAGCTGCGTCGAGCAGTACATCCACCACATGGTCGTCCAACAGGTTGACTTCATCGATGTAAAGCAGACCACGGTTGGCGGCAGCCAGAACACCCGGCTCAAAGCTGCGCACTCCCCGTTGAATCGCTTTTTCAATGTCCAGTGTACCGACTACACGGTCTTCCGTCGCGGAAACCGGTAAATTCACAAAGGGGGTTGGGCGGGTGATGGATTCGAGGGTTTCTCCTCGGTCAACACGCTCGCGACATTCTGTACACCAGGTGGTTGGTTTGTCAGGGTCGCAGCCGAAGCGGCAATCTTTGACCACCCGTACATTCGGGAGCAGTGCTGCTAATGCGCGAGCAGCGGTGGATTTAGCCGTCCCCCGTTCACCGCGGATGAGAACACCGCCAATACGTGGATCCACGGCGTTCAACACCAGCGCTCGCCGCATTCTTTCCTGACCAACAACTGCAGTAAATGGATAAATTACAGGCATAAGGATGGATTCCTTGTAGTTAATATGGTTTTTCGGACTAAGTTTACCATATTCCCCCTTTCATGGCTCTAATGCTCTTTTTATGGAAAGAGCTCTAAACAAAACAAAACCCCCGGGCGGGCAATAACCTGGGGGTTGGTGTGGGTGTGCCAGCAGTTAGTAATGAAAATACGGTAAACAGCCGTTAATAGATCCAAAAGCAGTGGTGGCAGTGGGTATGAAAAGGACCACGGCGAGGACAATGAGCAGGATGATGAGCAGAGTGATGCCGATCATCGTATATCCCAGAATGATACCTGCCAGTGCCATGCCATCACCACTGAGAGCGCCACCGCTTTCACGGATTTCTTTCTTTGCGAGGTGACCTGTTACTACCGCAATGATCGCGCCAATAACCGGAAAAATTGTCCAACCGGTGATACCGGCGATCAGGCTGATGATGGCGAGAGTACTGTCCCTCTTTACCATTGGTGCAGACGGAAGTGGTGGAAGCGAATTGGGATTGGGAATTGACATCTTAATCTCCTTGAATACGTGATTATTTAGTATACGATTTGATCATTTGAAGGTTGCATTGAGTGCCAGGATGCTTCCCACTAGACCTAAATCAGGATTGAATAAACCATTTGTTGATTGCCGGCAATGACCAACATCAAAATAAGGAAAATGGCAATCAGGACAAAAATACCTAGTTGGATATAACCGAGGATCAATGCGGCGGTAGCCATGGCATTTCCTCCCTCGGTGTTGAGACTTTCGCGGATTTCCTTTTTAGCGAGATGCCCGGTAATGACGGCGACAATGGACCCAAACAGCGGAAGGAGCGTCCAACCCAGGATGGCAGCGACGAGACTGATGATGGCAAGATTATTGTCCTTGATCGGGAATTCAGGAGTCAAACGCTCCGTAGAGGTATTCGAATTAAGAGCAGGGGGTTGTTCCATATTTTTCTTCCTTCCTGATTGATATACGTTGGTGGTCAGGCGAAGTTTCACCTGCCAGTGCAAATCAGACGATGGAAACGCCCTTTAATGTCGCAATGCCCATCAATAGCAGCGCCGCCAGAAAGGCGCAGCACAGCAGAAATGCATATCCTGCCAGAAGACCGTAATTGGCAATGTGCTTCCCTTTCATATTGGCACTGCTTCGGCGGATCTGACGGCGGGCGCGATAACCGCAAAGAACGGCGATCAACGCGATCAGTGGGGCGGTGAGATAAGCTACCACTGGTCTCACGCTCACGATCATGAAGAACCAGACGTAAGCACCTAGACCGGTGATTAGACTGAGCAGAGCGAACAGACTGAGTGCCAGAGGGCGCCGGGCAGGTTTTTCTGGTTCCGGGGCGACAGCAATGGGTTCAGTTGGGAGTGTGGTCGACCCTTGAGTTTCAGGGATGGAAATGGGTTGAGTTTGATCTTCTTCAGTCATTGTTCCTCCGATATTTTCATTATAACCATCTCCAATCCAGATGCATGGAGTGAGTTTTGGCGAATTCAGGAGGTTTGGCGAAGAGAAAGGCTACAAATGGACTACCCTATTTTAATTACAAAATGTAGAATAAAGAGGTGTCTATTTTGGGTATTAAAAGGAGAGGGTTATGGCAGAGAAGAAACTTCGTGTCCTGATCGCAAAACCCGGTCTTGATGGTCATGACAGGGGAGCCAAAGTGATTGCTCGCGCGCTCAGAGACGCTGGCATGGAAGTGATTTATACCGGTTTACGCCAGTCTCCTGAAATGATCGCAGAGGCAGCATTACAGGAAGACGTAAACGTAATTGGGCTTTCCATTCTTTCAGGCGCGCATCTCGTGCTTGTCCCAAAAGTGGTGGATCTGGTGCGGGCAAACGGTCAGAAGGATGTAAAAATTTTCGTGGGCGGTATTATTCCCGATGAAGATATCCCAAAATTATTAGAAACTGGCGTCACAGCGATTTATGGTCCTGGAACCCCAACCACCAAAGTCGTTCAGGACATTCACGCCCTTTTTCCTGACGCATAACCGTTGAGGATTGAAGATTATGAATCTTGATGCGGTTACCGGCGGTAACCGACTGGCACTTTCCCGCCTGTTAACGGAAGTCGAAAATGACACCCCTGAGGGGCGTGCTGCCCTTGACCGGTTATTTATTTCTTCCGGGAAAGCTCATCTGGTTGGCATTACTGGTTCCCCCGGTACCGGGAAATCCTCCCTGGTAAGTTGTCTCTCGCGGCACATTCGCCAGCAATATGGTAAAAGCGTGGCTATTGTGGCAATCGACCCTTCAAGCCCGTTCTCGGGTGGGGCAATTCTGGGGGATCGCGTAAGAATGCGCGATCTGGCAGGTGACCCTGGCATCTTCATCCGCTCGATGGCTTCACGTGGAGCGCTGGGCGGACTGGCAAGAGCCACTGCCGGTGTGGTGCAGGTGCTGGACGCGGCAGGTTTTGATCTGGTGATGATTGAGACCGTCGGCGCCGGTCAATCCGAGGTGGATATCGCCCGCCTGGCGCACACGACGCTGGTGATTGAGGCTCCAGGGTTGGGGGATGATATTCAGGCAATCAAGGCAGGTATTTTGGAGATCGCGGATATTCTGGTGATCAACAAAGCTGACCTGCCTGGTGTGGAAAATACCGAACGGGCACTGAGGGCTAACCTCGACCTGGGCTATACCATTCGCATGAACCACAATGCGACCCATGTTTTGGAAGAGGAACAAGCCATCACCGAGCCTGAAGGCTGGCAACCACCTGTTCTTAAGACGATTGCCACTCAAAACATTGGCATCGCAGAAGTGGTGAGCAGCATTCTGCACCATCGCGATTACCTGCTTGAAACAGGATTGTGGAAAACACGCGAGCGCGAACGTCTGCGGGCAGAAGTATCCCATTTGCTGCAAACCACCCTGGTACAGCAGTGGCAACAGAAAGTTTCACCTGAACTTTATGAGTCGGTTTTACAGCAGGTATTTGAACGAAAGATTTCTCCAGGAACGGCAATTGATTCTCTGATTAACGGGTCGAGTCACTTATAATAAGATTGCAATAATTCTTAATTTAGCGAGGAAGAATGGAACGGACGTATATCAAGGATTTACGAGGGAAGCTCGATCAGACAGTGAAACTGCAGGGCTGGCTGCAAACTCTGCGCGACCAAAAGAAAATGCAATTTCTGATCCTGCGGGATCCTACCGGGCTGGTGCAAGTGGCACACTGGAAACCAAATAATGAGGAGCTTGCAGCTCGTATTGGCGCGTTGAGCGCAGAAACCGCGCTCACCATCACCGGAAAGGTTGTCGATAACCCGGTCGTTAAGTTGAATCAGCTGGAAATCCAACTGGAAACCCTGGCGATCGAAAACCTGGCGGAAAGCCCCCTTCCTTTCGACCCGTTTGCCGAGACGCTTCCATCGTTAGATTTCCGCCTGGACTGGCGCTATATGGATCTGCGTCGTCCCTTTAATTATCTGCTTTTCGAAGTGGAAACAACACTCGAAATGGCAATGCGGGAATACTGGTTGAAAAACGGATTTATTGAGGTTCATTCCCCCAAACTCACTGGCAGTCCCAGTGAAAGCGGAGCCGAGTTATTCTCTCTGGATTATTTTGAACGCAAAGCCTATCTAGCCCAAAGCCCCCAGTTTTATAAGCAAATGGCAATGGCTGCCGGTTTTGAACGCATTTTCGAAATAGGTCCAGTTTTTCGCGCTGATCCTTCATTTACATCCCGCCACATGACCGAGTTTACCGGCGTGGATATGGAATTCTCCTGGATTGAATCGCATGAAGATGTTATGGCGTTTGAGGAACGCTGGCTGCAGTATGTTTACTCCCGGGTTAAGGACCAGCATGGTGAGGCAATCAAAGAGATATTTGGCGTGGACCTTGTGGTACCCAAAGTCCCCTTCCCACGTATTCCCATGCGCGAGGTGGTCGAGATTTTGAAATCGCGTGGGTACACCATGCCCGCGGATAAGAAGGGCGATATTGACCCGGCAGGCGAACGGGAAATTGCTGCGTATGTAAAAGAAAAATATGACCATGACTTTGTATTCCTCACCGATTGGCCGGTTGGCGTCCGTCCGTTCTACCATATGCGCCTTGAGGGTGACGATACCCTTACCAGAAGCTTTGACCTGATTGCTAACGGGCTCGAAATTACTACTGGAGCCCAACGCGAACACCGCGTTGAGGTTTTGACGCGACAGGCATTGGAGAAGGGGTTAACGCTCGAACCGATTCAGTATTACTTGGACTTTTTCCGTTATGGCTGCCCACCTCATGGTGGGTTTGGCTTGGGGCTTTCACGTTTGATGATGGTCATGTTGAACCTGCCCAATATTCGCGAAGTGGTGTATATCTTTAGGGGACCAACCCGGTTGAACCCCTAACCAACCGGGAGAGAGCGATTGATGATCCCTGGTAAAGAGGTGCGGCTGAGAGCGATCGAAAGAGAGGATATTCCTCGATTCGTGCGCTGGATGAACGATCCAGATGTCATTCAGTTTCTGCTCATGTCATCTCCACTCTCCACCGCCATAGAAGAGAAATGGTTTGAAAAACAGTTGGAACGTCCACCGTACCAGGGTCAAATCCTTGCCATTGAGGTGCTGCAAGGGCAGGACTGGGTGCATATTGGTAATACCGATTTACGGGATGCAGACCCCGTCAGCCGAACAGCGGAATTTGGCATTGTGATTGGCGAAAAAGCCTTTTGGAATAAAGGATATGGCACCCGGGCTACCCGCCTGATGGTAAAACACGGCTTTGAAAATCTCAACTTGAATCGTATCTTTTTGACTGTATTCGCCAACAATCCACGGGCGATAAAAGCTTATCAGTCAGCCGGATTCACCCAGGAAGGGATTTTGCGTCAAGGGATCTATAAAAATGGGCGTTATCAAGATTTAATTTTGATGAGCGTCTTGCGTTCGGATTGGATGAATTTTGAAGACAAGTGAGGAAATATGCCAGCGATTTATTCTGCGCGCCATGAACGAATGAAATATGGCGATATCAAATTGTATACCGGTTCTTCCTGCCCCGAACTGGCTGCGGGTATTGCCCATTATATTGGGCTGGAGCTTTGTGACCGGGATATTGTCCAGTTCCCCAATGAAAACCTCTTCGTCCAGCTTCATTCCAGTGTGCGGGGGCAGGATTGCTATGCCATACAGACTACTTCCACTCCCGTGCATCGCAACCTGATGGAATTGCTCATCCTCCTGCAGACGCTTCGGCTTGATTCAGCTGCCCGTGTTACAGCCGTGGTCCCTTACTTGTGTTATGCCCGGTCAGATAAAAAGGATCAGCCGCGAATTCCCATCACTGCCCGTCTGGTCGCGGACATGATTGAAGCTGCAGGAGCTGACCGCTACATGTTCCTTGATTTACACGCGGGTCAGATTCAGGGATTCTTCAATATTCCCGGCGATGTACTGACTGCTTTTTACATTCTCATCGATTACCTCAAGGAAAAGAAACCCAGCATGAATCGCCCGGTCGTGGTTACTGCTGACCTTGGATTCGCGAAAAAAGCACGTAATTTTGCCGAATCGCTGGACGTGCCTCTGGCGTTTATTGAGAAACGGCGGGTTGCCAATGACTCAAAAGCCCAGGCACTCACCATGATCGGTGATGTGAAAGATCGCGATGTGCTGATTGTGGATGATGAAGTGGATACCGGTGGGTCAATGGTCCAGGCAGTGAACCTGGCGCGAGATTGCGGGGCGCGAAATGTTTACATGGTTTTTGTTCATCCCGTCTTTTCAGCCAACGCAGCCGAGCGGCTGGCAGCGTTACCGGTAACCGAGTTTATCACGACGGATACAATTCCGATTCCTCCCGAAAAAGCAGAGCGGTTTGGCGGACGGCTAAAAACGCTCTCCATTGCCCCTTTGCTCGGAGAGGTCATCCTGCGTGCCAATGAAGGACGCAGTGTGGGTGAACTTTTCAACGAATAATGCCTACGCTTCAATAGCTATGCCTGAACTGCCCGAAGTTGAGACTATCGTTCGTTCACTGCGCAATCCTATCAGTTATTCCTATGCTCCAAACCAGACAAATTACCAACGTCCCGGTGTTGTCGGGCGGATGATCAGTAGAGCCCAGGTAAATTGGGCGCGCAGCCTGGCAGCTCCGGATTTGCTCACATTCACCGCACGCATTGGCGGGCAGTCGATCCGGCAGGTGGAGCGCCGGGGGAAATTTCTGGTTTTTTCTCTCGACCGGGATGCGATGCTGATTCATTTACGGATGAGCGGAATGATCCGGGTGGAGCCGCAGGACGCTGCCTTGGACCAGCCGCATGACCGGGTCATCCTGAATTTTCTCGATGACATGCGCATGGTATTCAATGATACGCGCAAATTTGGTCGCATTTGGCTGGTTGAAAATCCAGCGAATATCTTAAGAGACCTGGGTCCTGAACCTTTAGACGCAGACCTGGATGAAAGCCTTTTCTATTCCATGCTGCAAATGCACCGGACAACGATCAAGTCCCTTTTGCTCAATCAACGTTTTGTTGCCGGTCTTGGGAATATCTATACCGATGAAGCGCTGCACCTGGCTGGTATTCATCCGCTGCAAAATGCCAACACTTTGAGTGCTCAAAAAGCGGGTGAGCTGCTCCATTCGATTCGTACAGTACTGGAGGAGGGGATCCGAAAGAACGGAACCAGCATTGACTGGATCTATCGGGGAGGTGGTTTTCAAAATCATCTTCGTGTCTACCAGCGTACCGGTCAGCCATGTTATGTTTGTGGAACATTAATTGAGCGGATCACCATCGGGCAACGTGGCTCCCATTTCTGCCCGCAATGTCAGCCATTGCACCCATCAAAGTTGTAAATCCAATTCATTATTGCATTATTGTTTTAAAAAAGAGATAATAGGATCATGAACCAATCACTTATTCAAGCTGGTTGATTTAAAGGAGTACCATGATCACTCAAATCCCCATCCTTTTTTTGGTACTGGCAGCAATCATCGGTGTTTTCATCGGATTGCTCATTTCCAGTCTTTTTTCCTCAAAAGACTCCCAGACGAAACAGGAACCCCCTAAAGAACTTCTCAAAGAGGGATATGGTGAAATCGCCAGGTTTTTTTATACACCTGCCGGTAAAAAGATTTTGCTGGAAATGGATGGGGGGTATTACAAAGAATTCAATGCGCTGACGAAGGAACAGAAAGCCAAAGCGATGCGCCTGGCGGAATTGTATCAGGGCTGGATCGCCGTCCAGCCTGAAACGGCTACCGAACCCGACAGGGAGGAAGCACCTGTCGTAGAGAAAACGCCTTTTATTGCCCAAACAGCACCGGAAAGCGTGGTAGTTGAACCGGTAAAAGAAGAAAAACCCGATCTTTCCTTCCTGGACTTGGGGGAAGAACCCTCCAATCCGGAACCGGTCAGCCCCTTCATGTTGGAGGAGGAAGAGGAAGACCTGATCAATGCTTTCCAGGAGTCGATGAGAGAAGAGGAACCTGTTCCGCCACCTGAAGCCACTCCACGGGCTCAATTATCCATTACGGAACAGATTAGCTCCATTCTGGAAGATTTGCTTATAGAGAATAATCTCGCCGATAGGGGAGTAAAGTTAATTGAGAATGAAAATCATGGCGTGGATGTATGGGTGGGGGTGGAAAAATATAGCGGCATTGAAGAAGTCCCTTACCCACAGGTAAAAGAATTAATTCATGAAGCCGTTCTGCGCTGGGAACAGGAAAACGAAGCAGCGAATAGAATGGGTCAATAATCAACAAAAAAAATTACAGAAATAAAAATCGCTGAATTTTTCAGCGATTTTTGTTCGTTTATAGATATTCGCGTAACTGGCGCGAACGGCGGGGGTGGCGCAGCCGCCGTAGTGCTTTACTTTCTATCTGGCGAATCCGCTCACGGGTAAGACCGAATTTTTCACCCACTTCTTCAAGCGTGTAGTTGTGTCCGTTTTCCAGCCCAAAGCGCAGCCGAAGGATACGCGCCTCGCGGGGTGGAAGTGTATCCAATACCTCCTCGATCTTTTCACGCAGCAGTTTGGAATATGCGCTTTGGATGGGGGTCGGGGTTAATTGATCCTCAACGAATTGACCGAGTTCAGAATCCTCTTCTTCGTCATTGATCGGGCTTTCGAGGGATAAGGGGAGCCAGGAGACGCGCAGCATCCATTCGATCTTGGAAGGAGTTGTATCAAGCTTTTTTGCCAGCTCTTCGTTGGTGGGCAGGCGCCCGAGCTGCTGCTCCATTTCATGCGTCACTTTGTAAAGTTGGCGGATTCGGTCTACCATGTGCACCGGTACCCGAATCGTCCGTCCCTGATCGGCAATGGATCGGGTGATCGTCTGGCGAATCCACCACGTGGCGTAGGTGGAAAAACGAAAACCGCGATGATAATCAAATTTTTCCACTGCTTTCATCAAGCCAAGATTGCCTTCCTGAATGAGGTCGAGAAAAGGTACCCCGCGACCGATATATTTCTTGGCTACGCTCACTACAAGGCGGGTATTGGCTTTGATCAAATGTTCACGGGCAAGCATGCCATCTTCCACCTGCTGCTGAAGGAGGATCTTCTCCTGAGGCTGGCATTGACCGTTTGAACGATCCAATTCAAGCTTGCTGTTACGTCCGGTCTCAATCCGGCGCGCAATATCCATTTCCTCCTCCATTTTGAGGAGAGGCACGCGCGACATTTCTTTCAAATAAAGACCAATGGTGTCATCCGAGGAAATATTATCCAGGCTGGTGGCGAGATCCATGTCGGAGTCAGTCATCTCCCCGTCCTGATCGGAAAGGTCTGATTCCAGATCGTTATCGAGTATTTCCACTCCCTGACGGCGCAAAGTTGCCAGAACGGATTCAATGCGTTCGGCATCCCGGGTGACATCCGGGTAAAATTCCATTAAATCTTCCGTGGTCAGGTAGCCTTGAACGTCTGCTTTTTCAAGCAACATGTTCAGGATTTCAGCGCTTTTGGATCGTCTTCCGGGATTCGCCACTGATGGATCTCCTTTACACTGAAATGTGATTTCTCAAACTTATTCGATCTGTATCCTGGCTTGATGCTCACACGTGGACAAGTTTAGATTTTCCCCGCAGACCACACACAGTCCGAGGCAATCCGGCTTACATAATGGTTTAATGGGTAAATCGAGCATCAAATATTCTCGAATGACCGGTGAAAGATCGATGTTCCCGTCCTCCGGGACGAACAAACCTGATTCAGTGAAATTATGCGATTTGAAAGCGTAAACCTCACTGAATTCAGTTTTGAGGGATTGTTCAAAGGGTTCCAAACACCTGACACAATCTGAGATTGTCAGAGCGGTGAAAGTACCTTCGCAAAGCAACCCCTGAGGGGTGCGGGAAATGCGCACTGTCCCGGAAAACCGGGTAACGTCAAGGTCGGGTGGAAGATGTAATTCTGGAAAGTCGAAATGGATATCGCGGTAACTACCGATTGGCAGGTTAAAGAAGAAACCGACATTTAATTTGAGCGGGTAACGTTGATTGGTCACAGGACACGATCGCAAATCGGAATATAATCTTTAACAAACGTGATTGTAGCATATCGAGGAAATAAAGTCAATTTATTATCATTATTATGACAAATATAAATATTAATACCCATCAAAAAATCCTTCTGGGCACAACCAATGCTGGAAAGTTGCGTGAACTGCGTGCTTTGTTAGCCTCCTTGCCTGCTGAACTCCTGGAACCAAATCAATTGGGGCTTCACCTGCTGGTCGCGGAGACGGGAGCCTCTTATGCCGAAAACGCGTTGATCAAAGCCATCGCCTATCAGGAAGCAAGCGGATGCATCTCTCTTGCGGATGACACCGGGCTGGAAGTGGATTTATTGGATGGTGCGCCAGGAGTGCATTCAGCACGTTTTGTGGATCAATCCGGCGCCAGCGATAAAGACCGGCGGGTGAAACTGCTGCATCAGTTGGCAGGTTTCCCGCAACCATGGTTGGCGCGCTTCAGGTGTGTGGTGGCGGTTGCCGTGCCGGGCGGCGAAATTCATCTCTTTGAAGGAGAGGTCGAGGGGGAAATCATCAACGAAGAACGCGGGGATCACGGTTTTGGTTACGACCGGCTGTTTTATATTCCTGCAGCCAACAAAACACTGGCAGAACTTGATCTCGAAGAAAAAAACAATTTCAGCCATCGGGCGGCAGCGATTAAAAAGGCGCTTCCTTATTTGCTTTCGAGCCTATCCGGCGAAATCACTGGTGTGTGATTGAGAAAAATCACCTTGTGACTGGTTCCGCTCCAAATGACTTTGGAAATAGATCCAGTGTCGATTGTAACAGTCATATACGCATCCAAAGGCATTTTCAAAACGTGAGCAATCGCCAGCCGAATGACTTCGCAATGAGCAACGCACACGATCTCCTCGACGCTGGAAAATTGAGAGCACAACTGGTTGATGCCCTCAACAACCCGCTTCTGCGCTTCTTTCACCGTCTCGCCGTTTGGAAAGCGAACCCTGGCGGGGGTGGTCAGAAAGCGCTTCCACAGACTACTTTGCTCCAGCTCTTCCCCTTTCCCTTGAAAATCTCCGAAATCGATTTCCCTTAAGAACGTCACCTTTATGATTTCCAAGCCCTTTTGTACTGCCAGAGGGGTTGCTGTTTCGCTCGTGCGTTCCATGGGGCTGCAATAGATTGCCCGGATTGCAGTTGTCTCGAAAAAACTCGCAATGCAAGTTGATTGCTTTTCACCCCTCTTATTTAAGTGAATCTCCGGCAGATTCCCAGAGATTTTTTTCCCGGTGGAATCGGTTTCTCCATGCCGGACGAAATAAAGGATGGTCATTTTGTTGATTCGGGAGGCGGTTCATTGCCTAGCGCCTGTGCCTGAGCATGACGCCATTTCTCCACCCGCTCGGCAGCCTCTTTTTCATAGCCCTGATCGGAAGGGCTGTAAAAATGGGTGCCCAGGAGATTGGTCGGGAGGTATTGCTGCGGAATGAAGTGATCGGGGAACAAATGGGGATACTGGTACCCCTTGCCATGACCGAACCCTTTGGCGTCTCGGTTGGCATCCATCAAGTGTATCGGAACAGGAAAAGCACCATTCTTTTCGATTGACTCGCGGGCTTGGAAGAAGGCACCTGCAGAATTGGATTTTTGTGCCGTCGCGAGGTAAAGGGTTGCCTCTACAATCGGGTAAATGCCTTCAGGCATACCAATGTACTCAAAGGCATAAGCTGCCGCTGCGGCTACTTGAATCCCCTGCGGATCCGCCAGTCCGATATCCTCCCCGGAAAGGACGATCAAGCGGCGCAGGATGAAGCGGGGATCTTCACCTGCCAGAATCATTTTTGCCAGCCAGTACAATGCCGCATCGGGGTCAGAGCCTCGCACTGATTTGATAAAGGCGGAAATGGTATCGTAATGCTCATCTCCCATGCGGTCATAGAGCAAGGCGCGTTTTTGGATGGATTCCTGTGCCACTTCAAGGGTGATATGGATCCACCCATCTTCGTCCGTTTGGGTGGTCTCCACAGCCAGCTCAATGGCGTTTAGCAAATTACGCGCATCTCCACCCGCAAGATTCAGCAAGTGCTCCCTCGCCTCCGGGTCAAACTTCACTTTACGCCTGCCATAGCCAAATTCCTCGTCGGAGAGCGCACGGTTGAAGATTATCTCCAGTTGTTGCACGGTGAGCGGAACCAACTCAAAGATGCGTGAACGCGAAACCAGTGCCGGGATGACATCAAAGTAGGGATTCTCCGTTGTTGCACCAATCAGGGTGATCAAGCCGGTCTCGACATGCGGAAGAAGAGCATCCTGCTGGGCTTTATTCCAGCGGTGCACCTCGTCTATAAAGAGCAGCGTCCGGCGCCGGTAGAGCCGGCGGCGGTCAGTGGCTTCAGCAATCACCTTGCGCAGGTCAGCCACACCTGCAAGAACCGCAGAAATGCTCTCAAAGTGAGCCTGCGTATGTTGGGCGATAAGACGGGCAAGAGTGGTTTTCCCCGTGCCCGGGGGTCCGGTGAAAATGATGGAGGAAAACAGCCGATCAGCGATGATTGCCCGACGCAGCAAGCGTCCTTCGCCGATGATATGCTCCTGTCCAACGAATTCATCCAGCGTCCGCGGTCGCAATCTGGCGGCAAGGGGCGCCTCATGTTCCAATTCCTCTTTCATCGCATGATCAAACAAATCCATGGGATTATTGTAGCATGGTTTTATGAAAATAGAACATAATTCCGAATAACGTTTTAGGTAGGAGCAGGAAAACTTGTGAATTAACTTGAAGACTTTACCTCAGTGGGCGTAAAATTTTCGCAGGAGAATTCGGATGCCATGATCTATGCCATGGGTTTGGCTGAAGTCCGGGATTTACCGGCAAGGGAGTACATATGATCATTTATCTCATCGGCAACAAGATTTTCATTGAAATCGTTTTTCCTGACTATAAAAGGAGTAGAAATGACTGAGGCAATTCCTTTTTATCAGGTGGATGCATTTACTGAGGAACCGTTCAGCGGGAATCCAGCTGCGGTTTTGTTAACTTCGGCAGATTCCGACCCACAATGGATGTTGAACGTGGCAAAGGAGATGAACCTTTCTGAAACCGCCTTTGTCACTCCACAGGGTGAGGAATTTCACTTGCGCTGGTTCACGCCGCAAACAGAAGTGGATCTTTGTGGACATGCCACCCTTTCAGCTGCGCATGTGTTGTGGGAAAGTCAACGGGTGGCTGGGGGTCAAACCATCCAGTTTCAAACACGAGCGGGAATTCTACGTGCGCAGTCTCTTGAAGGTTGGATCGAACTCGATTTTCCCTCCAATCCACTGTTCGAGCAGGAGTTGGACCCCGCTATTTTAGAGGCAGTGGGCGGAAAGGTTATTTTTTCGGGGGTAAGTGGTGAGAAAAGTTTGCTGGAATATGCTTCAGAAAGTGAAATTCGAGCGTTAAAACCGGATTTTAATGCCTTGCTCCGTCTGCCTGGAAGAGGGTTAATCGTGACCAGCTGTTCGGATACTCCCGGGGTTGATTTCGTCTCGCGCTATTTTGCGCCTTGGATTGGCATCAACGAAGATCCGGTCACAGGTTCTTCTCACACCATTCTGGCTCCGTACTGGGGGAAGCGACTGCACAAAAGGGAAATGATCGCCAGGCAAATCTCCAATCGCGGTGGGGTACTGCGCGTCAGGCTGGATGGGGAGAGAGTGGGAATTCAGGGCAAGGCAGTCACGGTGATGAAAGGTGTCTTATACAAATATTAATTTCCAATGAAAAATGGCACACTGAAATTACAAAAAACGATCGAAAGAGTACCTGCTTCATGCAAACGATGGATTTTTTCCTGTTTTTAAGGTATCCTTAATTTCGCATCCGGTACATCACAACCTCTAGTGGAGGACGAAATGATTCGAGAAATCATGAAAGACGCGGAAAACAGGATGAAAAGCGCCCTGCAGACCTTGGAAGAAGACCTGAGTGGCATTCGCACAGGAAGAGCAACGCCTGCTCTAGTGGAAAAGCTGCCCATAGATTATTACGGCACTCCCACTCCGTTGATGCAGCTGGCAAGTATTTCAGTCCCAGAAGCACGAGCTTTACTGATCAAACCGTTTGATCCCTCCACGCTCAAAACCATCGAACGGTCAATTCTCGCCTCTGAATTGGGGCTCACCCCCAATAATGACGGAAAAGTGATCCGGTTGAATCTTCCTCCACTGACGGAAGAACGCCGGCGTGATCTGGTAAAAGTTGTCCACAACCGTCTGGAAGAAACACGGGTCGCCATCCGTAATGTCAGGCGTGATCTGATCAAAGATTTGCGAGATTTTGAAAAAGAAAAAATGATCTCCAAGGATGACCTCGAACTCGGAGAAGAAGAACTGCAAAAACTTACCGATCAGATGATTGAAGAAATTGACCGTATCGGCATTCGCAAAGAAGCTGAGATTATGGAAGTCTGATCTTTCAGATCAATAACCTTATGACGGATCCCACAAGCAAGATACCGCAGCATATAGCCATCATCATGGATGGGAATGGTCGCTGGGCGGAAGCGCGCGGCTTAACCCGTTTGGATGGTCATCGGGCGGGTACTGAAAACCTTCGCCAGATCATTGATGGATGTATAGAAAAAGAAGTCAAGCATCTGACGGTATATGCTTTTTCAACCGAAAACTGGCGCCGTCCTAAGGAAGAAGTAGAGGGGCTGCTCAATATTCTGGAAACTTATCTTGACAGAGAGTTGGAAGAACTTTGTCGTAAAGGTGTCCATTTGCACCATATTGGGCGGCTCGAAGCAATGCCAGAACCAATACGCGAGAAGGTAAAACATTCCATTGATGTGACCTGCGCCAATTCTTCCCTGTGGCTTCACCTTGCCTGGAATTATGGCGGGCGGGATGAAATCGTTTATGCCATTCAGCAAATGATGAAAGAGAATATTCCACCCGATCAGGTTAACGAAGATTTGGTCAGTCAACACCTCTTTACGGCTGGAACACCGGATCCTGATCTCATTATTCGTACTTCCGGAGAAATGCGCGTTAGCAATTTCCTCATCTGGCAGGCAGCATATTCTGAATGGTACTTTACGCCAACCCTGTGGCCTGATTTTTCAAAAGAAGAATTGTTCAAGGCGATTGAAGCCTATTCTCAACGTGATCGGAGGTTTGGAAGTATTTCCAGCTCTGATCATGAACCCTGATCCTTCCCTCCCCAATCGATTAATCGTCGCGGCTATCCTCATCCCTTTGGTGGCAGTCTTTGCCTGGATTGGAGGCTGGGCGTTTGCGCTTTTCATCGCTCTGGCTACCGGGCTGGCAGCCTACGAGCTCTGGCGCTTGTTCAAAAAAGGAGGATACTCCCCAGCGCTGGCAATCATGTTGGTTTTTGTACCGCTGGCTTCCATCCTCCGTCACTTTCAGGCATTTCATTTTGCCGATCTTTATTTGCTCGCGCTGATATTGATCGCAATGATCTTTCACATCTTCCAACAGCAACATGGGGGCTCATCCCCTGCTCCCAGTTTTTTTGTCACCGTTGGCGGTTCCTTGTACCTTGGCTGGTTGGGTGGCTACGCTGTATCCATTCGCGATTTACCGCATGGTTTCCTGTGGATTCTACTTGTGCTGGCGATCAACGCGCTGGCAGATACTGGTGCCTATGGATTCGGGCTGAATTTTGGAAAACATAAAATGTTTCCGCTGGTCAGCCCCAAAAAATCATGGGAGGGGTATCTTGGCGGGATTCTTACCGGTGCTCTTTCAGGCTTTGGGCTTGCCACCTGGTGGCATGTTTATGTCCCGCAAATGCTTCCGGTTCACGGGCTCATACTCGGTCTCATCATTGCAACCATTGCCCCCTTCGGAGATTTTGGCGAAAGCATGATCAAACGCAGTTTCAAAACCAAAGACTCTGGTAAACTGTTAATGGATCATGGAGGCATCCTTGACCGTATTGACTCTGCTCTTTGGGCAGTACCGATTGGGTATTATTTAATTCTTTTCTTCTTGGCTTAACATTTCCGTTTGCGTTCAACAGGAGGGAACATGACCAGTAAAACCCCTACCCGAAATCTGGCTTTTGACCTGGTTCGCGTAACCGAAGCTGCCGCTCTGGCTGCAGGGCGCCAAATGGGAAGAGGTGACAAGAACCTCGCCGATAAGGTGGCAGTGGATGCGATGCGGGTAATGCTGAATACCATTGATATGCGCGGAGTGATTGTTATTGGCGAGGGTGAAAAAGATGAAGCCCCTATGCTCTTTAACGGAGAAACATTAGGCACCGGAGAAGGTCCCGAAGTGGATATCGCAGTTGATCCCATTGAGGGTACGCGACCGCTTGCCTTTGGTTTGTGGAACTCGATTGCCACCGTCGCTCTCGCTCCGCGGGGAACGATGTTTAATCCCGGACCTTTCGTTTACATGAACAAAATTGCAGTCGGTCCCGCAGCCAGGAATTGCGTAGATATCGATGCCCCGGTGAGCGAAAACCTGTTCAGAATTGCCAAATGCAAGGGTGTCAAAGTGGATGATCTGACGGTGGTCATTCTTGACCGTCCGCGCCACACTGACCTAATCCGGGATGTTCGCGCTGCCGGTGCCCGAATTCGCCTCATTCCGGATGGGGATGTGGCAGGCGCCTTAATGACGGCTATGGAGGACAGCCCCGCGGATGTGTTGATGGGTGTGGGAGGTACACCTGAAGGTGTACTGGCTGCAGTTGGCTTGCGCTGTATGGGTGGCGACATTGTGGGGAAACTTTTTGCCCGCAGCCAGGCTGAACTTGACCTGGCGAAAGAAATGGGCGTAGATTTTAATAAGACCCTATCGTTGAATGACCTCATTTCCTCGGATAATGTCTTTTTTGCAGCCACCGGGATTACAACCGGAGATTTTCTACAGGGAGTGAGATATTTTAAAGATGGTGCATCCACTGACAGCATTGTAATGCGCGGTTTATCAGGGACGGTGCGCCGGGTGATCTCCACCCATAAGCTCAATAAGCTTCAACGCATCAGCGCCATCCGATACCAATAAAAAAGGGTGCAGTTTCAAACTGCACCCTTAACCAGCTTCCTTATGCGAGCTTACTTGATTTCATACGCCAGGTAAGCGTTCGCGGTAACTTTCAATTGACCAGCAGCGATGGGCACGGAAGAATCTGCCGAGGAGCCGCCAATACCTTTTACAATATCCAGTGGCACTGTGACGCCACTCAGACTGACATTTATCGTTTGAAGGTCACCCAGTTTGACACCGGCAGAAGTTGCGATGGCTTCAGCTTGGGCTTTGGCATCGGCAATGGCTTTATCACGCGCTTCAGCTTCAGCAGCGGCTTTATCGGTCACATCAAAGGTGATGCCATTAATCGTATTGGCGCCAGAGTTTACCACTGTATCCAGCAGTTTACCCATTTTGCTCAAGTCGCGGACGGTAATATAGACCGTATTTTCAACCACATAGTACTTGCGTGAAACCTGTCCGTCAGGACCCCAGTCTTGCATGGGGTAGACATTGAAGTTGGAGGTCTGAATATCTGTCTTGTCCACACCCAGGGTCTGCAGCGCTTCTACGATGGCATTTGCCTGAACATTATTTGCGGCAAGGGCATCAGAGACCTGATCCGCATCCACACGAACGCCTACATTGATATAAGCAATATCTGGCATGATATACACTTCGCCGGTGCCGGTTACAGATAAGGTGCGGCTTTGGGGAACGGCGGCGGCGCCTTACCCGGTGCCGCACGCGGCGAGGGTCAACAGAGCGAACACACTTACTACAGTTAATAAAATTGACTTTTTCATTTTCATCCTCTCGTTTATCATTCTGGTACTATGACGGATTAGGACAAAAAAAGTTCCTCGTCACTCGAGGAACTTTTTTGGAATATTTTCATTAATGTTCCTGAATGATCAAGGAACCGACTGCCTGGTTGATCGTAATTTTGATTCCTGACTCTTTGCCCTGATTGGCACGATTGATGACGACATCTCCTTCACGCAAATAATCCTTGGGATAACTGACACTGACCAGAGCTTTCTGCATATTGATCTGCACCGCACAACCTTCTGGTAGCGAGAGGACAACCTGTCCAACCGCCTGATTGACATCCGCAAAAAGGTTGGGTTGGCAGGGAAGGTACAACACCTGGCGCCCAACTGCCATGTTGGTTTCCAGAGAGGCGAGCTGCGTCTCACGTAAGTCAGCAGTCAATTCTCCAACGATGACTTCAGTGAGCACATTGAGCGGTATAACCGGCGTAAGCGTAAAGTCATAGATAAATTCTGCCGAAAGAGTAGAATCTAATCTTTGGTCCGCCACTTTTTCCAGCAGGAGGTTGCCCTTGCCGGCTTGCGTTTGAGTGAACACCGGCTCAAGCGTTGTGGTTTCGGGTAGCCTGGCGGTCCCTTCCAGTAAGAACCCCTCCCGGGCTTCCCCTTTGAGACTCAGCTTACCGGAATTTACCTTGATCTCCACTTGGGAGGAGGTCACTCCATTGAGGGGTTGGTTAATCTCCACTTGCCGGGTATTGATGCCGGTGGGAAAGGCAATCGCCAGCCAGAAGAGAGCCGCCACCAGCACGATTCCCAGTCCGGCAAGGAGCACTCCATTCCACCCTCGTTTATTGCGTCCAAACGCGATATCCAGTCCAATGGCTACCAACAGGATCGGCCAGATCTTTCCCAACATGGGCAAGGCGCGGATCGAGAGGTAACCAAGATTACCAAATAAAAAGAGGACTCCCAGACCGAGGATCGTAAGAGACCAGACCACTCCATCCCGCTTCCAAAGCCCATCCAGTCCCCACAGAATCAGGATCACAGGCCAGTAGGTAACCAGGTATTGGCGGCTGGTGCCGGGGATTGTCCCAAGATTCACCAGAAGGAGGAAAACTCCCAGCCCAACCAGCAGAACCGGCCAAAAAAGACTTTTACGATGGTGTTCTCCATTCATGTTATCGTTCCTTCCTCAAAGTGGCTATCAGCAGAGCTGCTCCAGCAAGAATAATAAGTGCGGCTAGAATAAGTTTGTCATTAAGCCAGGCAAGCCATGGCAAATTGAGATTTTTCAAGAAAATATACCCCCCAATGAATACCAGGGCAATTCCGGCGTACAGGCTTGACTTGCGTGAAGGTTTTCGAATTACATCCACGAATTCTTCCTTGAAAGTCTCTGCCCGTTCTTTCATCACCTCACCGTCTATGACCTGTGAAGTGGCATTTGGGTTGGGGATTTCCTCTTCCAACGGTACGAGGACCCACAGGATGAGATACACAATCGGTCCAATTCCACCCACCAGACTAAAGACAATGAAGAACAACCGGATCAGAATTGTGTCAATTTGCAGGTACTTTGCCAGTCCGCCACAAACTCCGCCTAAAATGCGATCCTGACGCGAACGATATAAACGATTCTCCATGCTCACCTCTATCCTTTTCTACGAATGGCGCGGAATATCAGGAATATCCCAGCCAAAATGAACAATGCAGCCCAAATCCATCCTGCAAAAGTGCCAATAAGGGCACCCGAAAGGATGAGGATGAGTAAACCCAATCCAAGGCAAATCGCTGCCGGAATCCAGGGCCATTTTTCCTGCTTCCCCATCGGATGCAGCCCTAGCAGCCCGAAGGTAGCGCCAACCCCTAAGAAGAAGGTCGCACCGCCAAGATCACTTCCCTGTGGCAATGCAGCCACTAAGGCTATTGTAAGGATGACACCCGCGGGTATGATTGGCCACCACCTGGCGGGGTTGAGCAGGTAAATCACCAGAAAACTGACCCCGATTGAAGCCAGGAAGATCGCCCCACCAATCTTGCCTGGCAGCTTTGGGAACAGGGCGGAAAACGCAATCAGCAATCCGAGACCAATCAAGGTAAACCCTGGAATGGCTGCCCACCACTTACTCCGATCTTTAATGAGAAAGTAAAGGAAAACGAACCCCCCCAGAGCGAATAACGATGCGATGAACAGGTTGCCGAACGGAAGATGGAAGAGTTGTTGTAATAAAAAAATCACTCCTGCCGCGATTAATAAAAAACCAAGAAAAAGACGTTTTGATTGATCACTCATCGGGTTTTATCCTCGGATTGTGGAAACGTGACGATCTTTGACCAACGCTTTAATTCCGGTGATGACGCCGGCAACGATCAGCAAAACTGGCCAATATGGACCGAGCCCCGTAAAGGCTCCAAAAAATGCGCCAAAGATCACAAATAAAACTAGGCTTGTGCTGATAGAGTCGAGCGCCGACTGGATTGAATAGCGCTGATGCTCACCAAGCAAATAGGCAACCAGCGTCCCTAACCCTACGAACCCCGGGATGAGCGCCCAGGTATACGCCCAGCTGCCCCAGTTCCCGCTGCGGTTCTGGCAATATAGGATCCCCCCAATTCCCGAGACGATAAATGCGGGTACTGCCAGATCGGGTGCGCTGGTCAGCAAACCCAGCACAAGCAGCCCGGCTCCGACCAGAATAATGATCACCGGCCAGGAAAATGTGAGATGAATGATCTCGGCAAATCCCGGGAAAACATTAACCAGCACCAGGTAAATCCCTCCCAGTACCAGCAAGATTCCGAGAACAAGGCCGCTTCGAGTCTGTTTATTCATCCAAGCCTCCATTTGAAACAGAATAGCAATTTCTTACCTCATATACGAATAGAAACCCGCAGAGTTGCACAGAGTGACCAAAATCAGAAAATTTTTACAGGTACTGGTTATTTCCTCATAGAACACTTGCTCCTTGACGTAAAGGAGCGGATTTGATATAGTTGCACCCGTTCGCCGGTTGGCGAATTTTTAAAAACCTTGTCTTTGTTAAGAGGCTTTGGTATAATCTAGCACGCTCTGTTGCTATTTAACATCTTTTCGCCGACATAGCTCAATCGGCAGAGCAGCCGCCTTGTAAGCGGCAGGTTATGGGTTCGATTCCCATTGTCGGCTCAGTTACAGGTTAGCGAGTGGGTTGCATCCATGGGATGAACTCACTTGCAAGCCGGTAACGGCTTATCAATGGACGGTTACCCAAGTGGCCAAAGGGGACTGACTGTAAATCAGCTGGCGACACGCCTTCGGAGGTTCGAATCCTTCACCGTCCACTCGAAAGGGGCTGCAACTCTACCAACTTAGCCCCCTGATCGGCAAGCCCTCATAGCTCAGTTGGTAGAGCGCGCCCTTGGTAAGGGCGAGGTCATGGGTTCAATTCCCATTGAGGGCTCTTATTGCCGGATGAAAATGAAATGTGACCAAGGAGAGGAAACATGGCGAAGCAGAAATTTGACAGGAGCAAACCGCACTTAAACATAGGGACGATGGGACACATCGACCACGGGAAGACGACGTTAACCGTGGCGATCACCAAGTACTGCAAGTTTTTTGGGCGAGCGGAATACAAAGCGTATGATCAGATTGACAACGCGCCGGAAGAGAAAGCGCGTGGGATCACGATCAACATAGCGCACGTTGAATATGAGACG
>JAGPFF010000066.1 GCA_018056725.1 Anaerolineaceae bacterium
GTGCATAGTCGCATCTGGCACAGGCACCGGGAGTAATCAAATCGATTGTACTCTCACTAATCTCCCTCAAGCTAATGGTTCACAGCAGTTAAGGGAATCCTTGCTGGATGACTCAGCGAGATATCAGGAAGCGCTTGATCAAGTTGCCTCCTTTATCTTTATGAAGGATAAGAATCATCGTTATACCTATGCCAATAAGATGATTCAGAAGCTTTTCAATTCCACCGCGGAAGATATTATTGGAAAAAAGGACGAGGATTTTTTCCCTCGGGAATCTGCCCAGCGACTGTGGGAAATTGATGACCAGGTTTTAAACGGAAATCAACTCCAGAAGGAAGTTTTCCTTACTGCTCCTGACGGAACCGGAAATTATTACTGGGAAGTTAAAACACCCATCCATCAAAGTGCTGGACAAAAAGAAGTCTTAGGTCTGCTTGGTATTTCAACCGATATCACGGAAAAAAAGCGACTCATTGCCGAATCACAATCCATCCAGGCGAGGCTTGAAGCCGCGATGTATGCAATGGCGGATGGGGTATTGATTACTGATCATGAGGGAAAACCGTTGGAGATCAATGAGGCTTTTGCCGCTTTCCATCGTTATCCCTCCCGGCAGCAATTACTCTCCGATTGGGAGAATTACCAAAAGAAGCTCCAGGTTTTCTCTTTAGACGGGCAGGAGGTTCAACCTCAGGATCGGGCTGTTGCTTCGGCGTTGAGAGGAAAATCTGCTTCCGATGTTGAATTACGGTTTTATCGGGTGGATACCGGCGAGAGCTGGGTCGGTTCAGAAAATTATGCGCCGATTCGGGATGAAGCCGGTCAGGTTGTTGGCACCGTAATAGTGGAACGCGATATTAACCAACAGATACAATCCCAGGCGAAATTAATTGAAAGTGAAGAACAGTACCGCTTGATGTTCGAAAACAATCCGATGCCGATTTGGATTTACGAGATCGACTCCTTGAAGTTTCTGGCGGTAAATGACGCAACCATCCGAAAATATGGATATTCCCGTGAAGAATTCCTGAACATGACGATCCGCGATATCCGTCCGGCTGAGGATATTCCGCTCCTGGAACAGCATCTTGCCCAAACCTATGATCAATTCCATCCTTCCAGCCTTTGGCGTCACCAATTAAAAAACGGGGATTTTATTTACGTTGAACTTATTTCGTACAACATTAATTACAATGGCATTCCATCGCGGTTGGTGCTGGCAAATGATATCACCGAGCGGAAGGCAGACATGGATGCCTTGCGTGAAAGTGAAGAAAAATTCCGCTCCTTGGTGGAAAATATCCCGGCGGTAATTTACCTTGCTCCTGTTTCGAATTCATCCTTCCAGCCGTACGTAAATCCGTATGGTCAGCTATTGAGCGGTTACACCACGGAAGAACTGATCAATCAGGAAGCCTGGCGAAGAATAGTTTTGACCGAGGATATTCATCTGGTCGATGAAGCCATTGAGACAACCCTGACGACAGGTCAGAGATCGGAAGTTGAATTTCGGGTGCAAGTGGGAAGAAACCAGCTGCTCTGGATGCAGCATACCTGTTGGGCGGGTTATGCAGAGGATGGGAAACTTTTATTCCTCCAGGGTATGGTCATAGATATTACTGCTCGGAAGAATGCCGAACAGGATTTAATCCATTCGCATGAATTGATGCAGTACATCATCGAACATAACAAAGGGGCGGTCGCGGTACATGATCGGGATCTTAACTATATTTATGTCAGCCAAAAGTACCTCAAAGAATATCGCCTTGAGGGAAAACAGGTGATTGGAAAACACCACTATGAAGTAATTCCGGATCTGCCTCAGAAATGGCGTGATGTGCACCAAAAAGCTCTAAAAGGGGAAGTGTGCTCAGCTGAAGAAGATCCTTACATCCGGCAAGATGGCACGATTGAATGGACGAGGTGGGAATGTCGCCCCTGGTATGAATCCGACGGGAGCATCGGGGGAATTATTGTCTACACCGAAATGATCACTGACCGCAAAAAAGCGGAAATGGCGTTGAAAGAAAGCAACGAGCTGCTGACTCGATTTATTAATTTTTCTCCGATCTATGCCTACATCAAACAGGTTGAACCGGATGAAAGCACGGTGATTGTAGCCAGCGAAAATTTCCAGGATATGGTCGGAATTCCCGGATCCCAAATGATTGGTAAAAGAATGGAGGATTTGTTCCCGCCCGAATTTGCTAAAAAAATAACCCAGGAGGATTGGGCTGTGATCTCCAAAGGGGAAATATTAAGGCTGGATGAGGAGCTTAATGGCAAAAATTACACCACGATTAAGTTCCCGATTGACTTGGGAGAGAGAAAATTACTCGCTGGATATACGATTGACCTGACTGATCGCATCGCGATGGAAAAAGCTCTCAGAGAAAGCCAGCGGCGTTTGATGACCTTATTCAGCAATCTGCCGGGGATGGCTTACCGCTGCAGGAACGATCAGGATTGGACAATGGAATTTGTCAGCCAGGGGTGTTATTTGTTGACGGGATATCAGCCGGAGGACTTGATTGGAAGTAAACATCACACTTACACCGAAATTATTCACCCAGATGACCGGCAGATGGTTTACGAAAAAGTGAATGCTGAAATCGCCACCGGTAACAGTTTTGAATTGACCTATCGGATCATCACCGCCACTGGGAAAGAAAAGTGGGTGTGGGAGAAGGGGCAAGCGGTTCCTGCAGAGGATGGGAGCGTAATGTTGGAGGGTTTTATCAACGATGTCAGTGATCGTGTAAGAGCGGAGAATGCACTGCGTGACTACAACCTGAAATTGGAAGGTGTGGTAAGCGAACGCACGGCTGAACTGATCAACACCCAAGAGAAATTGGTGCGGAATGAAAAACTAGCCATCCTGGGGCAACTGGCAGGCAGCGTGGGGCATGAACTACGCAATCCTCTGGGGGTGATTTCTAATGCAGTGTATTTCCTGCGTCTGATTCAACCGGATGCCAGTGAAAAAGTGAATGAATATTTAAATATGATTGATATTGAAACCCACAATGCCGAAAAAATCATTTCAGATTTGCTCGGTTTTGCGCGCATTAAATCCGTAGATAAAGAATGTGTAAAAATCAGTGAACTGGTGAATCACACTCTTTTGCGGCGCCAGGCGCCAATGAACATCCAACTTGAGCTTTCGCTTGTGGAGGATTTACCCATGGTTGAAGTAGATCCGCGGCAGGTGGAACAGGTGCTGGAAAACATCGTTGTCAATGCCTACCAGGCAATGCCGGAGGGGGGAAAACTGAGCATCTGGGGCGTAACCGTGGAGCGCAATCAGCGGGCATACGTTGCAGTTCATGTGAAAGATTCGGGAATTGGAATTACCCGTGAAAATCTCTCCAAAATTTTTGATCCACTTTTTACCACCAAGCCCAAAGGGATTGGTCTGGGGCTTTCAGTTTGTAAAAAGCTGATTGAAGCCAATGAAGGCGATATTGAAGTGGAAAGCGAACCCGGAAGAGGCACTGATTTTCTACTTTATCTTCCCACCCAACGAAGTCAGCCGGTTGAGAATCCGGATCGTCCGGAATGATTTAGTTTCTGCCGCAAATCAGGTTGCAGCCAGGACAGAAGCGGGATGAGGCTTTCAGTCAAATGGATCTGTGGTAAATTAGAAACCGCTATTAATTGGTTTAAATCTTGGAAATTTGACACTATTTGAAAACCATCCATCTCCCCCCAAATTCATTGGGTTCCTCACTATTGAAATCTTATTGATATCGCCCTACTCCAGCATGTGATTGTGAGACCTGGATCATTACAAAATTGAGATTAGTCCGAATTAAAAAATGGTAGATAATAAGATTGTTCTAATAGCCCGTCTCAATTAGAAGCGATTCGAGGAACGGCTATGAAAAAATTTTGGACCAAAATTGAGTGGCGGATAACAATCACCTACGCCATCTTTGGCGCGCTGTGGATCTTTTACTCGGATAATCTGGTCGCCAGATTATTTAGCGACGATCTGATTGAATTGGAAGTCCAGCATTATAAAGGGTGGTTCTTTGTTTTGATCAGCGCTCTGCTGATCTTTTTCATCTTAAGAAACGCCTTAAATAAACAGCACCTCGCGCAAAAAAGGGGCGAGGAAGTTCAAGAGAAATTTAAATGGATGATTGACGCCAGCATGGATGCAGTTCTATTGACCAATCCAGATGGCTCAATTCAATTCGCAAACCCTGCCGCGTGTCAAATGTTTGGCTGGACGGAAGAGGAGATCATCCAGGGTGGACGTGATTTGATCGTGGACACGGAAGATCCACGTTTGGCGGAGATGCTTGAAGAGCGTGCCAAATTTGGGGCATCACGCAGCCAATTAACTTATAAGCGCAAGAATGGTGAAAAATTTGAGGGTGAAGTAACCAGCGCGTTATTTACGGAAAGCGACGGGGTTACTCATACCAGCTTAATCATTCGTGATATTTCTGAACATAATCGAGCATTAGCTGAAGTTGAAGCTTCCCGAAAGCGCTTATCCCAAATCTTTGCGAGCATTACCGATGCTTTCATCGTTCTGGATCGGGACTTTCGCATTGTTTATGCCAATGCTGAGGCTGCCCGGATCAACCAAAAAGAACCTGAAGCATTTATTGGAAAGACCCACTGGGAGGAATGGCCGGAAACAAAGAGTACACAAGTCGAAAAATATTACCGACAGGCAATGGAAACTCAAAAAACTGTTCACCTTGAGAACCATTATGTCGTCCCCGGGAAAATTGATCTCTGGTTGGATATTCATGCTTATCCTTTTGAAGACGGACTGGCGATTTATTATCGAGATATCACCGACAAAAAGCATTTGGATGAGCTCTACCGGCAGACTTCAGAAATGATGAATCGGGTTTTTGATCGTATGTCGGACGCCTTCATTCTCTTGGACAATGAGTGGAAAATCGTCAATATTAATCCCAAAGCGTTAGATCGAAATCATCTGGTCAAAGAGGAAGTTCTGGGGAAATCCCATTGGGAAGTGTGGCCGATGACGGTCGGAAATGAAGTGGAATTCAATTATCGTAAAGCGATAGCTGAGAACACACCGGTTCATTTTGACTATCACTATTTTGCTGAAGGAGAGTACGACGAGTGGCATGAAATCCATGCCTATCCTGGCACGGAGGGTCTCGCGATTTATTATCATGACATAACAGACCGTAAAAGATCCGAAGAAGCCCTGCGAAACAGTGAGGAAAAATTTGTTACCCTCTTTAACAATTCATCTGTCCCCATGGCATTAGCCAGTTACCCGGTCAGAGAGCTCCTTGAGGTGAACAAAGCCTGGATAGAATTCCTTGGTTATTCAAGCGAAGAGATTTACGGGAAAACGCTTACCGAGTTGGGAATTAATCGAAGTGAGTCTCAGGAAAACAATATAAGCAATCAAATCAGACAAAACCGTAGTTTGAATAATTTTGAGGCTCAAATAATCACGAAATCTGGTAAAACCAAAACTGTTATTGCCAGTGCCAATATAGTACCCATAGCTGGCTTGGATCATCTCCTTATTTCCATGCAAGACATCAGCAGCCGGAAAGCCATGGAAGAGCAACTAAGAGCCTTAAATGAAACGCTTGAAAACCGGGTCCAGGAGCGTACCCGGGAACTGAAATCACGCAATGAGGAATTGGAAACTTTTACTTATTCCGTCTCTCATGATCTTAAAGCTCCGCTCCGTGGAATCGATGGTTACAGCCGCCTGCTGCAGGAAACCCATAAAAAGCAACTGGATCAGGAAGGCTTGTTATTCCTGACGAACATTCGCCTCGCCACAGAACAAATGAATAGATTGATCGAAGATCTTCTCCAGTATTCCCGTTTGGAGCGCCGCGTATTAACTTCCGGCACCATTGACCTGTCTCAATTATTGTCTAACCTGCTCAAAGAGAAGGAAGTGGAAATTAACCAACAGCGGATTGAAGTTGAAACAGATCTGAAATGTGGGACGATTACCACTGATAATGATGGGCTTGTCTTTGCCTTGAGGAATTTGCTGGATAATGCCATCAAATTTACTGCTGAGGTTGAGTCCCCGCGAATTATCATTCGTTCACAGGAGGAAAATGGGAAATGTATCCTCTCTGTGGAAGATAATGGCATTGGGTTTGAAATGAAGTATAGTGAAAAAATCTTTGAAATTTTCCAGCGTTTGCACCGTGTTGAAGATTATCCTGGGACTGGAATAGGACTTGCAATCGTTCGTAAGGTGATGAGTCGTATTGGCGGTCGTACCTGGGCGAAATCTGAACTGGGAAAAGGCTCAATATTTTATCTGGAGATCCCCCTATGAATACAAATCCTACCCGTCCCATTCTCCTGATTGAAGACAATCCGATGGATGTTGATTTGACCATACGTGCATTTGAACATAACCATGTGGTCAATCCGGTGACGGTGCTCCGTGATGGCGAGGAAGCACTAACGTACATCCGGGACTATTCCCCGCAAGCCCCGATGCCAATTTTGGTTCTCCTGGACCTAAAATTACCCCGGGTGGATGGTCTTGAGCTTCTAGCAGAGCTGCGTAAAGCAACAATTTTCAAAACAATCCCGGTTGTGGTGCTTACCTCATCTTCTGAAGATAAGGATGTGCAGACTGCCTATCAGCTTGGAGCCAACTCGTACATTGTGAAACCGGTCAACTTTGAAAACTTTATAGAAGTAGCCCGAGAAATCGAGCTTTATTGGGTTTTACTCAACTTTCCACCCCTTTAGGAGGTGAATATGCGAGTCCTGTATGTGGAAGATAATCCGTTCGACGCTGACCTGACCCGGCGCACGCTGGCAAATGATGCCCCTGACATTGATTTGACCGTGGCACAGAAGTTGTCAGAAGCTACCCTTTTGGTGGATGAAAACTTTTCCAACCCCTTTGATTGCATTCTGACTGACCTGAGACTGCCGGATGGAACCGGACTGGATCTCTTGCGTTACTTGCGCAAAAATAATATCCTCAGCGCAGTGGTGATCATCACCGGTCAGGGGGATGAACAAACCGTTCTCACGGCGATAAAATCGGGCGCTGATGATTACATCCCAAAGCGAAAAGATTATCTGCAGGAAATCCCCGGCATTTTGAACGGCGCAGTGCAACGTTATCGAAAAGATTATGAGCTTAAGAAACACCTGTTAAGGGTTCTTTATGCGGAACATCTGGCATCTGATGTTGACCTGACACTTCGACACCTGGCTACTTATGCACCTTTCATCCACCTTGAAGTCGTAAAAGATGGGAAAGCTGTTTTGGATTTGATGAAGCTCAATACTGGCGTAAATAAATGGGATGTCATCCTGTTGGACTATCGTTTGGCGGGAGTGAACGCG
>JAGPFF010000026.1 GCA_018056725.1 Anaerolineaceae bacterium
CCGGATCCATGCTGCTGTGTCCGTTCTTCATCAAAATGACACGCCCATAACCTGCTTCACGCGGTCCCACAACATCGCGCCAGGGGTGATCCCCTACGTAAGCACACTCTTCCGGGCTGAGGTCGCAAGAACGTGCTGCATCCATAAATAGCGAAGGATGTGGTTTTCGTTTGCCATACTTCTGCGCATAAATACGTACTTT
This sequence comes from Anaerolineaceae bacterium, assembly GCA_018056725.1. Lineage (GTDB taxonomy): Bacteria > Chloroflexota > Anaerolineae > Anaerolineales > Anaerolineaceae > UBA6107. Next base: position 203 of record JAGPFF010000026.1, read on the forward strand.
AAGCAACGGGGTAAACTCTAGCTGATCGAGATAGATCGGATTCGAATGGCTGATTGTTCCCAGCAAATAGCCACGCCTGGAAAGTTCCCGCATCGTTTCCAGCGCATTGTTTTTGATCTGTTTGTTTGTCTTTGACTGACTCCATAACCATTGAAGCTGGGGAGCCAACGGGCGCACTTTCTCCTCGGGCAAATTAATGAGCAGGAAACGCGCCCATTTTTCCTCGACGCTTAATTCGTTCAAAGTCTGTTCGCACCAACGTTTATAAGCTTGAGATCCAGTGTGAATCGTCTCTTCAAGCTCTGGCAATGTCCATCCTACCTGCAACAAAGAGAGCATTTGTTCCAACTTATGAGTATCTCGCTGCGTCAATGGCGTTTTTTCCATCAACGTTCCACCAATATCAAAAAAGACGGCTTTAATTCCAGATTTCAAAAGATTAATCCTCTTATTTCTTATCGTTTAATATTTGTTGATGCATCCACTGCTCGTCAACACTTCCAGACCCCGGGCAAGCTCCTCAAGGCTGGAATGCGGGTTAACCTCTAAGGTTTTCTGACAGTTCTCCGGAAGATAAGGCGCGATAGCGCCAAAGTCAACCTCACCCGATCCGGGGATCTGGTGATCCGTGAGCCCACGCACATCATGAAAATGTACGCCGATTACACGCTGAGCAAATCTATTCAACCAGGCATTCTTTTCCACCAGTCCAAGCCGCTCAAGGGCAAAAGCGTGCCCGGTGTCAAACTGGAATCCCAATCCATCCTCCTGGATGGATTCCAACAGTTGGGTCAATTCATCTGGCAATGGCAGGTCATAGTAACGGTATCGGTTTTCAAGCCCCAACAACACCCCGCTTTTGCGGTTAAAGTTTACCAATTCCTCCAGGCTTTTTTGCAGAGCTTCAAGATGCGGTGGCGCAAAAAGTGCGCGATGGGCGATCATCTCTTCGCGTAATTCTTTAAAGTCTGTGGTGTCTTCCAACCCTTCCTCGAACATCTTGCGCAACTGCCGATCACGCGACCGGTCACATTGAATGGAACCCAGATGCACCACTACAGAACGCGCGCCAAGTCCTACTGCCAGGTCCAGGGTTCGCTTCACGTAATCCACCCCTTTAGTGCGTTTCGCAGCGTCCAGGCTGGAAACAAGCAGATCCTCTTTCTTTAGGGTTGTCAGGCTGTCATCCGCCGGACAAGGGTCATGAACGGTGCTGATCGAGTACCTGTCCCTGTCCCAATCGTCCAAGTGACGGGGAGTTACCTGGTGATTCAGTTCAAAACGGGCAATGCCAATGCTCTTCGCCCGGTCAAAAGCCTCGTTGAACGGGCAATATTGGTCTACATGCCACATCGTTGAAAGGGCAATATCGAACAGCACAGAAGGGCTGGAATGGGAAACGCAGTCTCCTGCCGGAAGCGGGGGAAAATAGTCCAACAACTCGCTTAGCCTTCGAATCCAATGGTCCGGGCGGATCACCAGGTGAGTATCTTTCTCCGGGTCATAATCATCCGCGTCGAATTCATCCGTGAAATACCCTTCGGTATTAATGATCACGATCCGGGCATAATTCGCCTGTCTGCCACCAATCAAATCACGGGAGGGTCGGTCCCCAACATAGGCGCACTCTTCCGGGTTCACTCCAGCCCGCCTTGCTGCCTCTACAAATATTGATGGATGCGGTTTTCGCCGACCAAATTCAGCAGAGAGTAGCACGCAGCTGAAGAGCGGGCTGAGACCGGTCTCCTCGAGCAATTGATACCCCTCCGTTGAAGAGGTAGTATTGCTAATTAACCCTAGTTTGTATCCCCGCGTTGACAATGCCCGCATTGTTTCCACTACATCGGGCAGAATATATTTATGATTTGAATCACGCCACAACTGATTGAAGGTAACGGCATTTTTACGGACAAAATCCTCCGGATATTCTGGCAATAAAAAGCGCGTCCAGAGCTCCGGCTCATTGAGTTCCCTGAAGTTGGGTTTGCACCAACGGCGATAGTTTTTCTCGCCCCGGTGAATCCGGTTGATAAAGGATTCTGGATCAGAATTTTCTCCCAACATCGCCATTAATTGTTGGATGATCACACTGTCCCGCGGCTCGCCTGGATGAGTGACCCGCAATGTACCACCAATATCAAAAAAGATTGCCTTAATTGCCCTCTGCATTTTTCAATTTCTCCATTAGGATCCAACCAGTAAGGGTAAATCTAATAATTCTCTAAAATCCTCGATGTAGGCATCTGCCTTCGCATCAGGATCATAATTGAAGGCGATAGTACGCATCCCCAACGCCCGCGCGCCTTCCAATTCCCGGGTTTTATGCCCGACGAACGCGGTTTCGTCGGCGTTCAAACCAGTCTGCTGGAGGGCTTGTTCATACATTGAGGGGGCAGGTTTGCGCACCCCCATTTCTTTGGAACTGATGACCAGATCCCAAACTCTGCCAAAGCCGTGTTCTTCGAACCAATTCAGTTTGCGGCTGAAGGGCATGGCAGTATCGGTGATGATGCCCAGAAGATAACCTTTTTGTTTTAATGCATTGATAGTTTCCGGAACGCCTTCAAAAATCGCCACTGTATTGTCATCCCGGCGCAGTGCGCGTACCCCTTCTTCTACCGAGGGCGCATCATTTATGCCGTACAATCGGATCAACTGGTGGTAATAGTCGTACCGTTTCATTTGCCCGGAGAATGCCAGGTCTTTGATCCGTTTCCGCTCCGATGCAAAATTTGGCGCAGGGTGGGTTTCATGTCGGGAAAGAAATTCATTCAAATGCTTGTCCCGTTCCGGGCGGTAATACAGGATATCGCCTGCATCGAAGAAGATCGCCTTAATCTTGCGCTGGCAGGTTGTTTTTCCAGGTCCGGCATCCTCCCGCATCACCGATTCCAATAGAGGGAGGAGCTCCCTTAAATCATCGATAATTGCATCCGGCGTCGCGCCCTCATCGATTTCGCCATCCTCAAAGTCATGCCGTACCTGGATCGCCAACCGGAAACTGGCTTTGCGGGCACCGAGTACATCGCGATTGATTTTATCCCCCACGTAACCGCAGAGGCTGGTGGGAGAATTCGCCAGTCTGGCGGCATGATAAAAAATAGCAGGATCCGGTTTGCGCCGACCATAGACCGAGGAAAGTACAACCGTATCAAAATAATCTTCGATGCCATATTTTTTTAAGGTTTCAGGAACCTGGGTCAGGCTTTGTGTGTTGCTGATACAGCCAATTTTCAACTTCATTTTACGGATTTCAGACAATATAAAGGGCACCTCAGGGCGCATAGCCCGGTAATAATAATAAATTTCATAATAACAAGATAAAGTCTCAGAAATTCGTGACAGCACATCACGATCAATTTTCATATCCTTGAACACATAATCACACCAGATTTCCCCCGTCTTCAATTCAATCATCGATTCAATACTCCATTTACGGTAAGTTTTGATGCCGCTGGAGATCACTTCATATAGTTTTTCGTCGTTCATTTGTAAATTGATCCCATTTTCCAGTAGCAATTCACGGAAGAAATGGGTGTTCTTGATGCGATATTCAGGTGTACAGCCAAAAGTTTCCAGGGTGCCACCAACATCAAAGAACATGGTTTTTAGCGTCATACATCGGTCTCCCAGGCAAATCTTATCCAGACCTTTCCGTATTTCAGGAAGGGGTTGCTTTTTAAGGCTTTCGTGCCCCAAGTTTGGGGGCACGGATCTAAAAGGTCCGTGCCCGTTGACAGTCAATTCGAATTACTGCCCCAAATTCAGCAGGTAAAAGTCTCGCGCCTCAATCATATGATCGTACGCATACTGTTCTGCGATGAGCCAGGTCATGGACATCATCTCTTCCAGGGGTTTCTGTCCCTCAGGAACTTCATAGGTTGAATCCGGGAAGTAAGTGCCGAATTTCGCCCATGGATCCCGCCCCTCGGGACCGGCTACGTATTGAATCCAAAGTTTGGCAGCATTGGGGTGGGGTGCCTGGTTGATAATTCCCAAGTAACTCTGGCTTTGCACGCCCAGGATTGGGTTAAGCCCCCAGCAGGGTTCAAATGCCAGATTGCCTTCAACCACATCCGCCATATTTGAATAAGAGGTCAGCGCCATGTAGCTCTCGGTCATGCCGGGGGTGGCAAAGGCTTCATCCACTTCATCTCCACCTGGTTCCGGAACAGGACCATTTTGGGCAAATTTCTTCAGCCAGAGCCAACCAGCATCAGGAGTATCCTCCTCAAGGACAGGTTCGCTTCCGAACAGATCAATGTATGCCTGTTTGACTTCATCTGCATGGTAGGCAATGGTGATTAATTTGCTAAGTGTTGAGGCATCATTCAAGGGATCTTCGATGTAGAATTTGCCTTTCCACTCAGGCTGGGTGAGCTCCCAGATATTCTTGATCGGGCAGGATTCGTTGAGTTCAGAGTTGTAGGCGAAAATGGTGGTGCCAAAGCGGCTCATCAACAATGGCTGAGTGTATTCCTCAGGAGTGACTGCTGCAATGCTTTCGGGAACAAAGCGCCAGACATATTTATTGGGCAGTACAGTGCCCACAAGTTCGGCACCACCACTGCTGAACCACACATCACCAGTGAATGCGCCAGCTTTTTGCTCTTCGACCACCTTAAGCAGAACATCATCACCGCCCAGGTCAAAAGCTTGAACTTTGATGCCAGGATACTTTTCCATGAAACCTTCTGCTGCCTTTTCCACTTTCGAAGTATTGGCATAAACAAGCAGTTCGCCTTCAGCATTGGCGGCAGCTTCGATCGCAGCCCAGTCCTGAACGCCGGTCTCATAAGGACCCAATTCGTTGGCTTTCAACCAGGCATCCTGTGGCGAAAGTTCCTCCACTACAGGTGCCTCAGTGGCTGCCGGGGCTTCCGTCGCGGCAGATGGTTCAGTTACAGATGGTTCGGTCGCCACTGGGGCTGCAGTCGGTTGAGCACATGCCACCAGAAAGCTGACCATGAGAACCAAAGTGACAATCCTAAATGCTGCTTTCATTTACGTTCCTCCTTGTTTTTTTAGAAAACATCTGAACGGTAATCCAGCTTGAATGACTCTCTTTCACCTCCTCTATAAGAAACAAAATCTCTGGGTCCATTTTTACCGATTCCCTTAAGCGGTAATGAGATTACCACTGGCTTTGTCATAAAGATTGATCGCTTCCTTGCTGAAGGTAAGCCAGATGCGCTGATCCATCGCGATTTTACTGACACCCATTTCTTTGATCACCAGTTCAGTATCTCCTTTATGCGCAATAATCGTTGTATCTGCGCCAGTGGGCAGCACTGAATAAGCGATAAACTCAACCCCGTTCTCCACCTGGTTAGGATGGATGGTAACGTCCTCCGGACGAATGGCTACAACTACTTCTCCAGTTTTGCGGAAGGTGTGCACCGGAACATTAAACTTCCCCAAATCCACTACATCCTGGCTTGCCACCCGACCCTCCAGAAGATTAATTTTCGGGCTTCCAATGAAATCGGCGACAAAAATGTTTGCCGGGTAATGGTAGACCTTGTCAGGTGTATCCATCTGCTGGATCACGCCTTCCTTCATGACGGCAATGTTGGAGGACATGGTCATTGCTTCCAACTGGTCATGGGTCACATAAACCGTGGTGGCGTTGGAAATGTGATGAAGCCGCTTTAATTCAGTGCGCATGTCCATCCTCAGGCGCGCGTCCAGGTTGGAAAGCGGTTCGTCCATCAGGAAAACATGAGGACGATAGGCGAGCATTCTGGCGAGGGCGATCCGTTGCTGTTGACCGCCGCTCATCTCTCGCGGATAGCGATCTTCATAACCGCTCATCTTAACTTCCGCCAGCGATTCCTTCACCCGCTTATCCATTTCCTCCTTGGAGAGTTTCTGAATCTCCAGGGCAAAGGTCATATTTTTATAAACGGTCATGTGTGGCCACAGAGCATAATTCTGAAAAACAAGCCCCAAATCCCGTTGACCGGGTGGCAAGGAGACCCCCTTGAGGTGGGAATAGATCAATTTATCTCCAATGTAAATTTCACCTTCGTCCGGATCTTCAAGCCCGGCAATGCAGCGCAACAAGGTGGTCTTTCCACACCCTGAGGGTCCGAGCAGGGTGAGAAACGTACGCGGTTCAATGGTCAATGAAATATTGTTTACGGCAACCACATCGCCGAAGCATTTGGTAAGGTTATTGATGATGATCGGGGTATCCATGTTTTCTCCTTCGTTATAAACCCAAGCCTTTTTTCAGGCTGCCACCGCGGAAACGGCTGATGATAAAGTTGCCGATGAGAACCAATACGATCAGCAGAATGTTGACCGCATTTGCCTGCTGATCATTTCCATTCTCAATGTAGCGCATCGTCTGGCTAGCTAGCACGGCTGTAGTAGGTGTGACCAGAAGAATGATCAGGGAAAGTTCGCGCATCGTGCTGATGAAAGTGAGCAGGAAGCCGGAAACAAAGCCAGTGCTGGTGAGAGGGAAAATAATGCGCACAAAACGACGCCATGGCGAAGCACCGGAAATTGCCGCCGCCTCTTCCAATTCTTTGCCCACTTGCATCATTGCTGAAACACCCGTACGGGCTGAGAAGGGCAAGTGTTTCGCCACTGAGACCACCACCAGCAAGGCAAAGGTACCATACAGTGGCGGGATCGGTCCGACAGGTTTGGTGAACATGGCAATATAGACTGCACCAAATGCAATGCCTGGAATGACGTACGGAATAAAGGAAAGCTGCTCCAAAAGCTTGGATAAGAAGGTTCCACGACCTTTGACAATTGAATATCCAAGTATCACTCCCATGATGGCGGTAAAAAACGCCGTCAGCAATGAAAGGCGGATGGAGTTCCATGCACCCATCCAAATTCTTGGATTCCTCAAAACCCCCGGTTCTCCACTGTTAATCTTGATATCCCCCCTTCCAAGCCAGTGGGCGAGCGTGAAATTGTCGAGGTTGTAAATGCCATCGCGCAGCATGAAAGTATTGATCGACAATAAAACGAGCGGAAGTACGGCAATGATAAACTGAAAGATGACCACGAGGACGACGATGACCGGTTTGAAGTTGCGAAGTTTCACCTTCTTGGACATAAACCCCCGCCCGCCAATCGTCTCGTAACTCTTCCGCGTCCCGACAATCTTCTGGTTAAGTAACACGGTGACCATGGAAAAGAGGATTAAAACAATGGCGGTCACGAAAGCATCGCCGGAATTGCCAATGCTGGTATTGGATTTCAGCATCGTCGAAAGGGTATAGTACCGGACTGGAACACCGAGCACATTCGGTCCGCCATAAGTTCCCATGGCTTTGGAGAAGGTCATAATAAAGCCGGAAACAATGGCTGGAATGACCAGGGGGAAAGTAATCTTGCGCATGATGCGCCAGCGTCCCGCACCTGCCAGTTCACCGGCTTCCTCAAGCGAAGAATCAATAGATAAAAGCGCAGCGGAAATAAAAAGGAAAAAGAAAGTGTAATAGTGAAGCCCGCTGCTTACAATAATGGGTACAGGTCCATAAGCCAGCCAATCCGGAGGTGGCGTACCGGTAAGATATTCCAGCAGACCGGCAGTGCCTCCGGATGTGTGATTCTTAAAGAGCACCAACCAAGCCATGGAAATCGTCCACGAAGGCATGATGTACGGGACCTGAGCCAGCATATGGATGGTTTCTCTGCCCGGGATATCCGTCCGGCATACCAGCCACGCCATCAGCCCGCCAATCACCAATGCCAGCATTGTCGCCCCAATCGAAACCGTAACGCTATGGACCAGTGGCTGATAGGTCATCAGTTCAGCAATACGCCCGGTTAGCATCCTGATCCAGTGATAGAAGGTGAATTCACCTACTTCCGCATCTTTGATCACCCGAAGATCGACATCTGAGACCGTGAAGGTCGTGTAGAGCATGCGATACAAGGGGATGATGACCAGATAAAAGATCACTGCAATCATGATTAGTGAGAGAAAGACTTGCGGGCTGGTCAACCAGCGGAAGAAGCGGCGAAAGTTCGCCTGCAATTTTTCCGAGCGATCTTTTGAAGCAATGGCATTGACACTCATCAGATTACACCTTTGTGGATATCCTTTCTGTACTGATAGTGGGTGGCGCTTTAATTAAGAGAAAGATCCTTCCCTCATAAAAGATCATCCGTCTTATATAAAGCTAACAATTGACCACGTAATGAATCCAGTTTGTCCAACATGTGCATTGTTTTCTCCTGCTCCTTGCTCGCAACCGATAGAAGCAAAGCGTTTACAACTGTCATCGGTACCACTAAAGAATGAAACTCACCTACGGGTCCCCGGCGGGCGCTGAGGATCACATCCGCCTGATCTCCAAGGATCGTGTCAAGTGTGTCCGTGAGCATAAGGATGGTGCAACCTACTTTGCGACAGTGATCCAGCACCAATTTCAGCGCGGGGTTAAGGTCAAAGAAGCAAATCACAAAGACGAGATCACCGGGTTTCATCATCAGCAATGAATCCACCAGTTCACGACCCGAAGATTTTAACGGCACAACTTCCTTACCAAAGCGCAGCAATCGGATTTCCAAAAGATCCACAAGTGAAATGGAAGGACCAAGACCAAAGACAAAAATTTTGTCGTGGGCATTGATCAAGTCCACCGCCTGATCCATGGCTCTCCGGTCGATCGAGTCCAGCGCCTGAGTCAGGTAATCAATTTCCATAACTGTCAATCGCTCAAATATGCTTCCATTCGATTTCATTTCATCAAGACGCCCGCGCAGACGGGTGGAATGAGTGACCCGCTGCCGGAAGGTTTCCTGTAAAACCTCCCGCATCGCCGGGTAACTGGCAAAACCCAGAGCACGCGCAAAGCGAACCATCGTGGCTTCGCTGAGATCAAGCCGCCGGGCGATCTCTCCCGCTGAAAGGAACGCGGATTCTTCCTGGTTTTTGCGCAAAAAATTGGCGATTAATTTTTCGCTCTTGGTCAGAGAATTGTAATGATCACTGATCAATTGAGTAAACTCATTACCCTTGCTGGTTGACTCACTCATCTCAGATCCTTTCTCTGGTGGGGTTTAAGCCCCGTACTTCTTGATTCTGCCGGCATTTGCCAGTAATAACGGCATAAAATCTGTCGCCGGAAGGGTTCCCAGGCTGCCCCGGGCACAAGCCCGTTCACCAAATTCTGCGATGTTATCCTCCCGGACATGCCTGGAGTAAACCAGAGCTGGTACCGGATGCCAGCTATGTGACTTTAGGATAGCTGGAGAGGAATGGTCACCAGTGACCAAAATAACATCGGGATGTAAATTGAGTATACGGGGAATTTGAGAATCCACCTGCTCGATGACTTTTACTTTTCGGTCAAAATCCCCATCCTCGCCATGGGTATCGGTCTGTTTGATATGAAGATAAAAGAAGTCAAATTGATTCCAATAATTTTCCAGTGTGGAAAATTCATCTTCAATGCTCTTTCCTTCCACTGGAAGTACCTGCATTCCCACCAAGCGGGAAACTCCCCTGTACATTCCGTTCACAGCAATAGCCGCCGCCCGCAGTTTAAACAAATCGCTGTACTGTGGCAGGTTCGGCAAGCGGTCAAAGCCGCGCAGCAAGATCATATTGGCGGATTCTTCCTCTTTCAGCAAATCACGCGCCTGGTCGACGTATTGGTTTACGAGCTCTGCGGTGTGGATTGCAGCGTCAACCTTCGCCTTCGCCACTTGCGGTGACACACCGTCTTTGAGCGGATCAGTATCCTCAATTTCAGGGCTGAGCCCTTCGCCACGCATTACAAAGGCAAAGCGGTGTTCCTTGATTGGCTCCAGATAAGTTTCCACACCCAGGACCTTGATCGTGTTCAGTATCTTCGCCAGCCGGGTCGCTTCAGGTGTTGCCAGGCGCCCTGCCCGGCGGTCTGTGAGAATGCCAAATTTATCCACCAGGCAGAAATTCCCCCGGGCTGCCACATCCTCAGGACGCAGGTCAATATCCACCCCGAGCGCTTCAAGCGCCCCTCTGCCAATCTCATTTTGAATGGGGTCAAAACCAAAAATTGCCAGATGACCGGGTCCGCTGCCAACAGCGACGCCTGTTCCAGCCGGGCTGGAGAATCCCAAAGCTGACCGTGCAGCCAACGCATCAAGGTTGGGGGTGAAGGCGGTTTCCAGTTCTGTTTTACCGCCTGGCTCACGGGGCAATCCACCCAACCCATCCATGATAAGCATGACGATTTTGCTATCCGCCGGAACAATTAATTTCCTTAAGAATTCGTAATTCAAATCCTTACCCTCTTCCCTTTTCCAAATACCAGGGCATCATACGCGCGCTGCGTCTTTTGATAGTTCCCATCCCGATCAAGTGCAATTCCCCGTCCCATGCCGCTGACGATCCTGCCAATTCCAATTTGCTCCACAAGATTCTCCATTTTCTCCAACAAAACAGGTGCACTGCCTGGTTCGGTGCTGCGCCCGTCAAAAATCATGTGCAGGTAAACATTCGCCAGACCGGCTGACCGAGCCATCTTCAAAATAGCGAGTGGGTAATCCATAGAACCATGTGAACTTTTCTCAGTCAGAAGCCCAATCAGATGAAGCGAAGTACCTCTTTTTTTAACTCCGTCAATTGCCTGAAGAATTACCTCGTTTTGATAAAAACTGCCATCCTTCATTGCATTATCCAGCCTGACATCATCCTGCAGGATGACTCTCCCGGCTCCGATATTCATATGCCCGGCTTCAGAGTTGCCAACTTTACCAGCCTTCAGACCAACCGCTTCACCTGAAGCTTCAAGTTGTGAATGTGGGAATTTTTTCAGCAGCGAATCCCAGAACGGCGTATCCGCTAACGCAATCGGATCCTGCCGGGGATCAGAGCTGATTCCCCAGCCATCCAGAATGATGAGCAAAATCTTGCGTCTGGGACCAAATTCACAACCCTGCACGAGACTCGTCCCGGTCATTTCTAACGGCGCCTGTAGACCCGCAATGTGCAGAATGGTGGGGGCAATATCCGCCAGTTTTCCGCCAGCGGGCGCTAAAGGAACCGTTCTGAGAGGATCAATGAGGAAAAAGGGGACCGGGTTGCCGGTATGCGAGACGTGCGGTCCGCCTTCGGCGGTAAGAAGCTCTTCGAGGTTACCATGATCAGCGGTTATCAGAATGACATAACCGGCATCCTGCGCCGCGCCAACCACTTGTGCCAGGTGCTGGTCGATAAACTGCGCGCACTGGATCTTTGCCTCACGGCTGGTGGTATGTCCGATCACATCTCCATTGGCAAAATTGGTAATGATCAACTCGGTGCCACGGTCAATTTGCTCCAGTACCGCCCGGCTTACTTCCGCCAGGCTTAATTCAGGAATCTGATCAAAGGGAATGCCTTTGCGGGTGGGGATCTTAAGATCCTCCTCTCCCGGGTAGGGCAGCCCGTTTCCACCATTGAGGAAAAAGGTTACATGGGCAAATTTTTCTGATTCAGCAATGCGCGCCTGGTGCATGCCTGCCTGGCTGATCACTTCGCCCAGCGTATGCTGCACGCGCGAGGGAGCAAAAGCGACAGGGAGATCTTTGAATTTGTCATGATACAGGGTGAGAATGATAAAGGGGAGATTGGTGAAGGACTGGCGCGGGAAGGCAGTGAGGTTCTGGTCAGTGAAGGCTTCGGTGAGCTGAATTTCACGCTCACCCCTACGGCAGCAGAAAACGACCGCATCACCATCTTTGATCCTCCCGATTGCCACGCCGGCGCTGTCCTCCATCAGGATGGGGTCAAGGCTGTAGTCCGTCTGCCCAAGTTCATACAATTCGTTTACAGCTCCTGCCAGGGCTTTTCCACCGATGGGTTGTTGGATACTGGAGGTAGGAGCTTTTCGCGCAATCATTTTTTCCTCTTTGATCTTACCTGTCCGGGAAATGATCCGGAGGATTATGAAGCACCTGCTGAAAATGGGCTTTCACAAGAGCGGGTCTGTCCATTTCCGTCAGACCTGATGGTCGGTTTAGCATTCTAAAGCCCGGTACGCAGACACTGCTTGGTTCAAGTGCAGCCTTATTGACATTTCTGACGTCAGGTCTAAATTCCAAGCCAGCGCCAGATGGGTCACCCGTACAATCATTGCCCATTGAGCGACCAAGATTAAAGAAAAAAGCCACGTGATAGGTTTGCATGCCTTTAATGCGCGCGTTGATGGCGCGGCGGAAAAATGTCGAGTAGTTCACGGGTTTCGCGGATGGTGAAATCAGGGATATGGACTCCGGTGGGTGGCTCCTTTGCCAGGGTTGCCGGTTCTTCAAAAAGGATCATCATGCCAAATCCCGCCGAACGGGTGCCTTCCACATCTCGCACCGGATTATCGCCAACATAGGCGCATCTTGCGGGTTCCACCCCGATCTGGCGCGCTGCCATCCAGTAAATCTCAGGGTTGGGCTTGCGAATCCCCACCTTTGAGGAAAGAATGACCGTCTTGAAATAATTCGTCACACCGTCAGCTTCCATCCAATCGGGGATTTCAGTTTCGGTAATGGTGTTGGCGATGATTCCCAACAAGTAACCGCGGCGGTCGAGTTCAAGGATGGTTTCGCGGGCATCAGCCCGGGGAACGCGCCGTCCGTCCCGGTCACGCCACAAACGGGTGAGCACGCCGTGCAGAGGCGCAATCTTTTCTGCCGGATAATCCGGAAGCAAATATTTGGTCCACAATTGTTCCTCAGGGGCTTCGATGAGAGATGTTTTGGATTCTTTGCGGTATTTTTTCCAACGCTCTTCCAATTTGGCAAAGAATTCATTCTGGGGTTCCCGCGCACCTACCAGTCGCATCAGCTCTTGCATCGCGTTTTGCTGAAAATCAGGTTCTTCAAGAACGATTCTTAATGTGTTCCCCACATCCAGAAAGATGGCTTCGATATCCTGGTTCATGTACGGATCCCTTTCAACAGGTAGAGGTTAATAGCGCTAAATCTTCACGCCGTTGGGCATGGTTTGCCCTCCGGTAGACGAAAACACACTTACTTTTTAATCTCTTTTGAAGGAAAACTTACATGTTAGATAATACAACATTTATCTTATAAATGCAAGATGTCTTTCAAAAAAGGATTGACTTTCTCTGCCGGATTTGCTACTATGATTATGCACACGTGTGCATAAAAGGATTTCTCTCCATGTCTGTCACCATAAAAGATATTGCCAAACTTGCCGGGGTTTCGCACACCACGGTTTCCCGTGCGCTCAATGGCAACCCTGCCATTCCGGAAAAGACCAGGACGATGATTAAAGAACTGGCAGCTGAAATGGGCTATCTGCCTAGCGCCACAGCCAGAGGACTTAAAACCCATCACACCCAGGCGCTTGGCGTGCTCGTCAGCCATATCGATAATCCCTACTTCGGTGAAATTGTACAGGGAATTGAGGATGCCTTAAAAGATACCGGCTATAACATTTTCATCGCTTCTTCTTATCAGGATACCCGGCATGAAAAGAACATCCTGCAGGCGTTCGGTGAACACCGCGTTGAGGGTGTGATCATTGGATCTGTACCGGTTCATCAAGCCAGTTATGATCTTCTCGATGCCTACGGCATTCCAGCCGTGGTAATTAACAATCAGTCCTTGCGCAATCACAGGTATGCTGTTTCGCACGATGACATTTATGGGGCACGTGAAGTAACCCGCCATTTGCTCCATTTAGGACACACCAAGATAGCCTATCTTGGAAATGCCAGTGCTTCCAGAATCAACCATAATCGCCTGCGTGGTTTCAAGGCTGAACTTTCCAGTTCTTCCATCGATCCCACTCCAGAGTTGATCCAACATCAACCCGGCAGTGAAATTGAAAACGGGGTTAAAGGGATCACCTGCTTGTTGGAAGCCAATACCGAATTCAGCGCTGTGTTTTGTTTCAATGATCTGATGGCGATTGGCGCGTTGAGTGTATTAAGAGCGCGCGGGATCGCCGTACCGGGTGAAATCTCTGTGGCTGGATTTGACAATATCCCTTATTCCGCCTACACCAATCCCCCGCTTACCACTTTTGACCAGCCCAAACGTGAAATTGGCGCCGAAGCTGCCCGCATGCTGTTGGAATTGATCCACCAGCCGGTCCAGCACAACACCCCCTTTGTAAAAATGATGCGCGGCAATTTGCTGGTGCGTGAATCCACAGCCCCTCGTGAAAGGTGAATTTTATGAGTATTTATTCCTCCCCACTGCTTGTCAAACCAGATTTTTCACGCCCGGAGTACCTCACGGTTACCCCACACAGTGCCGGGTGGGAACATCTCTCCTTTTCAGTCATTCGCCTGGAAAAAGGGGAAAGCTGGCAATTCGATACCGCTGAAAATGAACTTGCACTCACCATCCTGGGCGGATCATTGGACGTGCGATCGAATCGGGGAATCTGGAAATGTATCGGTAGCCGTGCAGATGTCTTTCACGGCATGCCAACAACCTTATATCTTTCCCGCAACACTCAATTCACAGTTCTAGCCGCTTATGGGGGGGTCGAGTTCGCCTGCGGATGGGCTGCGGCCAGTCGTGATTATCCCGCCCGCCTGGTGCAGCCGCAGGAGGTGCAGGTGGAGCTGCGCGGTGGTGAGAACGCTTCGCGTCAGATCAATCAAATGATCCTGCCCGGTTTCCCCTGTGATCGGCTGGTGGTCGTGGAAGTGTATACTCCCTCCGGCAACTGGAGCTCCTATCCGCCGCATAAACATGATGAACGCAAGGTGGCAGCCGATGGAAGTTTAATAGAAGCCGACCTTGAAGAAATCTATTTTTACAAATTCTCAGCACCCGAAGGTTTTGCCTACCAACGCTGCTACACAGCTGATGGTCAGGTTGATGAACTTATCCTGGCGCAGCACAATCATCTTGTTTTATCCCCTCAAGGTTACCATCCCGTTGTAACCGCACCGGGGTACGATGCTTATTATCTGAATTATCTTGCCGGTTCCGACCAGTCACTGGCAAGCACCGATGATCCACGCTACACGTGGGTAAAAGAAACCTGGAAAGGGAAGGATCCCCGCCTTCCTCTCGTCAACCTCGCCATGAACAATTTACCAAGGAGTGAAAAATGACCAGCTACAAAAGCAAGTTGCACGAAACCGTAATGACCACCCCTACCGACTTCTGGAATGATTCCTGTTCCATTGAAGAACTAACCTATGCCATTGAAAACGGAGCCGTGGGTGCCACGACCAATCCCACCATTGTGGTGAACGTACTCAAAAAGGAGATGCACCTGTGGAAGGACCGAATCGAAGAAATCATCCGCGACCACCCAACCTGGTCCGAAGTGGAGGTTACCTGGAAGCTGATTGAGGAAATGGCAGTCCGCGGCGCCGGGCTGCTCAAACCGGTTTTTGACCGCGAAAAAGGCAAAAAGGGACGCCTGTCCATCCAAACAAATCCACAGTTGTACCGCAATGCCAGCGGAATTACGGAACATGCCATCCACTTCAATGCTCTGGCGCCCAACATGCAGGTCAAAGCACCCGTCACCAGCGCAGGGATCGTAGCCATTGAAGAAGCCACTTATCATGGTGTCTCCATCAACGCCACGGTCTGTTTTACCGTCCCTCAGGCGATTGCAGTGGCGGAAGCCATGGAGCGAGGACTTGTTCGCCGTGCCGCGGAAGGGAAATCCATTGCCGAGATGTCACCTGTTTGCACCATCATGATCGGGCGTACGGATGACTGGATGAAGGTCGTAGCGAAGCGCGATGGGATTGAAATTGATCCCGCATACCTTGATTGGGCGGGGATCGCCTGCCTGAAGCGCGCTTACTCGATTTTTCAGGAGAGAGGGTACCGTGCCAGGCTGCTTGGCGCGGCGTACCGCCACCTGGGGCACTGGTCAGAGCTCATCGGCGCCGATATTGTGCTTACCATTCCCTACGAATGGCAGCTCAAGATCAACGCCAGCGACATTGACGTTCGTCCCCGCATCTCCGATCCTGTCGAACCGAAAATCCTCCAGGAAATGCTCAACAAAATTCCAGATTTTCGCCGGGCATATGAACCGGACGGCATGACAGTGGAAGAATTCGACCGCTTTGGCGCAACGGTCCGCACTTTGCGTGGATTCATCAGCTCGTATCATGAGCTCCAGGGTGTGGTGCGTGAATTCATGCTGCCCAACCCGGACGTAAAATAGCCTTTCCCATCTCATCGTATGGAGCATCTTATGGCAGAAACCATTCGTTTAACTACCGCACAGGCGCTGATCCGCTTCCTTAACCATCAAATCGTGGAACGGGATGGCAGACAGTACCCTTTTATTGCCGGAGTGCTTGGAATTTTTGGGCACGGGAATGTCGCCGGAATCGGCGAGGCTCTGCAGGAAAACCCCGATTTTCGTTACATCATGGTGCGCAATGAACAGGCAGCGGTTCACTTTGCCAGCGGTTACACGAAAATGAAAAACCGCCTGCAGACTTTTGCCTGCACTTCTTCCATCGGTCCGGGGGCTACCAACATGGTCACCGGAGCTGCCCTGGCGACAATCAATCGCCTGCCGGTACTGCTGCTGCCCGGGGATATTTTTGCCCGCCGCAATGTGGCTCCTGTGCTACAGCAATTGGAGTCTCCCAATACCCAGGATATCAGTGTTAATGATTGCTTCAAACCGGTTTCCCGTTATTGGGATCGCATCAACCGACCTGAACAGTTGATCACCTCACTGCCTGAAGCCTTGCGGGTGTTAACTTCCCCCGTGGATACCGGTGCGGTAACCCTGTCATTGCCGCAGGATGTGCAGGCGGAAGCCTTTGATTTTCCCGTGGAATTGTTTGAGCAGCGAGTTTGGTTGATTCCACGCCCTCTGGCAGATCGACAAATCCTTGCCCGTGCAGTGGAAAAGATCAAAGCTGCCCGCAGACCGATGATCGTAGCGGGTGGCGGTGTACTTTACAGTGACGCCTGTCAGGCGCTGGATCAATTCACCCGACAAACGGGCATCCCGGTTGGTGAGACGCAGGCAGGCAAAGGTTCCCTTGCTTACAATCACCCGCAATGTCTAGGAGCGATCGGCGCGACTGGAACCCTCGCTGCCAACCGCATTGCGCATCAGGCAGATCTGGTAATCGGTATTGGCACCCGCTATTCCGATTTCACCACGGCTTCCAAAACAATATTCCAAAACCCGGACGTGGCGTTTATTAATATTAATTTATTTGAAATGGATGCCTTTAAACATTCCGCTCTCCCCCTTACCGCCGATGCCAGAGTTACTCTCACTGAACTTACCGCTGCTTTGGAAGGTTACTCGGTGGACCCGGAGTATGCTGCTGAAATCAGTCATTTGAAAGCGGAGTGGGAGCTGGAGGTTGAGCGGCTTTATCATCTGGATCACCAACCGCTGCCCGGTCAGAGTGAAGTGATTGGCGCGCTGTGGGAGTGTACGGAACCGCAGGATGTGATTCTTTCCGCCGCTGGAAGCCAGCCGGGTGATTTACATAAACTCTGGCGGGCGCGAACTCCCAACTCCTACCACATGGAATACGGTTATTCCTGTATGGGGTATGAAATCCCCGCATCACTGGGAGCAAAGATGGCAGCCCCCGAGCGCGAAGTGTTCGTGTGGGTGGGGGATGGTACTTACCTGATGAATCCCACCGAGATTCTCACCGCGATCCAGGAAGGAATCAAAGTAACCCTTCTGATAGTCGATAATTCCGGTTTTGGCTCCATTGGCGGCTTGAGTACCTCCCTTGGCAGCGCTGGCTTTGGTACCCGTTTTCGTCGTCGTGATCTGCAGAGCGGTCAGCTCGATGGTGCTCCGTTACAGGTTGATTTTGCCGCCAACGCTGCAAGTTTTGGCGCTGAAGTTTTTACCCCCGCATCGATCGCTGAGCTAAAGCAGGTGCTTGCAAGAACTCGCTCCCTTGACCACACCTCGGTCATTGTCATCAAAACCGACCGTGAGGTCAGAGTGCCGGATTATGAATCATGGTGGGATGTGGCGGTTGCAGAAGTGTCCGCTCAGCCTTCCGTCCGGAAAGCACGCCAAAAATACGAGGCACATCGCAAAGAAGAACGTTATTTTCTGTAATTCCATTTCTTTAGAAAAGAGGATTTTTATGGGAATCAGGATCGGTTTGATCGGTGCAGGTAGGATGGGAAAAGTTTTCGCCAATACGCTGGCACACTCGGTAGCAGAAGTAGATCTGGTAGCTGTCGCAGACCCTGATCCGGGCTCACTGGAAGAGGTCGCAGCGCGTTACCACATCCCGGCAAAATTTACAGACTACCATGAGCTGTTGAATCAACAAGATATTGAGGCTGTTGTCGTTGCCTCGCCAACCAACACTCATGCTGAAGTGGTTATAGCGGCTGCTCAGGCAGGCAAACAGATATTCAGTGAAAAACCGCTTTCACAGGATTTGCAAGCCTGTGATGCAGCCATTGCCGCGGTAAAACAAGCCGGTGTCAAACTTCAGATGGGTTTTATGCGACGCTACGACCCGCCTTACGCCGCTGCGCGGCAAAAAATTCTTGATGGGGTGATCGGCACACCGGTGATGTTTAAGGCTACCAGCCGTGACCCCAAGCGTACCAGCCTTGAGTTCGCCCGGCGCGAGAATAGCGGCGGGTTGATCCTGGATATGGGAGTTCACGATTTCGACCTTGCCAGGTGGTTAATGGGCAGCGAAGTAACCCGGGTCTTTAGTGAAGGTTCCTGCCTTGCATTCCCCGAGCTTAAAGAGGTTGGCGATATTGATAATGTAGTCGTTAACCTGCGCTTTGCTTCGGATGCCGTAGGGAATATTGATATGAGCCGGAATGCCGTTTATGGCTATGACATCCGCACAGAGGTGCTGGGAACCGAAGGAAGTTTGTGGATTGGTTATCTCCAACAAACCCCAACCCTCGTTCTCACCCGCAATGGTGTCACACATGATACCGTGCCCTATTTTATGGAACGGTTCGCGACCGCTTATGCCGAGGAAATTCGGGGTTTTGTCCATCATATTCTCGAAAACACATCACCAGATGTCACCGGTGCTGATGCCCGGGCTGCCACGGCAATTGGCATCGCTGCCACCCGCTCCCTTGATGAAGGGCGCCCGGTGCAGGTAATTGAAGTAGAAAAATAATACTCATTCTGTTGTATTTATGGAGGCTTTATGATCAAAATTGCCAATGCTCCATGTTCGTGGGGAGCCCTCGAGTTCGATCTGGCTGGAAAAGCTGCCGGTTACTCACTGGTGCTCGATGAAATGCGTCAAACCGGGTACGAGGGTACCGAACTCGGAGATTGGGGTTTCATGCCCACTGATCCAGGTCTACTCAAAGAAGAATTGCACCGGCGCGGGCTCACCCTGCTGGGTGCTTTCGTCCCTGTAGCACTGAAAGACCAGAGCACCCATCCCCAGGGCATCGCAGCCGCCCTCAAAGTTGCCCGCTTGCTGGCGGCAGTGGAAGGTTCCTCCCCCTTCATTGTGCTGGCGGATGATAACGGCAAAGTTCCGCTGCGCACTCAAAACGCCGGACGGGTCACCCCTGAGATGGGGTTGACTGAGAAGGAATGGCTGGTTTTTGCTGAAGGAGCAAACAAAGTAGCCCGGGCAGTAAAGGAAGAAACCGGGTTAAGGCTAGTTTTTCATCATCACTGCGCTGGATATGTGGAAACTCCGCACGAAGTGGAACAGCTGCTGGCGCTCACCGATCCAAATCTGGTGGGATTATGCCTCGACACCGGACATTACCAGTTCGGCGGTGGCGACCCCCTGGCTCTACTGGAACAAAATGCCGGGCGCGTATGGCATATGCACTTCAAAGACTGCCACCCTGACATCGCAGCCCAATCGCGGCGCGAAGGTTGGGATTATTTCAAGTCAGTAGAAAAAGGTGTGTTCTGCGAGCTGGGGAAAGGTGCCGTCAATTTTCCTGCCATCAAAGCGGAACTGGAACGGCAGGGATTTGAAGGTTGGATTGTCGTCGAACAAGATGTCCTGCCAGGCATGGGGAGTCCCAGGGAATCCGCGCGGCGAAATCGTGAATATTTGAAATCCATTGGATTCAATTGAGAAAAGGAGAATCATGAGCACTCATGAAATGATCAAAGCAGGTGTGATCGGCGCAGGGCGAATTGGAAAAATTCACACCGAAAATCTGGCTACTCGCATTCCAGGCGTGCAGGTTGCCGCTATTGCAGATGTAAACCTGCCTGCCGCCCAGGAACTTGCCACCAAATTCAATATTCCCAATGTCTATGCGGATTATAAAAAGATTCTGGAAGATCCAAGTATAAACGTGGTCGCCATCTGTTCCTCCACGAATACTCACTCCGACCTGATCATCGAAGCTGCAGCTGCCGGAAAACACATCTTCTGTGAAAAACCAGTGGATCACAGTTTACAGCGGGTAGATAAAGCCATCGAAGCCGTCCGGAAAGCCGGCGTGAAATGCCAGATCGGTTTCAATCGCCGATTCGACCCAAACTTCAAAAAAGTACGCGAACTGGTTCAAGATGGTAAGATTGGAGACCTTCATATCCTGCGGATTACGAGCCGCGATCCGGCACCCCCGCCGGTGGAGTATATCAAATCTTCCGGTGGTCTGTTCCTGGATATGACCATACATGATTTTGACATGGCACGTTTTCTTTCGGGTGATGAGGTGGAAGAGGTTTACGCTGTGGGGGGTGTGATGGTGGACCCAAAAATCGGAGAGGCGGGAGATATTGACACGGCGGTAATCACCCTCAAGTTTGCCAACGGAGCGATCGGGACGATCGATAACAGCCGCCAATCTGCTTATGGCTATGATCAGCGGGTCGAAGTATTTGGCTCCGCAGGAATGGCGGCGATTAGCAACAACACCCCTAACAGCAGCATTTTCTCTGACGCTGCAGGCGTGCACACTGAAAAACCATTGTATTTTTTCCTCGAACGCTATATGGAATCGTTTGCGGCTGAAATGCGCGCATTTATTTCCGCCGTCCGGGAGGATAAGCCCACCCTGGTGACCGTGGAAGATGGTCGCAAACCAGTGGTCATCGCCATGGCTGCCAATAAATCAATGGCAGAAAACCGACCCGTGCGTTTGTCTGAGATCGATTAATCCCTGATTGTCTGCCTGATAGATCCTAAACCGGAAGAGCAATTGCTTCTTCCGGTTTCTTTTTGTCCGCTTTACATCCAGAGGACCATGCCATCCTCGCTGGCAGAGGCGTTCAAGAGATTTACAAGCGATAAATTTACTGTCAGCATGGAAAAATTAATCTAAGGGTAAAATAATCCTGTTCCCCATTTCCCACTTAAGAGGTAGGCAGATGAAATCATCGAAGGGGCTTTCCACTCTCACCAAAATTCTTTATGGCAGCGGCGATTTTGGCTACAGTATGAACAACTCCATTATCGCTGCCTTGTTTCCAATCTTCATGATGGATGTCGTCGGAGTGACCCCTGCCCTGGCTGCAGCGGCTCTGTTCATCGGGCGTAGCTGGGATTACATCAATGACCCCATTGTGGGCTACCTATCCGACCGGACGCGCACCCGCTGGGGCAGGCGCAGACCCTGGCTGCTCTTCGGCGCTGTTCCCTTCGCGCTGACCTTTGTCCTGCTTTGGATCAAGCCCTCCTTCATCACCACATCCTCCGGGATGGTCATCTTCTATGCTGTCGTATATATTATTTATGAGGCAAGCGCTACGACAGTTTACATGCCGTACTTCGCGCTAACCCCGGAATTAACCCAGGATTATGACGAACGCACCCAATTGACCAGTTTTCGCATGTTGTTCAACATCCTTGGCGGGCTTACCGCCTATACCCTGCCTATGGTGGTGATTGGTTCTATGGTTCCCGAAAATGCCCACCGGGTTATTTGGATGGGAGTGGTGTTTGGCATCCTGGCGGCTTTGCCCTATCTGCTGGTATTCCTGGGGGTGCGGGAGAAGAAGGAATATGCCGAGCAGGAACAGCCCAAATTGCGCGATTCTCTCAAGGCAGCCCGGCGGAATAAACCGTTTATCTTTGCTGCCATGATCTACCTGTGCACCTGGATCGTGATCATCCTTGCCGAGACCAATTTGATGTTTTACATAAAATACGTTATCAAGCGTCCAGAGCAAAGCTCGCTGGTGATGGGTGCCATTTTCATCGCCGCGATGATCGCCCTGCCGTTCTGGAACTGGATCTCGAAAAAGGGCAACAAAAGAAACGCCTATATCAGCGGAGTGTCCTTTTGGGCAGTTACAATGTGCGTCCTCACCTTTTTAACCCCCGAAACACCTTTAGGGCTGCTGCTGGTGGTATGTGTGTTATGCGGATTTGGATTGAGCGCAGCGCAGGTGTTACCCTGGGCAATCATTCCGGATGCCATCGAATGGGATGAATACCAGACAGGAGTACGACATGAGGGAACCTTCTACAGTCTGATCACCTTATTCGGGAAAATTGCTAATTCAGTGGCGGTGCCACTTTCCTTGCTGCTGCTCGAGTTCACCGGGTATGTTCCCAATGCAGTGAACCAACCCTCCAGCGCTCTGACCGGGTTAAGGATTGTCATCGGTCCAATTCCCGCACTACTGCTATTTGCGGGCATTCTTTTTGCCAGCTTCTATCCTCTTAGTCGTGAAAAGTACGCTGAAATTGTCACCGAGCTCCAACAACGCAAAGCATCCAGACCCGCCAAAGCTGAAAAGCAGCCAGGGGTTGCTATTGAACAGCAACCCGGGCTGGATTAATTCTTCACCAACGGTAAACACACCGGTTTTATTAAGCGATGGTGTCGTTCCGCGGTGTGGTATTTTGATGCGACCTTTACCGGGATTGTTCCTTCAAGTATTTGGGCAGCAGCGCGTAGAATTCAGTGGCTTTGACCACATCGTCCAGGGGAACATTTTCCATATAGGTATGAGCAGTTTTCTCATCCCCCGGTCCAAACCCGATGGAGGGAATGCCAGCCTTGCCGGCCCAGTAGGTACCGTTGGTTGAAAAGTCCCAGGTGCCAAGAGGACGTTCCTCATTCCATAAATGCTGAATTGTTTTCTGACCCGCTTGAACCAGGGGGTGTGTTTCTTCCTGAAGCCAGGCAGGGAAATATTTGTTGACCGGGAAAACAAAACCGGTATAGGAAGGTTCATCGTAAAACAGTTCCTCAACCAGAATCTCATTTTGCAGATAATCTGGAATCAGACCTTTGATCAAATCCACCACGTAATCATGCGGTTCATTGAGGGTCAGCCGTCGGTCAATGTAAATGGTGAACTGATCGGGAACGGCATTGAGTGAATTCGTACGAGCCACTGCGTTGGTCACAGCAATGGAGGGATTCCCCAACACGGGGTGCCTGCCCATGCCAAAGCGAAAGCGGCGGTCAAGTTCACGCACCAGGTTGATAATCGATGCCATCTTGTATACCGCATTATCACCAATATAATGCACCGCCGCGTGAGCCGAACGACCCAGGGCTGTGATTTTCAACTCAATACGACCTTTATGCCCGCGATATACATTCATTTTCGTGGGTTCACCAATGACCACAAAATCCGGCCGTACTTTGGGGTCGACTTCAACAAAAGCATTTGGACCAATGCCGTCACACCATTCTTCCATATTCCCAAAGTAATAGACGGTATATTCATCCAACAACCCAAGATCACGGGCGATTGCCAGACCATAGACCATTCCAGGGGTGCTGCCTTTTTCATCGCAGGCGCCGCGGGCATAGAGGATGCCATCCTCTACCTTGCCCACAAAGGGATCCCATTTCCAGTCATCGATGTCCCCTACACCGACCGTATCAATGTGGGAATCGTAGACCAGCACTTTGGATCCTGTGCCGATCCGCCCGATGGTATTGCCCATTTTATCGAACCGTACTTCGTCATAACCAAGCCGGCGCATTTCTGCCTGGATGCGCTCGCCCACCGGCCCAATTTGTGATTCCATCGAAGGAATGGCGCAGATTTCACGCATAAAGCGAATGATGTCTTCGCGATTATCCTCCACACGCTGTTTGATTTCAGTTTCTATATCCATAAATCCTCACAAGATCTTTTCTTTTGTCCATCATCCTACAATCAGCCCAAAGTTTTTGCTGAGTTGTGCCTGTCAATGATACCGGGAGAGGTGGGATTTGACAATGACGGAAATCAAGTGTTGCCGGTCACTTTAGCTGGAAATAAGAGACTATTTCCTCCACCAGATCATTTATTGGCTGTTCAATGTCCAACACAAGGCTGCCGGCAGGCTCCTCCAGCGCGGCAAACTGGCTTTCCACCATCTCCACACCCATATAGTGGTCATGGCGGGTTTTCACGCGGCTGCGAATTCTGTCCGGGGTTCCCTTCAGGTAAACAAAACTCACGTTTTCCCCCGCGCCTGCGAGCACATCCCGGTAGCGTTGTTTGAGTGCCGAACAGGCTAGAATACCGGGGTGTCCCCACTCAAGCTGCTGGTGAATCAACTTTGCAAGTGTATTCAGCCAATCCGCCCGGTCTGCATCCGTCAGAGGGATATCGCGCCTCATTTTCTGGATATTCTCCAGCGAATGATAATCATCGCCATCAAAAAAATTCCAACCCAGGCGCTCAGCCAATGCCCTGCCAATGGTGGTTTTGCCACTTCCGGTTACCCCCATCAGGATGATAAACCTCACTGTTTCCTTCACATTGACCTTTTCCTTAAATCATATCCGCGTTGGATTGTATTTCGGGAAATTCCTTTAACTGAGGATCATCTGGTCATCGCCCTGGAGGAGAATGGAGAAGGTAGCCATCCTCCACCGCAATGAGCGATCCTTCCTTTTTTTGCTCTCTTTCTATTATTTGCCGAAAAATACTCTTTTGCTCTTCCGCTTTTTTTGAAAAGATGCCTGCCTGTAAACGTCAGGTTCACCCTGATAGCGGCTACATAAAAATTTTCATTCCTGCCAGAATGGCTTGCGGCTGCCCCTGGCAGGCAAGGGAAATTTCAGTGTGGGGTGAAAACCCACAGCGGCTGCAATCGATATCCGCCCGCCCCTTCAAATAGCACCCCTGCTGGAAGGATCCATCCGGGTTGGCGTTGTCCATCAATCGATCCCGGCAAACCCAGGTATTGCGTTTGAGTGCTTTCAAGGATGCTTTTGAATTCAAAATTCGAATCCCTTGGGCTTTGAGGTCAATAATTTCATCCAGAAGTGGCGCTCGCCGATCAAAATCCAGGAAGAGATCATCTTTATGATGATATGGATAATAGAACTGAATGGTGATGCCGTTAAAAATGCCATTCAGGAAGCGCAGCAGTTCAGGCACTTCGCCCGCGTTGATCGAATTAATTGTGACGTGCGCGTATAAGCGCGGATGCCGGCTGGCACGTACATTGGCGATCACCTGGTCAAAGATCGGCGCTCCGCGTAGAGTATTGTGAGTTTCACGCAAACCATCCACACTAACCCAGAGCACATCCGCTGGCAAATCGAGTGGCAAGGTCCCATTCGTCGTCACCCCCACGCTGTAAAAACGGCGGCGTGCATAAAGAATGAGATCATGAAGTCGTCTGTCCGCATCCCGCCACAACAACGGTTCGCCCCCTTCAAACATCAACAGGCGGTTGCCGCGATCATATAAGCGGTCAATGATCATACAAGCTTCTGCGTAAGAAAGCTCTTTATTTTCAATGGAATAGAATGGACACTGCAGGCAACGCAGGTTGCACCGATAAGAAACTTTGAAACTGGCAAGAAAAGGTTGATCGCCTCTTAAAAGATAATGACCGGCAATGTATGCAATCTGCGGAATGCGCTTAATTGGATTTCTTGATTGAACAGCCACAAAAGAATTTTAATCGTGTTTTATTCCATTAACAACCTGTTCCCCGGGGTTTAGCCGGGGAACAGGCAGCTTATTTCACCAGTTCAGTTTCTGATATTTCCACCGGCTTGATTTCAGAGAAGTGCGGAACTTCCGGTAAAGGAGCGATCGAGTCTCCTTTACCATCCTCCCCTTCAATATAATGACGCTTCCAGATCTCTTGTGTCAGAGCTGCGAATTTCCGGTCATAGTCGCGCAACCCTCTCGAATAGCTTGGATCTCGCAGCGTTTCGGCAGCGTTTTGATCGATGGGTTCTGGCTCAAACTGTCGGATCAATTGCTCCAGTTCATCGTGGTGATCACGATTGGGGCAAGGAGCAATACCGTTGCGGTGCGAATTACTATACGCATGTTGCCAGTCCCGGATGGCATGGAAGAACGGCTCTTTCCATGCATCATTCAGGTTCCCGCCGCGGGCGTAGATGTCCTTGATATTCACCGGTGAAAATGGGAGGAAGACACAAGGGCTAACGGCACCGTTCCAATCCACGTAGAAGTATCCACCGTGCCCATGCCCCCCGGCTGACAGGCAGCCATCGCAAGCGGTACCGCTGTTCCAAAAATCTGCCAGGAAAAACTTTTTTTCACGTACAATTTCCCAGGAACGACGCCACATCCAGGTGCGTTGTTCCGGTGTTACCATGAGGTCAAGGGTAAACCCACGTCCAATCGGCATGTACTGGAAGAGCCAGGCAAATAAAACACCTTTCGAGATGAAGAAGTCAATAAACTCATCTGAAAGGATTTCCTCCACATTGTAACGGGTTCCTGTCAATGAAATTCCAAAAGGCACCCCATCCTGATGCAGGCGATCCATCGTTTCAATGATCCGATCAAAAACCCCGGCTCCCCGTCGTTCATCCGTACGCTGCTTCCAGCCTTCAACGGAAATGCACAGGAGCATATTTCCATCCCGGCTTAATCTCTGGCTAATCTCATCCGTAATCAGTGTTCCGTTGGTATATGCCATGAAAAAGCAATCCGAGTGTTTCTCGATCAAGTCCACAATGCCCTTACCACCAGAACGATAGGCAAACGGTTCTCCACCGCTAAAGACAAAGAAACGTGCACCCCACAAGGATTTGGCTTCGCTGATCATGCGATCGACGGTATCCCAATCCAACGATTGTGGCTGGTCGGTTGAGTCGGCGTAACAACCCGTGCAGCGCAGGTTGCAGGCTTTACTGGGGCTGAGTAGTAAAAAGGTGGGTGGTTTTTGACCATACTCCTTCTCGAAACGCTGCGCAGCAGTTTCATCACCGTGATTAAACAATAACCCCTGAACCAGCAATTCAAGGATTGCGTGGATTGTTGCCGGGGACAATGCGCGATTCGCCAACGCCCGATCTATGGAACCCATAATTCCCAAACCGATGGCAATCCGGTCATCCTCCACTCCAGGGAGAAATTCCGGATTGGAACGGCTATTTTTCAACCATTGCATTAATTGTTTTTCAACCTGGCGGGTAACCGTTTTACGTACAAGGGGATTCTGGGCAAGGTTGACCAATTGTGGTCCGTTTAGCGTTGTTGCTTTCACTAGAATCTTCTGCAAAGAGTCAGGCATTGCTTGTTGTTCTCTCATTTTTCCTCCTCTCGTAATGAAAGCCCAATGAGACTATTCTTTTCCACTTTTAAGATTCTTAGCTTATTAATATTTTACTCCCCAAGCACTTCCTTTGTCAAGTTATATTCGTCAGGCACTGCTCAGTCATGTTTACAAAATCCCTTCTCTTGTTGTCCTCTGAACCGCCATAAAAGGTGAACAGGCTTTTTGCCTGATTCACCCTGCCTGCAGGACTTGTTTTACCATTTCTCCATCCACTGTTTCGGTTTCCAGTAATTTCTGGGTTAATGCCGCCAGCGCCTCTTTATGATCCAGCAACAATTGCTGCGCGCGCTGGTATTGTTCCGAGATGATTCTTTTTACTTCCTCATCAATTTCTTTTTGCGTCGCCTGGCTGGCATTCAACCCGGTTTCAGTGCTTTCGAGGAACTGGTACTGCTGACCCACATATCGCACCGTGCCCAGTTTTTCACTCATGCCGAACTCGGTCACCATTCTGCGCGCCAGTTCACTTGCGCGCTGAATATCATCGCTGGCACCGGTGCTGATGGTACCAAAGATGATCTTTTCAGCTGCCCTCCCGCCAAGCATCACTGCAATTCGGTCTTCGAGTTCTTCACGAGTGAGCAGATAGCGATCTTCGGTAGGCATTTGCATCGTATACCCAAGCGCTCCCCGCCCACGAGGGACAATGCTCACCTTGGCAACCGGATCTCCAAAGGGCACCAGTTCTGCCACCAATGCATGTCCGCTTTCATGATAGGCAACAGTGGTGCGCTCTTTCTCATTCATAATGCGGGATTTCTTTTCCAGACCCGCGACCACACGCTCAATTGCTGCCTCAAAATCCGTTATTTCAACCGCATCAGCTTTGCGGCGGGCTGCCAGCAAAGCAGCCTCATTCATAATATTTTCAAGATCAGCACCACTAAAACCCGGGGTCATGCGGGCAGCCCTTTCCAAATCGAAATCCGGAGACAATTTTATATTGCGGCTGTGAATGCGTAGGATCTGCAGCCTGCCTGTCAGATCAGGTGCAGAAACCATGATTTGGCGGTCGAAGCGACCGGCACGCAACAGGGCAGGGTCCAGAATTTCGGGGCGGTTTGTGGCAGCCATGATGATCACGGGCTTGTCCTTCTTGGTATTGAAACCATCAATTTCTGCCAGTAACTGATTCAGAGTCTGTTCGCGTTCGTCATTGCCACCCAGGCGGATGGTGCCAGCTCGCGACTGACCGATGGCATCAATTTCATCAATGAAGATGATCGCCGGAGCTGCGTTGCGTGCCTGTTCGAATAGATCCCTTACCCGGGCAGCACCTACGCCCACGAACATTTCCACGAACTCCGAACCACTCGTTTCAAAGAATGGTACACCTGCTTCGCCAGCTGTAGCCTTGGCAAGCAAGGTCTTTCCTGTGCCCGGAGGACCAACCAGAAGGACCCCTTTGGGAATCCGACCGCCAAGGTTGGCGAATCGTTCCGGGGTTTTGAGAAAATCAATGATCTCGCGCAATTCGTTAATCGCTTCATCTGCGCCACCAACATCCTTGAACGTGACGCCGATGTTTTCCGGTTTAACTTCCGTAGCTTTACTCTTACTGACACCCAGAATCCCGCCGGCACCCCCCAATCCGCCTTTCATCATCTGGCGGTAACCGAAATACCAAATACCCCCAAAGATAAGCAGAGGCAGCCCGTACGCCAGCAGGAAACTTCCGACTGGATTGGGTGGTTCCTGAACTTTATAGGTGACCCCGGCTGCATCCAGCGCTTCAATTAGAGAAGGATCCCCATTGGGAACAGCAATTACCGTAAACGGTGTTCCTTCCCCTCCACTATCCGTGGCAGGTTTTAGAATCCCATAAATGCGATCCGTGCCAAGCGTTACCTCACTCACCTCGCCCGCCGCAATTTTGGCTTTAAATTCACTGTAGGGAATCTCCGTTTCGCGAATTAACAAAGGGGTCATGATGAATTGTTGAAAAATCCAAAGACCAATCAGGCTGAAAAGGAGGTAAGTAATGCCAAAACTTGTCTGTCGTCTCCGCATACTCTCCCGATTCTTTGGATCCTGCGATTCTTTATTTGAATCGTTTTTCTGATTATTTTCCATGATGCACCTCATCACTGAATAGTCACTATTAACCATAGCCCAAAACTATTTATGAAAGATAGGAAGAATATTAGAAATTCATAATAGCACGGGCAGAAAGGCTGCCAGCGGGGCAATGCCTTTCATCTATTATATAATTGAAGCTCCCCGAAACCGGTCGAGTGGCTCGTGGATCATTGATTGCCCGTTCAGGTTCCTTCGGGGAAGAAAAGGTGTGTGGCTAACGAATTCATTAGGGAAGACAGAAGGTCTTAACGACGGAACAGGTAATTTCCAAGACCTGGCAGGTCAATGCGGTCTGATGGATTCCCTGAATCCCTCCGAGGCGGGGGAAAAATGGAACTGTGGAAACAAGCGGGTCTTTCAGGCAGAGGGAGCGGATTAAGCTGATTTCATTTTCGGCATCCAGAAGATCATCAGTAAAGCGGCGATTAACGCCATCGAGCTGCCAAAAATAAAGGGCGCTGATGGTCCAAACCCTGACCAGCTACCCAGCCCCTGCCATAATACACCAGCAATGAATGAAGCAGGAAAAGCCAGTAAACCAATTACGGCATTGTACGTCCCATATGCCGTCCCACGCAGGTGATTGGGGACAAGGTCCGCCACCAGAGCGTTGGCTGAACCATACGCCAGACCATAATAAAAACCATATAAAGCATAAAGAACCCAGACGTGCCAGCTGGAGCGGGCAATTGCGAAGCCAAAATAGATCACCGCGTATACCAACCAGCCGCCAATGATCAATCGACGCCTGCCAATGCGATCGGAAAGAGATCCTGCCGGCGTGGAAACCAGCATGTAGATCAGATTAAACACCACCAACATGAGCATAATACCCAAAACTGAAACGCCCAGGTTTTGGGCGCGCAACACCAAAAATGAATCCGCAGAATTGCCCAGAGTGAAAATGCTGACAATCACCAGGAAAATGGAAAAAGGTTTGCCCAGATTCTTCAAGGAAATCTTTGGCGCCTTTTGTTTTCCTTCCACAGGAACATCCTTTGCGCCAAAAGCCAGCGTCAACACAGCCAGAAATGCTGGAACCAGGCTGATGAGGACGATGGTCTGAAATGTGGAGCGAGCAAGGAGCAGGGAATTTTTCTGGGTTAACCATACCACCAAAGCAGCGATCAAAATGCCAATCATGGCACCGGCAGTATCCATCGCGCGATGGAAACCAAACGCCAGCCCCCTGGTTTCTTTCGTCACGGAGTCCGCGACCAGAGCGTCCCGTGGTGCTGTGCGGATCCCTTTCCCTACCCGGTCAGCCCAGCGAACCCCTGTGACAACCCCCCATGTATTGGCGAAATAAAAGAATGGTTTAAAGACCGCCGAGAGCCCGTAACCCAAAACCGCAAGCCACTTGCGAGCACCCAGCCGATCCGACAACCAGCCGGAAAATAACTTTAA
>JAGPFF010000067.1 GCA_018056725.1 Anaerolineaceae bacterium
GAAAAGCTTCTGAATCATCTTATTGGCATAGGTATAACGATGATTCTTATCCTTCATAAAGATAAAGGAGGCAACTTGATCAAGCGCTTCCTGATATCTCGCTGAGTCATCCAGCAAGGATTCCCTGAACTGCTGTGAACCATTGGCTTGAGGGAGATTAGTGAGAGTACAATCGATTTGATTACTCCCGGTGCCTGTGCCAGATGCGACTATGCACTCCAAGCTCACTCGTTTAATCTCGCCAGTTTTGCCCGACAATTCGATTTCTGTTTTTTGGACCTTTTGACCTGCTTTTACCTGGTCAAACCAATGGTGAAAAGCTTCCAGGCTGCCGGGGAGGATAAAATCCCTGAAACTTTTGCCAAGGACCTCCTCCTTTTTGTACCCCAGCATCGTAATCCAGGCAGTATTAACATCTTTGAGAAGCCCGTTTTTATCCAGCGACTGAAACCCAACCGGCAGATTCTCGATGATCTCATTGACCCGTTCGTCATTGACTCGTTGTGCTTCTTCTAATCTCCGCATCCGTAAGAGGGCATTAACACGTGCCAGTAACAGCTCTTTAGAAAATGGTTTAACCAGAAAATCATCCACCCCCCCGACAATACCTTTTAGCCGGCTTAATTCCTCGGTGACACCAGGCGTAACCAGGTAAAGAACACTCGCTTTCCCGTCGAGCGATCTAATTTTGTCACAAACTTCTTTCTCATCCAGGTCCGGCAAGGACTGATCCAACAGCACCAGGTTTGGCAGGATTTCCTTCGTCAACCGAATAGCATCCAGACTATTACTGGCGGAGCAGGTAATGAAACCAGCTTCACTCAATACATTCGTGATAAACGCAAGTGAATCCGGATCATCCTCAAGAATGAGAATTTTCTCCGAATTTAACATCAATCCGCTCCTTCCCCATGGATCGGTTGCGAATGGTAATATTTTTAGTTTTTTTTACTCAAACGTATTCGCCTTCTAATGATCATTATCCGAATTAGCCTTCAGCAGTTCAATCCGTAGTTCTACGTATTGTAGAATAAGGACGCTCAATGGAAATCCATTGAGCGTCCTTATTGCGGGATCCCGCCCCCTCTGTTATACCCAACCCCCTATAAACTTAACCACCCGCTAAATCTCGTTCTTAAACCTGTATTTGTTGGCATACAGGTAGAAAAACCAATCCCTTTTCAGCTTCCCATTCCAGGCTGCTTTTTGACTTCTCATGCAGCGAAATTCAAGGAATAGCGCTTTTTATTGGATGTTTCCAATTTCCGATCACATCCATTTACTTTCGTTTGTTACGGTCAGCAGCCATGACAAAATTAGTACTGAACATTTCATGTCCAAATTGGAAACCATAAACCT
This sequence comes from Anaerolineaceae bacterium, assembly GCA_018056725.1. Lineage (GTDB taxonomy): Bacteria > Chloroflexota > Anaerolineae > Anaerolineales > Anaerolineaceae > UBA6107. The sequence continues at coordinate 1,360 of JAGPFF010000067.1, forward strand.
CCAATTTCGGACCGAATTGAGGTCGCAATCCCGTCGGTTTCATCTCACCTTCCACTTTGCCTTCGGGAGAAATCCCTGTCTGTTCAAACTTGAACAGATCCGTCAACACCACAGTATCGCCTTCCATACCGGCGACTTCAGTGATCGCGGTAATCTTGCGGGTGCCATCTTTCATACGGGTTTGATGGACGATCACATCCACCGCCGAAGTCACTTGCTGCCGGATTACTCGAACCGGTAAATCCATCCCCGACATCATGACGAGAATTTCCAACCGGGAGATAGCATCCCGTGGTGAATTGGCATGGACAGTCGTCAGGGAACCATCATGACCAGTATTCATGGCTTGCAGCATATCAAGAGCTTCTCCACCACGGCACTCCCCCACCACAATGCGATCCGGTCGCATCCGCAGGGCATTAATCACCAGATCCCGAATGGTCACTTCACCTTTTCCATCCGTGTTTTTCTTTTTGGTTTCCATTCGTACAACATGATCCTGTTGTAATTGGAGCTCCGCTGCATCTTCAATGGTGACAATGCGCTGATCATTCGGGATAAATTCCGATAAAACGTTGAGCAAAGTCGTTTTGCCTGAGCCAGTCCCACCTGAAACGACGATATTCATCCGGCTAACCACGCAGGCGCGCAGGAACTCCGCCATATTTTCAGTAAGGGTGCCATAATTGATCAGATCTTGCACTTTCATGCGGTCTTTGCGAAATTTACGTATCGTCAGAGAAGGACCATCCAGGGCAACCGGGCTGACCACTGCATTGACGCGCGAACCGTCCGGCAGACGCGCATCTACAGTCGGGCTGTCATAATCCACATGGCGACCAAGCGGTAAGACGATTTTCTCGATGATCCGTAGCAAGTGGTTATCATCATCAAATTGGATATTGGTTTTCGTCACCAATCCATTTTTCTCGATAAAGACTTTATGCGGACCATTTACCATCACTTCACTAATTTCAGGATCGTCAAGCAGTTTGGTGATAGGTCCATAGCCTACAATCTCGCTAAATGCCATGGACATTAACCGCTCAGCTATATCTTTGGAGAAATTAAGGTTCGCTCGCTGGTAAGCCTGCTGAATTTTGTGAGCCACCAGTGCCCGGTAATTTGGACTGTTGGTTCTCTCACCTTCCACTTCTGCTGTAACCTGATCCACCAGATAATTACGCAGTTTTGGAAAATCCAAGTCGATGCTGATGGGAGTTTGAGCAATCACATTGTCAACTAGCATTTTCATTCCCCATTTACAATGTCATTCAACGCAGTAATCCAGACAATCTGGTCACGGCGAAGTGCCAGGAATTGAGTACGGAATAGCTCCTTCATAGAGTTATCGAATACGACTGCATCCGTAACCGCAAGGATGGGTTCATCGGAACTGAGTTCATCCTTAAGACGGATGGCAGGTCGGACATGAATATTCCCCTCAATAACCTGGTTTGTGGTTTGAATCCTCGCCGCAAGGGCTTCTTTATTAATTACATCGGTAAAATATTTACCTTTGAGGTCATAATTAATTGTCATATTTAATTACCTTCTTCTGGGTTTTCCAAGCTTAGTATAAAAACGCTGGGGTTTTTCTCATATTCGCCATGCTACTTAATCCAGCATGTGAACATTACTTATTCCTGGTATTTTTATTCCTTGTTTATTACTGAAACAGGATGAGCCTTTTACACAGCTGCTTTTGGCACAAGAGTTTCCTTATATTCACCTTACATTCTGCTTTACCTGCTCCCACAAGTACAATTTTTTATGTACAATCAAAAAGAATTGAAAGATCCATTCGGGCAAGCGTGAAAAAATGCCTGCTGTATCAGGTTTATCTATGGCATTTGGATAACATACCAGGAAAAAAATGGTAGAAACCAATCTACTGATTATTGATGACAATCAAACTGCCAGAAGTACCCTATCCGCTCTATTAACCAGATCGGGGTATCATATTTTTACAGCCTCGTCTGGTAGTGAAGGTCTGGCAATTGTAGATGAACTCCATCCGGATGTCATCCTTTTGGATGTGATGATGCCGGAAATGGATGGCTTTGAGGTTTGCCGAAGGCTGAGACAAAACCCCACCCAATCGGAAGTGCCGATTATCATGATCACAGCGCTTGATGATCGAGAGTCTCGTCTTGAGGGTCTGGCTGCCGGAGCCGATGACTTTCTTTCCAAACCTTTTGACAGCCTTGAGCTTGAAATTCGATTAAAGAACCTGCAGCAAGTAAACCGTTACCGCCGCTTGCAAGAAGAGCGAGAAAAACTTCAGCAAGCCTATGCCCTGCTGCAAAAACAAAACCAGGAGCTTGAGTTACTTTCCCGCAAAATGATTGAAGTTCAAGAAATTGAGCGGCGCAGGTTGGCAATGGAGTTACACGATGATCTGGGGCAGTTGATAACCGGTTTAAAAATGACCCTTGAAAATGCCCGCCTGAACAAAAATGATCCGGAAAAAATCTCCCAGGCGCTGGTAATCGTTGATCAGTTGCTGAAAAGCACGAGAGAACTTGCCATCAATCTACGCCCGACCATTCTTGATGACCTCGGGCTCTTTGCTGCCCTGGACTGGTTATTTAAACGATTCACCCAGCAAACTCAGATCAAAATCGTTCATAACGTGGATCCTCTAATGGATTTACGGTTTTCGCCAATTATTGAAACAACCGCCTTTAGAATTATTCAGGAAGCTCTAACGAACACCGCCCGTCATGCCGGTGTGAACGAAATCAGTATTTTGGTTGCTATTGAACCCCATTCATTGAACCTTTCTATTATTGATCAGGGAAAAGGATTTACGGTTGAGGACTTGTCGCCGGGTGATTCAACGGGGATTTCCGCTATGCAGGAACGTGTTTCATGGGCTGGCGGTCGTCTTCATATCGTTTCCAGCCCCGGAGAAGGGACAAGCATCCAGGTCGAATTTCCGTTTGAGCCGAAGGAGCAAGGATGAAAATTAAAGTGGCGCTTGCTGATGATCATACCATCATCCGTCAGGGCTTAAATGCCATGCTGCAATCTCAAAGCGATATTCAGGTCGTCGGAGAAGCTTCGGATGGAATGGAAGCGCTAGAACTTGTGGCGACGCTTAAACCGGATGTCCTTCTGTTGGACATAATGATGCCAAACCTCAACGGGATTGAGGTAGTCAATCGACTAAAACAGCAGGGGTCTCGCACAAATTGTGTCATTCTTTCGATGCACGCCAATGCAAGTTACGCCGTCAGGGCTCTTCACAATGGTGCCCTGGGCTATGTAATCAAAGATGCTGATTTTTCAGAAATTCTCGAAGCGATTCGTAATGCCTTTGAAGGAAAAAGATATCTGAGCAAAGCCATTTATGATGAAGTGATTGAAATGTTGCTGGAAAAGGAGGGAACGGAGACCGGAGCATTCGATAGTCTGAGTTCCCGCGAGAAAGAAGTCCTTCAGTTAATCGCAGAAGGAAATACCAATAATGCCATTGCTTTAAAACTCGGTATTAGCGTGCGCACTGTGGAAGCCCATCGCGCCAGAATCATGTCAAAACTGCATCTTAATTCACAGGCTGAGCTCGTCCGGTTTGCCATTCAGCAAGGACTGATTTCTGCATAATAGAAGTTGATCAGGTGAACATGCAATGATTTATAAGTAATATTGCCTATCCTCAAGCCCCTATTAGTAAGGTATGTTAAGAATACCAACGGTGGCTGGTTACTTTTGAGAGATCCAATTGGAATGAAAATTGCTACCATAACACCAGAAAAGACGATACCTCAAATGGACAATAACGATCTCGTAATAAAACAAAAAGCCAGAATCCTGGTGATCGATGATGAACCAATTGTTCGGATCACGATCGAGGGACTGCTTCAGTTTGAAAATGTCGAGTTGCTCTTTGCCGAGGATGGTATTAATGGGCTTCGACTGGCAAATCAATTCATTCCTGATGCCATTTTGCTGGATTTGATGATGCCGGATATGAATGGGTATGAGGTTTGTAAGAACATCCGCGCAAACTCCGCTTTAGCCGAAGTGCCATTAATTATGATCACCGCGGCTGACAGCCGGGAAGCACGCCTGGAAGGATTGAGCGCCGGTGCGGATGACTTTTTAACCAAACCATTTGACAGTCTTGAATTACGCATTAAAGTCATGAATATTTTGCGCCTGAATCGCTTCCGGCACATCAAAGAGCAAAAGGATCAATTAAAGAGGTTAGCCGAGGAACTCTTAAATGCATACGACCAAACCATTGAGGGCTGGTCCAAAGCCCTTGATATGAGGGATAGAGAAACAGAAGGACACTCGATGCGGGTTACTGAAAAATGCCTCGAGCTGGCGAAAGTTGTGGGCATCGATGACGGACAATTGATCCACATGCGCAGAGGGGCATTATTACATGATATCGGTAAAATGGGTATTCCTGATTCGATCCTCCTCAAACCCGGATCGCTAACCGAAAGTGAATGGGCTGTCATGCGTATGCACCCTGTTTATGCCTATGAATTGTTATCTCAAATCGAATACCTGGTACCCGCGTTAGATATCCCTTACTGCCACCACGAACGTTGGGATGGCAAGGGGTACCCACGGGGTCTTGCCGGCGAGGAAATTCCGCTGGCGGCGAGGATTTTCAGTATTATTGATGTTTGGGATGCCATGTGCACCGAGCGCCCGTACCGAGAAGCACTATCGGAAGAAACCGTTAAAAAATATCTACTGGATCATAAAGGGTTAGATTTTGATCCTCGGCTTGTAGATGCTTTTTTGAACCATTTCTAAGACCCCCAATGGCTAAGAGAAACTCGCATCAGTGAGTTGGGATTGCACCGGAAGAGTGTTTCTGCGAGCCACGCCAGAAAAAACCCCAGTACATGGTAATTGAAATTGCATAAAAAATAATCGTCAGCGTAAACGCCGGACCAAATCCGTAGCGCACCTGGATGGCACCGCTGATGGTTGGACTGAACGCCCAACCGAAGGTATTTGCCATACTGACCAAACTTGCCACCGTTGCCCGTGCAGAAGGCTCCACCTTTTCCATCACGAAGGTTTGATAAACCGGTGAACTCATGTTCATCAAGGCTACGCGAATGTAATAAGCAGAGGCTGAAATCCAGTAAATCGGGGCGAACCCAAGTAAAGCCAGGAACGGAATAGACAATGCCTGCGTAATTACGACAAGCTGTATTTTGCCAAACCGTTCCGCCAAAGGTGGGGCGATCAGCAGACCAATGCCCATGGCAAGCGATCCAAAGGCAAACAAAGTACCAATGGAGCTGTCGGACTGACCATGAACCTGGCGGAAGAACACATTCATAAATGGCATCACCAGACCTGCACCAATGGAAGTGACCAGCATGGGCAGAACCAGTTTGCCAAGCAACGCAGGGT
>JAGPFF010000068.1 GCA_018056725.1 Anaerolineaceae bacterium
GCACTACCATCAAGCTGATGGAAAGGCATGAATGCTTCCCGAATCTGTTGGTCTGATAATCCTACACCATGATCCTGAACGGCAATGATTGCCTGGTTATCCAGTGTTGTCAGGTGCAAAATAATTTTTCCCTGGTTGTTCATGAATTTTATGGCGTTGTCTACCAATTGATTGATCACCCAGGTGATACGGTTTTTATCGGCGAAAACATAGAGCACATCAAAGGGGCAATCCATTTCGAGGCAAATTTTCTTGTTTTCTGCCCTCGTTTGATGGCGGGATAGGATGATGGAAGCCACTTCCTTTAGATTAAACTTTTCGCTGCTAATCTGAAGCTGCCCATTCTCTGCGATGGAGAACATGATCAGGTCATTGATCAAGTTTTCAAGCCGCTCAGCCGATCGCTGCATGACCTCTAATGCTGGTTTTATCTCAGGGTTCACCTCAATCCCATCCGTCGTCATCAGCAAGTCAATATACCCTTTGAGATGGGTTAAGGGTGTGCGTAACTCATGTGAGATATTCGAAATGAAGTTGGATTTAATGACATCCAGTTCTGAAAGTTTCCTGTAAGCGGCTTCCAATTCACCTGTCCGTGCGCGCACTCGTTCTTCGAGTGTGCGGTTGGAGGCGACCAATGCCTGCTGGAAACGAAGAATCTGCCGGGTGATGGCTTGATCGAGGTCCTCGCGGGAAAGATACCCTTGTTCCACCAGAATCTCGCCAATCCGCACCGGGTTATTACTGGAAGTGATCTTTTTTTGTTTTTCCAGAGCTAAATTGAGCTGCTCATTAGTAATCAGCCCTTCACTGACCAGTACTTCACCCAGGCGTGGAACGAGAATTTCAGGAGATAATGCCATGACAGCTGATAGACCCTTACCAATTATGATATACCCATTTTCCATCTACCATCACACTACAAGGGCGGATCAGATGAAGTTGATCGATCGGGAAGGTCAATGGGTCATGATCCAACACCACCAGATCTGCCTTGTATCCTGCTTCCAGGCGACCGAGGGTGTGATCCTGCCCGGCTTGCCAGTGCGGAACGTGAACGTATCCCTGAAGCGCTTCCATGACTGTAATTCTCTCCTTCGGGATCCAGGCAGCTTCGGAGGGATCCTTTCCCCTGCTGCACCGGGCAACTGCAGCATGGATACCCCAAAACGGATTGGGTGATTCCACCGGCGCGTCGGAGCCAAAAATCAACTTGGTGCCATTTGAAAGCAGAGAAGCCAGTGGGAATGCATAACGGCAGCGGGAACCCCAGTGAAGGTTCGCAGTTTCCATGTCGTTATAAAGGTGCACCGGCTGCATGGAAGCGGTAATTCGCAGCGCGGCTGCCCGACCAAGGTTCGCTGGATGGAGTAACTGCAAGTGTTCGATGCGGTGTCGGGGATGGGTCAACCCGTGTTCGGTCTCATACTTGCGTAGCAGGTCAAACCCATGCAAAACTTCTTGTGTTGCCCGGTCACCGATGGCGTGAACAGCCAGGCTGAAGCCATTTACCGCAGCTTGAATGCCGGTTTCGAGGATTTCAGCTGCCGTGAGCAGTAGAGTCCCCCGGTTGGCGGAGTCCAGTTCATACGGTTCGAGCATGGCTGCAGTTTGAGGACCAAGCGCGCCATCCGCGAAACATTTGATCGAACCGATCCGAAGATGATCACTGCCGAACCCCGGTCGCAACCCGGCTTCAATAATTGCCGGCAGTTGGTCAACCGGCAAGTTTTTCACCACGCGCAGTAGCAGGTCTTTTTCCTCATCCAGCTCCTGCAGGGTCTGGAAACATGGCATACGGTCAAAATCATGCACGGAAGTGATGCCGAATTCCAAAAGTTTCTGCTGGGCGGCGTATAAATTCTGTTTTCGTTGATCGGGTGTAGTGGGTGGAATCTTGGATTCAACCAGAGCAACTGCATTTTCAAACAACATCCCTGTGGGGTTATTCCTGGCGTCTCTTTGAATCCTGCCCCCTTCCGGGTCAGGGGTTGAGGCGGAGATTCCTGCGATCTGGAGCGCCTGGGAATTGACCCATGCACTATGGAGGGATACATCCGTCAGAAATACGGGGTGATTGCCACTAACTTGATCCAGCTCCAGCGCTGTCCCGTAACCTTCCGACCAGTGATTCTGATTCCATCCATGTCCCTTGATCCAGGCACTCCCGGAGGTAGAGATTGCCTTTTGCCTTACCCGTTCAATACAGGCAGCCCGCGTTGGGGTATCACAATTTTCAATTTGCAGGGATTCGCCATATAACTCAAGATGGATATGTGCATCGGTCAAACCCGGAAGGACGCTCAAACCGTTGAGGTCAATTTGAGGTGTCTCGGCGGTGGTTAAATTAAGGATTTCTTCGTCTGAACCAGCAGCAAGGATGTATCCGCGATCCACCGCCAGGGCATTGGCTCCGGGCATGCTGAAGAGCATTTTGCCGTTGCGGAGAATTTGCATATCACTCCAGAAGGGTTGATATCAGGTTGGAAAGCTCTTCGTCGGAGTAATAATGAATGGTAATTGTGCCGCCTTTACCGCTCTGACGTAGACTCACCCGGGTGCCAAAACGGCTTTGTAATCGCTCTGCAATTTCGCGAAGAAGGGGATCGGCATCTTTTGCGGGAGCGGAGGGAGGTTTTGTCCCGGTCAGTTTGCGCACCAACTCTTCTGTCTGCCGCACGTTCAAACCCTGCGTGAGGATGGTTTGCAGGGCGGCGATTTGCGCCTGTTCATGTGGCAGACCCAGCAGAGCGCGGGCATGACCCTCGCTAATCGTCTCCATGGCAAGTGCTTCCTGCACTTGTTTGGGGAGGTTGAGGAGCCGTAAGGTGTTGGTCACCGACGTGCGGCTTTTCCCTACCTGGGCAGCCAATTCTTCATGAGTCAGGTTGAATTCATCCACCAGGCGCCTGAATCCGCGGGCTTCTTCCAGCGGGGAGAGGTTCGAACGCTGAATATTTTCAATCAGCGCTTCTGTAAGGCGTTGCTGCTCGCTGACGGTGCGCAGAATGACGGGAACTTTCTCCAGACCAGCTAATTTTGCCGCCCGCAAACGCCTTTCCCCTGCTATGAGCGTGTAGGTTCCGGTCACAGGATCATGCGAGACAACCAGCGGCTGCAGAATACCATGTTCCCGGATCGAAGCCGCCAGTTCGAGCAGGGATTGATCGTCGATCGTATCGCGGGGCTGGCTGGGGTTGGGCACGATCATGGAGATAGGTACATGCGAGTCAGCAGGAGTCACCGGGCTGGTAAAACCGGTGGGAATTAGAGCGTCAAGACCTTTGCCGAGACCTGATTTTTGAGGCATATCTACCACCTATCCGATGAAGGGAGACACAGACTCCCCATCCTGTTCAATTATTTCGCGAGTCAATGCGGCGTAAGCTTTGGCTGGGTTTGAATCAGGCGCGTAATGAGAGATTGGTAAACCGTAGGATGGAGCTTCTGCCAGACGAACTGACCGCGGTATGATCGTATCATACACCAGATTGGGAAAGAATTTTCGCACTTCGCTGACCACATCTGCGGAGAGGTTGGTGCGGCTATCGAACATGGTGAGGATGACGCCGCGGATGCGCAGCTCGGGGAATAAACTGGCGCGCACCAGATTCAAGGTTTGGGTCAACTGCCCGATGCCTTCCAGGGCGAGGTACTCGCATTGAACGGGAATAAGCACGCCATCTTTTGCCGCAACCAGACCGTTCACAGTGAGCAGGCTTAACGAAGGGGCGCAGTCAATAATAATATAATCATAGCGTTCCAAAACTGGCTGCAGGGCTTCGCGTAGGCGAAACTCGCGCTGCTCAAAACTGATCAATTCCACTTCTGCACCAGCCAGTGCGGGGGAGGAGGGCAGCAGGGAGATTTTTAGCTTGGGGTTGATTAAAATATTCGGCGCAATGGGTTCTGATCCCAGTAAAACCTCATATGTCCCGCAGCGCACTTCATATTTGTTGATGCCGAGGGAAGAAGTGGCATTCGACTGGGGGTCAAGATCAATCAGCAGCACTTTCTTCCCAAACATACCCAGGTAGGCGCTTAAATTGATCGCCGTGGTTGTTTTGCCAACGCCACCTTTCTGGTTGACGAGCGTGAGAACGCGGCTCATGGCATACCCGGATTGAGAATCTCACTGGAAAAACTGGTGACTTCCTGAGAGGTCGGCACGCCCTGAATTCCGAGGCGGGTAACCGAATTGGCAGCGGTTAATGTAGCAAGCCTGGCAGCCTGCCAGGGATCGCGCGTCTGTTTCAACTGAATGAAAAATGAAGCAGCAAAAATGTCACCAGCGCCTACCGGATCGACCTCTTTCTCTTTGGGTGGGCGGATGGATCGCACATCGCCATTCCAGTAGATGCGTGCACCTGCCGCACCTTCTGTAACCACCAGGATCGGGGAAAGCGAGGCAAAACTGGCAATAATCTCCTCATTGCCCTTTACATCCTCAATACTCATGACGCAAGCCTGGACGCAGGGCAGCACCTGGTCAGCTTCTTTCCATTCCTTAAAACTCACAACGCCATCTTCCCGCCAGCCGCGCATCCAACCCTGCGGGGTGACGCCAACCAGCGATTGGGGGAAAGCGCGAGCCAGTTCAGACCCGATTTCGTTTGCGAGGGGACCGAGATGGACAATGGGAGAATTACGCCAGGCAAGGGGAACATCTGCCAGAGTGAGTTCATCCGCCACATGCAGAATCTGTTGGATTCTGCCACTTGGGGTGTGTGTGTTCTGGAAGGTGCTGGTATATGCACAATCCTTGCGCTTAATCTGGATCCCTTCCATTTCGTCAAGATGCAACTCAGGCGAGCAGGCAGTGACAATCCCGACCCGTAAACCGAAAGCGCGCGCGGTGAGAGAGGCGTAGGAAGCAGTTCCCCCTAAAATCAATCCATTCGGGGTCACATCCTGCGTGATATGCCCGATGATCAGGTAATCAACAGGTTCAATGTTTTCATTGTTCAACATGCGTCAGGGCAACCGTTCTATTGTGGAATAACGCCGGTGTCATCCAGCGGGGAAGGTTCTGCATCTTCAGAGGACGTTTCTGCGGCGGGTGTTCCTTGAGGAATTTCCACCGCTGCAGTGGATTCTGATGGGGACTCTTGCTGGGGGATGCCTGGCAGGGGCGTGGCACAGTAAGGGCAGACATTCCAGCTGAGTTCCACCAGCCTGCCGCAGGTGTCGCAAGTCTTCTTTAGCAGGGTATTGCAGGTGGGGCATACCAGCCAATCTGACTGAATATGACGCTCACAGCCCGGGCAGAGCACCGCGCCCTCAATGGTCTGGAGCAGAGCTTCTTCTTCAAGAGCGTGTTGATACTCCTCTTCAAGCGTTTTGGCTGGGCGCATGACCAGATAGATGAGAAAACCGGGCAAAAACAGCAGCGTCACGATCAAAATCGCCAGAACGCGAGTGCCCCCATCCCGGCTGCGGCTGCGGATATCGCGGTTGGTCCAGAAGATCAGGCTTAGCCATAAAGCCACCAAAAAGGCGGCAGCAAAACCAATGCCAAACAGCGAAAGCTGTTTAAGAAAAGAAGGATCAAAAATCATCGCTGGGCTCCGAGTGAAATTATAGCATGGATAGGCTTTGACCGGTCTGTGTGCGCGCCACTTGCGGGAAAATGGAGGATGTTATATAAAACGGGGAAGACTTTCACACAGAGGATGCCATGAACCAGGATTCGCGTGCTGCCTACCGGATTAAGGATCTTTCACAGGAGGAACGACCACGGGAGCGATTGGAACTGATCGGTCCGGAGGGGCTCTCAAAAGCGGAATTACTTGCTATTTTGCTGCGCGTTGGAGTGGAAGGAGAGAACGCCGTGCAACTGGGCGAACGGATCCTGCAGGAGTTGGGCGGGCTGCAAGGCATTCAACGGGCAAGTTTTGCCGAGGTATGCGCCGTGCACGGGCTGGGTCCGGCAAAAGCCGCGCAATTGAAGGCTGCCATTGAACTGGGGCGGCGCCTGAGTCTGGAATCACCGGAATTGAAGGACGCGATCAATTCACCGGGTGATGCCGCGGAACTGGTGCGCTATGAAATGCAGGGTCTGGTGCAGGAGCAGTTGTGGGTGATTCTGCTCGACACCCGCAATCGCAAACTGTGGATCGATAAAGTGTACACCGGCTCGCTCAACAGCTCCATGGTGCGGGTGGCTGAAGTATTTCGGGCAGCCATTCAACGCAGCGCGGCATCGATCATCCTGGCGCATAATCACCCCAGCGGCGACCCCACACCCAGCGCGGAGGATGTGGCACTGACGCGCACGGTGGTGCAGGCAGGAAAACTGATGGATATTGAGGTGCTGGATCAT
>JAGPFF010000069.1 GCA_018056725.1 Anaerolineaceae bacterium
CAAGGGTGTGGTCCGGGTTGGGTTCTTGCATTAAAAATGGGAAGGCGGTTTCAACCGGGGTTGGGTCTACCTCTGGATTGAAGATAGCAGACCGGGATTGACGAATGCTCTCTCTATTTTCGGGGGTGGAATCCAGACCGGTGAGCACGAGAATCACCTGCACTCTTTCTTCCATACGAGGGTCGCGAATTATACCGGGAATTAATTCTGCCTGTTCGCCCGTGCGGGCATGCAGTTTTTGCAGCGCTTCCACTACTTCATGAAATGGCAGGTCATCACCACTGGTGAAATTTGCTATTACGGCGTTTGTATTTTCAAGCTGTATGTTTTCAAGCATCGGATGATGGAGTGCATATTCCACGGCATCACTGACCCGATTCTCACCACTGCCTGTACCGATTGAAATCATTGACCGACCACCATTTTTCAGTACACTGCGAATATGCGAAAAATCAACGTTTATCAAACCTGGTTGATAGACTAGCTCTGAAATTCCCTGAATACCCTGACGGAGAATATCATCTGCCAGACGGAAAGCCATTTCCAGAGGCAAATCTTTGGGGGCGATCTGGAGTAAGCGATCATTCGAAACGGTGATCATGGTATCCGTATACGGACGTAATTTGGCGAGACCCGCGCGGGCGTTTGCCTGGCGTCTGCCCATTTCGAATGAAAATGGGGTGGTAACCACAGCGACGACAACGGCACCCTGCTCACTAGCAATACTGGCTGCCACCGGAATGGCACCTGTCCCGGTACCTCCACCCATTCCGCATGTTAAGAAGACCATATCTGCACCGCGTAGAGCATCTTGAAGCTCTTGATAACTTTCATCCGCTGAAAGTTCTCCGATCGTGGGATCTCCACCGGCACCTTGCCCGTGAGTAACCTTTGGACCGAGTTGAATCTTGACCGGGGCAAGGCTGTTCCTTAACACCTGGGCATCGGAATTGGCGGCAATGAAGTCCACACCTTCCATTCCCAGCTCGATCATCCGATCGATGGCATTTTGACCTCCACCTCCAAGTCCGATGACTTTTAGGATGGGCGACATTCCTCGATTTGAAGACGAGGAAGAAGAAATTTCAGGATTGGATTGTGCCATAATTTACCTCTCTGCCAATTGGGTTGCAATACTCATACCATCTCCACAGATCCGTTCAACATTACAACCCGCGTTTCGTAACGCCGTCAACCTGTCCTCTGGAAAGGATTGCTCACCTCCAAGAACGGTAATCTTCCTTGCCAGTGAAGCTTCCTCAATTGAAAATCCAATTGTTGGATGGTATTTTTGCAGGAAGGGTCGGATTACTTCCAGATGAAAGTCAGCAACGCCCCACTCATAAAGCGGAAGGAGCAGGTAATGTGCGATGGGATGGCTTTCGGCTGAGGGAGAGTTCAAATTTTCCGCCGAAGTGAATTTGTCTTTGTTCCAGGGAGGTGTGGAGGGGAGGGAGCGTGAAGAAGGAATCAAAAGGTCCACAATCGGGAGATAATCCTCCTCGCTGCGGAACCAGGCATGTTGAGCCAATGGAGAATTGGCTGCCGTAGAGAGCACGAAAAAATTACATGATTGAACGTAGGTCGGAATGGAATCTTCACCTGTTGATGAATTGAGCTGTTCCAGGATGTTCAGATTCAAGCCCATATGCATTTCAGGGGAGAGATTTCCTCCCGGTTCTTTAATTCCCGCTCCAAGCAGGAACATGGGTAATTCATTATGGCAGGTGGAAACAGCCGCGGATTGCAGCCATTCAAAATTACGAAATCCTTTCTGATCTTCGCTTTCAGCACTTTTGCCATAAGGCATACTTTTTGGCCAACGTTCAGGACCTCCACTGCCAAAATCCAGATCATGACCGTACGTGAACACATAGGAGGAAAGCCCAATCTGATCGATGAGCTTCGCGTAGCCACGACGAATCATGGACTGCAAGGATTGTTTAAGGAAAGCGACATCCCAATAATCTCCACCGGGTTGGGGAGGAGGAAAAATTGGCATCATTCCAAATTGAGCCACACTAACGGCGAGCGGGAGAAATCGATCTACAAATCGTTCCACCAGGTCGGGTTGGGTCCACCCTGCGGGTGACCAGTTTTCTCGTTGGTTTGGTCGATCAAATAGGATCAAATGTTTTACTCCCCACCGTGCGTAAGCGGTGAAAAGAGTCTTCATGTCTCCTGCAGTTGGGGAATTTGGTAATGCCATGTGGAGGTGGAGGATCGGGAGAATGCCATCCGCGATCAAACCGGTGATGAATTGCTCAGGAATGGCGCGCAAAGTGTCAGTATCCAGAACCAGCCAGTGGGCGTTTAATGTCTTCAGGATTGGCAGCCAGGTGGAAAGATCACTTTGGGAATAATGATCTGTATCCGGAAAGTAATGAAACCCAATGCGGGGGGATGGTTTTGTTCTAATTTCATCCAGAGTTGCACTCATCATAACTCCATAACACTGTACCCAAGAATATGTAGCAAGAAACATGCCAATGCCTGCAAGAAAGACCCTGATTCGAGATGGATTCTGCTATAATTTCACATCAATGATCCTTGTTACTGGTGGAACAGGTTTTATCGGACGAACCTTAATTCGCTCCTTAATCACTTCAGGTGAACAGGTTCGAGTCCTCCTTCGTCCTTCAAAAAATTCCCCTAAATTTCCTAAAGGAATTGCAGTCGAAGTCGCTGTCAGCAGCTTTTCTGATCAGCGCAGCCTTCGGGCAGCAATTAAAGATGTAGATCGAATCTATCATCTTGCCGGCGCTGAACGCTATGGCTTACAGGGAAACCTGAACCAGGTGGATGTTGAAGGAACCGCTACCCTGATGGCAGCCTGCAAGGATTCCGACGTCAGTCACATCCTTTTTTTGAGCCATCACGGAGCAGACCGTGGGTCCGCTTACCCGGTGATGAAAGCCAAAGGGATTGCTGAAAAGTGGATAATAAATAGTGGAATTCCATATACCATTTTCAGGACAGGCGCTGTTTTTGGCGCCGGAGACCAGTTCACTGAGCCACTGGCAAGATTGCTGCGGCTCTCTCCCGGTGTTACCCTCATACCTGAAGAAGGAAAGACTTTACTTCAACCGATCAGCGTCGATGATCTGGTGACTTGCATGCTTTTAGCAATGGAAGATCCGATGAAACTGAATCGTGTCATCCCGATTGGAGGGATCGAATCGATCTCCTACGCTGAAATTATTCGCCTGATCATGAAACAGTTGGGAATCTCACGGCATTTAATCTCCGTAACGCCAGACCGATTGCGGCGGATTTCGCTCTATCTGGCTCAGGTGTATCGAAACTTTCCGGTTTCCATCTTCTGGCTGGATGAGCTTGCCGTTGACAGGATCACCAATCTGGATGTCGTCCCGCGTGAATTCGGGGTAATCCCGGCACGTTTTAAGGATCATCTCGAATATCTTAACAAGAAAGCCGACCATCGATGAAAGAAAATCACAGTTTCTGCGTTCACGCCCATTTCTATCAGCCACCACGTGAAGATCCCTTCACCGGTCAAATTCCGGATGAGCCCGGTGCAGCCCCTTACCGCAACTGGAATGAGCAAATATTAGCGACCTGTTACCAGCCAAACAGTGAGCTGAGGAATTTCAGCCGCATCAGTTATAACATTGGTCCAACCCTGGTTGAATGGATGAAGCGAAAATCTCCCGAGACGCTGGCAACCATCGTCCGGGAAGATAGTCTCAACCAGGCGATCTATGGCAGCGGGAACGCCATGGCTCAGGCATATCACCACAGTATTCTCCCGCTACTCACCAAAGAGGATATGCAAACACAAATCAAATGGGGTATTGCAGCGTTTACCTCATTATTCAAACGCGCTCCGGAAGGGATGTGGCTGCCAGAAACGGCTGTCAATACGGATGTATTATTAGCACTTTCTGAAAATGGCATCCGTTTTACGATCCTTGCGCCCTGGCAAGTGGAAGTCGAACAAGGTCATTCACCCTGCCGCATTGATTTGGAAAATGGGAAATCCATCTATGTTTTTGTCTATCACGGCGGGTTAAGTTCTACGATGAGTTTTGATACCTTCGCCACCGGCAACGCGGATTCTTTTGCCGAGTTTTACCTGAAACCAGAAGTGGATCCGTACCAACCAGATCAATGCCTGATGATTGCTACGGATGGAGAATTATACGGTCACCATCAACCTTTCCGGGATCAGTTCTTAGCGCACCTCCTTAACGGTTCGACGGGAAAAATCGGAATGCGACCCACGTGGCCAGGTTTATGGCTCAAACAGAATTCGGTTCATGATCGTGGAAAGATCGTGGAAAACACTTCCTGGAGTTGCCACCACGGCGTGGCAAGATGGAAAGAGGAATGCGCCTGCTCTTTAGGGGCAAGTTGGAAAAAATATTTCAAACAGGCGCTGGATAGTTTGAACCAGGTGATTTATGCTGACTTTTCTTCGCTCTGCAATCGTTTCGGGATTGACCCGGTGGAAGCGCGTAATGAATTTATTCACGTCACGCTTGGGGAGATTCAATTTGCGGAGTGGATTCAGACGAGGGCAGCGAGGGTACTGAATGATGCTGAACTTGAAAACCTGAACAAAGCATTTCAAGCCCAATTTGCCTGCCAGGAGATGTTTACGTCTTGTGCCTGGTTTCACGGGAGTTTATCGCGTATTGAACCGCGAAACAATCTGAGCTATGCTGCCCATGCCACTTTCTTGATGAATCAGGTAACAGGAAAAGACTACACCACTGACATCCTGCCTGAGTTAAGACAGGCGATCAATTTAACCAACGGCGAAAATGCCGCTGATACTTTTCTAGCTGCCATTAACCGCTTCGCTGCCCCTCAGACGGGTTGAAAATTACTCCGATTTAAAATTAAGCAAATGATCAAACCGATATTTTGATTGTGCTTCGAGCTTCCTTAACCGGGCTGTGATTTCGTAAAGGTGTAACAAAGTTTCAGTAAGCGAAGCCCGGTCCATCTGTTTATCGGCAAGCGTCTTAACGGTGGTAATGAGGGTCATCCAGGCTATAAATTCATCAAACGATTCTCTGCGATACCACAACACATCCTGGAAACGGTTTACGCGCAGATAATTCTGAACTTCTGGATCGGAAAACCAGGATTGAACAATTTTGTCGAAGGGGCTTTTTTGCAGCTCACTGTACCAGTTCTGATGTTTGATCGCGATTCTCAGGATCTGTAATAATTCCTGAATTCTTTCTTCAGGCGTTCCCCAATCACGGAGCACAGTGACGAAGGGGTGAGTTAACTTCCATTCGTACAACCAGGTGAGGGAATATTCACTGGCTTCCAGATCACTTTTGAGTTTTCCAAGCGGACTGCAAATTGCCCAAACCAGCAGGGTCGTGCGCTGTGATTTTTCCTGGAAGAGTGGAGTGGTCAATAAATCGATCAATTGATGAATTTTCCGGCTGCCAGGAGAAAGGACGCTTTTCAATCGTGCCTGCAAGGTTAAGCCAGTTGTGATCAAGCCGGTTATTTCATCTCTGACGGGCGTGATGTTGTGATAAAGACCTTCCCGTTGTGAAGCACCGGTCAGGAAACGTTCTACCTTCTGCGAAATTTCCTGCTCATCCAATGTCGCTATTTTTGTTACAGCCGTGTATTTCGCCAGCAAATAACCCAAATAGCCGGCGTTGACCATCTCTCGATAAGGTTCGAGGATGGGGCGCATCACGAGTTCATCCAGAGCTTGCTGAAGATCTGGAACCCCCTGGCTGCCAAGGACTTGATATAACGCTCGATAATCATGTCGTGGGTCCTGGCGGACAACCTGAAAATCAAGCAGCGCGTGGTATTGATATCCTCTCAATTTGAAATGAAGACCCCGATCCAGCACTTCTCCAAAAGGGCGGAGATATTGTAAATGGGTGATACTATCCCGGAAGACCAGATACGCTTCACGATCATCCGGTAATGAGAGGGCTTGCGAAAGTGAGATTTGCGCAAGGGATCGGTTTTGTCCATGACCACGCAGTTGAGGAACCGAATTATGAATCCAGCCTTCTGTGGATTGAATATTATTGTTATAAAGGATCAGGGCTTTTTGACCGGAATCGGCATTGGAGTATGCATAGACATTTTCATTCGTCGAGCCATCCGATGTGACAAAATTATAGAGATTGAATTGGTCAATACCGGCGAATAATTTGCGCAGGTGCAAGAGCGGAAAGATTTCCTGTTCGTGTCGGTTAACCAGATCCTTGTCCACTGGTTCATCCCAATAAGCTTTGCGGAACTCCATCCCGTATTTTTCAGAGAACCCTTCTATTTGACCGTGCCCGAGC